>JAFQBD010000051.1 GCA_017416795.1 Bacillota bacterium | reverse complement strand
TCTCGTGTTTCTCCTGTACATATTCTCTGTATTGCAATTGCTGTTTCAAAATCTATACTCATGCGGAGTACCCCTCTTTCTATATAAATATCATTTGTTATTATTCTACCAAATGGTATTAAAAATGTAAATTCTCACTGTCCTTCTTCTATCATGAATTTTCCTGTACTTATAATAGTTCTTATGTTATAATATTTTTATATTTCTTTAATGGGGTAAATTGTGAAAGAGATGATGGAGGTAGTAATGTTAACTAAAATCAGAGAAAAGAGACAAGAATCGAGGGACCAGAAAAAGGCAATTAGAGCTGCTGTCAAAGAAGAAGTCGCTAATACTAAAAAAGCTAACACGGCTAAGGCTCTTCTCGAAGACAGTGCCAAGATAATAAGTGACAGAGACAGGATCTCACCTGAGCTTTATAAACAACATGACGTTAAGATGGGTCTGCGAAATTCCAACGGTACAGGCGTTGTAGTAGGACTTACAAGGATCGGAGAAGTCGTTGGATATGAAACCGACGAGAACGATAATAAGCTCCCTGTAGAAGGCAAACTCTATTACAGAGGCTACAGCATAGAAGATCTTGTAGGAAGCTGCATCAAAGAAAATCGTTTCGGTTTTGAAGAAGTGACCTTCCTTCTCATGTTTGGTTATCTGCCAAGCAAGTCCGAACTGGAATCATTCAATAAATTGCTTGGGGCCAAAAGAGATCTTCCTATGGGTTTCGCACGCGATATGATACTTACGGCACCATCAAACAGTATCATGAACAAATTGGCGCGAAGCGTACTTGCGCTGTATTGTTATGATGATAATCCTGACGATACATCTATATCAAATGTGCTGCGTCAATCGATAGATTTGATCGGTTATTTCCCTGCACTCATAGCTTATGCATATCAGGCAAAGGCTGCATATTATGATAATATGAGCCTTCATCTGCATAACCCTATCCCTGAGCTTAGCACATCCGAGAACATCCTTAGGATGATAAGACCGACAGGAGAATACACTGACATAGAAGCAAAAACGCTGGACCTTTCGATGATACTGCATGCAGAGCACGGCGGAGGTAACAACTCGTCCTTCACTACTCATCTCGTGTCATCTACAGGTACTGATACTTATTCTGCCATAGCGGCAGCCATCGGCTCACTCAAAGGGCCTAAACACGGTGGCGCCAATATAGCAGTGATCAATATGATGGATCATATCAAACAGCAAGTTCCTGACTTCAATAACAGAGGCAAGCTGGACGACTATTTGATAAAGATACTCAAAAAAGAAGCTTACGATAAAACAGGTCTCGTCTATGGTATGGGGCATGCCATTTATACATTGTCGGATCCGAGAGCCAAGGTGCTCAAATCAATGGCTAAGAAGCTTGCCGAGAGCAAGTATATGGAAGACGACTTCCTTCTCTGTGATTACATAGAAAAACGAGTTCCTATCCTTAAGGCAGAGCTTACAGGCGTAGAAAGACCTATGCCTGCCAATGTTGATATGTACTCCGGCTTCGTATACCATGCCCTCGATATCCCTACCACGATAGCAACTCCATTATTTGCTACTGCAAGGCTTTCGGGATGGTGTGCACACAGACTGGAAGAACTGACTGACGGCAGCAAACTGATGCGTCCCGCTTACGATTCTGTTCAGGAACATCTTGATTACAAGCCGCTCGGCGAACGTTCCGGCAAGATATTGGCTAAATAATATGAACGAATATAAATCAAGGCGCCGAAACTTAATGTTTCGACGCCTTTTATAATGTCTGTCATATACTATTTGTCGCTTATTCTTCAGAAACTGTTACATTAGACAATGTAAGCGATCTTAATCCGCCTACACTGCTGTCCACGATAGTTACTTCTTTATCTTCCAGTTTCTTACTGAGATCTTTATAGTCTCCTCCATTGAAAGATTCGAATCTGCTTGTTTCCATATCGAGCCATATGCTGTCTGTTGAAGTATCATATTCAAGGACTTCACCGCCCGGGAATTTATCGCGTGCATAGACTTCCAGCATATCGTTTATGACTCCGCCGATATCTTTTATAGCAGATGTCAATATGGTGTCTGACATTTCACTTTTGTCAGTTTCACAAGCTATCACCTTACCATCATTCAGCTCTGCCGCTTCGATCACAGGCATTTCTACATGCGGTCCGCATGCGAAGATAACTTCCACACCTTCTTCATACCACTTAGATGCCTTCTTCACTACAGCATCTCTTTCCCCGCCTTCTCTGCAGGAATGATACTTGATATTCACTCTTACGCCATTATTTACAGCCGCATCGCTGGCTCCCTGTAAGAAACCGTATCCGTAATCTGTTACAGCCGCTTTATCAGCTTCACCAATAAATCCCAGCTGTGACGCACCGTTTTCAACAGCAGCATAGCCTGCCATGTAACCTGCTTCCTCTGATGAGAAAATCACGGCTGCAGTATTTCCTGCAATTTTTGGTTCTTCTGTCTCAGGATCGATAGGTTCTGCATCTATAATCATGAATTTGACATCTTCAAATTCATTCTGAGCATCATAGATAACATCTTCGAACCTGTATCCATCTGCAATAATGATCTTAGCTCCTCTATCAACAGCATCATCTATCACATTTTTATAGGCTTCATCCGAAGCTTCAGCCGCTTTATAGTATTTATGTGATTTTCCGTTATCGGCACCAAATGCGCTGATGGCATCCCATGCAACTTCACTGTAGCCGCCATCCATGATGAGCCCTTCATCAGTAACGAGCGCGATCTCATAATCTATCTGCTCTTCAGGCTGTTCTTCAGTTGGTGAGCCGCAAGCCGCCAGTGCCAGCATCATAGCCAGACCAACAGCAAGTACCAAAACTTTTTTCATGATACTCTAACCTCCTTATTTATACAGTTCTTCCCTTCTATGTTCAAGAAGCGGCAGCTGCTCCCTTATCGAATCAACGTGGTCGAAATCGATATCTCCATATAGTATACATTCTTTTTCGTCTGCGTGGGCAACAAATTTTCCCCATGGATCGGAAATGCAGGAATTGCCATATGCTACAAATATGCCTTTTTCATCTCTTGCAGGGGCATTGGCAGCGAAATAAACTTGATTATCGACTGCTCTTGCCCTGACAGTCAGATCCCAATGTGCAGGTCCTGTCGTCGTATTGAACGCTGCAGGAAGTACGATCAGTTTGGCTCCGGCCTTAGCCATTTTCATATGCCAGTCAGGAAATCTTATATCATAACATATAGCTACGCCTATCTTACCATATTCAGTATCCAAAACTGTAAGATCCTCACCTGCAGTAAAGGTATCTGATTCTTTGAAACTGATAGCCTTCCTGACATTTATATCGAATAAATGCACCTTCCTGTGCCTGCCGATCATTTCTCCGTTCTTATCGAAACAAAATGCAGTGTTATAGTACTTGCCGTCTTCCACCTCAGGAATAGTGCCGCCTATCAAATATATCCCAAGCTCTTTAGCCAGCTGCGCCATCAATTTCACAGCAGGTCCGTCTGCCGGTTCAGCATACTCTTTAAAATATCTGTTGGCATAAGGACAGATCCACATTTCCGGAAGAGATACTACCTGTGCACCGCCTGCCGCCGCTTCTCTGATATAACGTTCGGCTGCAGCCATGCTTTCATTCTTATCTACATAACTTTTTATCTGACAAAGAGCTAATTTAAACATCTGCCTTACCTCCTTTTATCATATCCGTAAATCTCTTGGTTATCCTGCCTGTGAATCCCCATATCACCTTGTCTCCAAATTCAGGATAAACAGGCACCGGCGCTTTTCCGTGCCTCCACTTATATGGTTCTCCGCCTGTGACCTTATCATAAGGAAAATCTTCCGGAGGATGAGGCACCACATTCGTCCAGTATATCTGCGGCTCGTTTTCCATAAGCCACTCGATAGGCACCAGGAATACTTCTTCCACTTCATCGGGATTCAGCACCAGATGGTCCAGCGCACTTTCTTCCACGATCCCCAGAAATGCATACATTGCTACATTGCTATAGTTTACCATCATATCAAGCTGTGAAACCACTTTGATCTTCTCTTCAGGTATCCCTATTTCCTCCCTGGTTTCTCGCAAAGCGCAGTCTTTCGGACTTTCTCCGGCTTCTATCTTCCCTCCGGGGAAACATATTTCTCCCGGCTGAACGTCCATATGTCTCGCCCTCAATTCGTAGAGCACATAGAGTCTGCCGTTCCTTTCCACGACAGGCAGAAGCACCGAAAACTCATTGAAGAAATCTTCCATACCGGCTTCATTACCTGTAAATATATCTTCTATATCACTTATTTTCAACTTCTTATCTAAGCTCATTTTTCTTCCTTTTTCAGCTTTTTCCCCTGCTGGAACCTTATATTCATATATGATGCAATGAGGATTATAACAATCCCTGCTACCGTATTCCAAAGTATAGTTTCTCTCAATACTATGACTGCTATTATAGGTGCTAAGGCAGGCTTTAAGAAAAATGCGAAAGAGCCTGTAGTAGCATCTGATAATTTGATAGATGTAAAGTATGAATAGTATCCCAGGCCTGTGACAAATATGCCTGTATATAAGATTATAGGGATATTGTCTGTCACTCCTTCAAGCACCGGTCTTCCCATTATGATGATGACTATCAGCAAAACTGCCGCTCCCAGAAGAAAACTGATCCCCGCCTGTGCTACGGATCCAATCTTCTGGCTGACCATCTTTCCTGTTACAGTATAGAACCCGAATGTGATGGCAGCAAGGAGGAGACATCCTGCGCCAAATACAGTATTGCCTTCCTGTACATCCCAAGGCCTTATGATGAATACGAGTCCTACGATACCGATGGTAAGTGCCGCAAGTCTTTGTTTTGTTATCTTTTCCGATGTTAGCAGATGTGCACATACCATAGTGAACAGTGGATTGATCGAAAACATAACTGATGCAGAAGATGCATTGCAGTTCATTATGCCTACCTGAAACAACACCATACTTATAGGTATACCTATGGTACCCACACCCAGCAATTTCAAAATATCTTTACTGTCCAGCTTTATTTCTTTTTTCTTCATTTCCGCAATACCGAACGGAAGCAATATCAGTCCTCCGATAAGGAATCTGAGGAATGTCAGCTGGAATGGATCAAGATCGTTTCCCGCAACCTTGCATGCAACTTCCATTGTGCTGAAAAGCAGTGCCGTCAGTACTACGAAACCATACGCTTTTTTCATTATGTCACCTGCTTTGAAATGAAATATGTATCTGCATCAAGTCAAAAAAAGTGGCGGTGAGATCACCGCCCTTTAGTCTCTTGATATTAGTTGAGGATCTCGCATCCTTCAAAATTAACGCCTATCATTTCTTCTTTTTCTGCACTTATGCTTACAATGAAATCCAGTTCATAGATTTCGGATATAGCCTTGAGTCTATCAATAAATTCAGGCAGATCACCCAGTGAAACATCTGCATGCTTCAGGATGCTGTCAACGAAAATAGTTTCGATGTCATGGTCGGAACTGATGATTCCGTAGATGAATCCGATATATTCATCGATGTTAGTGATATGTTCGTAATCTTCCATGCAGATCACTCTGATCTCATGCTTAAGTTCGTACATGAGTCTCTGATCTTTGTTTATAAAAATTATGCTTCCATTGCTTGTTGCGATGCTGTCATTAGCTAATTCCACCATCTGTCCAGTTTTGCCGCTTCCTTTGTGCCCAATAAGTAATTTCACCATAATGATCATCCTCCTCTACATGCTTCATAAGTGCATTTATATTAAATATTATTATACACGATGTGGTTATCTCTAGCAACTAAAAATCAATATATAGATTTATTTTTTGCCCTTAACTGACCGCAAGCTCCGTCTATGGCACTTCCCAGTTCACGTCTCACAGTCGCAGGGACTCCCGCTTTCGTAAGGCGATCTGCTATTTCCTCTGCACGTTTCCTGGTGCTGCCGTCAAAACCTGTTTCGTCGACCTTATTGAGCGGTATCAGATTCACGTGACACAGCATGCCTGACAGCTTGTCCTTCATTATTTCCACATCTCTGTTATTATCATTTTCGCCTTTAATAAGTGTATATTCAAAAGTTATCCTTCTTCCTGTCTTTTCAGTATATCTTCCGGCCGCAGCCAAAAGATCGTCTACAGGGTAAGCATCGTTTACCGGCATGATGGCACTTCTTCCTGCATCATCTAATCTATGGAGCGATATGGCCAGATTCACCTGTGGGAAGTCTATGGCAAACTTCTCTATCGCAGGTATTATTCCGCTGGTCGAAACAGTCATGTTTCGATAACTCATGTTCCTACCTTCCGGATCATGAAGCAGCCTTAAAAACTTACTGAGATTTTCATAATTGTCGAACGGCTCACCCATTCCCATGACAACGATATGATTTATCTCCTTGCCGGTCTCACGCTCTGCCGCATATATCTGTTCCAGCATTTCACCTGCAGTCAGATTTCTTGTAAATCCGTCGAGGGCCGTAGCGCAGAACCTGCATCCCATCTTGCATCCTACTTGAGAAGATACGCAGAGAGAATTACCGTATTTATACTGCATGAATACGCTTTCTATGGCATTTCCATCCTCAAGCCCGAAAAGGAATTTCCTCGTACCGTCCTTTGTATCTTTCTGAACGTTCAGAATCTCTAAAGACCCCACATAAGCAGCTGTGCTGAGTTTTGCACGAAGTGCCTTGGAAAAGTCGGTCATTTCTTCAAAATCCGTAACTCCTCTGTTCACCCACTTAAAAAGCTGCTTGCCGCGAAAAGGTTTTTCACCTAATCCCTGCACGAAGTTCTTCAATTCTTCAGTTGTCATTCCCAGAAGGTTCTTCTTGCTCATATCATTCTCCGTATGACCCGCGTGTACCACACTTAGTTATAAATTCGGGCGGAGTGTACACCCCGCCCGCTTTTCATTATACTCTTTCTACATCGATTCCTGTCTTATGTCCGTTCAGGTCTGAAGTCTTCAGATCTGTGCCGGCTTCGATAGCAACTGCCAGAGTTTCCTTCATGATGTACTCTTTATGGATCTCGATAGCTGCAGCTACTTCTTCATCTGCTTCTACGAAGATCTTGATGTTGTCCATCATTTCGTAGTCGTTCTGCTTTCTCATCTGCTGAACCTTTGAGATCAGTTCTCTTGCCAGACCTTCAGCAGCCAGCTCAGGAGTAACTGTAGTATCCAGGATAGCGAATACGTTGTTTTCCATCGCTACTGCGAAACCTTCCTTAGCGTCGATCTTGACATCTACCATTTCTGCTGTGATTTCTACTGCTTCACCGTTGATGTCCATTGTGATCTTACCCTCAGCTTCGATAGCAGCTACTGTAGCAGCAGGATCTGCCTGTGCCAGTGCTCCGCCAAATGCCTTGATGTTCTTTCCAAGCATAGGTCCTGCAACCTTGAAGTTAGGCTTCAGGCTGTAGTTCATATATTCATCAAGCTTGTTTTCGAATACAACAGTCTTGATGTTCAGTTCTTCTTTGATCAGATCAGTCAGGTCGCTGATGATAGCTTCGTACTTACCGTCTACCATAACTTCTGTCAGTGGCTGTCTTACCTTGATTCTTTCCTTTTCTCTGATTCCTCTTCCCAGAGCAACGAGAGTTCTCACAAGGTCCATTCTTTCTTCAACCTTTTCGTCGATAAGGCTTTCATCTGCCTTAGGGAAGAATGCCAGGTGTACTGATTCTTCGCCTGTCAGATTCTGATACATTTCATCTGAAAGGAAAGGTGCGAACGGTGCGATCATCTTAGCTACGCCTACGAGAACTTCGTAAGTTGTAGCGTATACTGATTTCTTGTCTTCTGTCAATTCTTCGCCCCAGAATCTTCTTCTCGCTCTTCTGATATACCAGTTGGACAGATCTTCATTAACGAAATCCTGGATCTTTCTAACGGATTTCATGTGATCGTATCTATCCATTTCTTCTGTAACTTCCTTGATCAGCTTGTTGTACTTGCTGATGATCCATCTGTCAAGTTCAGGTCTCTGGTCGTAAGCAACTTCAAGTGAAGCAGGATCCAGATCGTCCTGATTTGAGTAAAGTACGAAGAAGTTATATACATTTTTGATAGTTCCGAAGAACTTGCTCACGATCTCAACGAGGCCGTCTTCATCGAACTTAGTTGGTGACCATGCAGGTGAAGTGTGGAGCAGGTACCATCTTGTAGCATCTGCACCGTACTTATCAAAGAGTTCGAATGGGTCAACAGTGTTGCCTCTTGACTTACTCATCTTCTTGCCTTCCTTATCGAGGATCAGGTCGTTAACAAGAACGTTCTTGTAAGGAGCCTTGCCCTTGATGAAAGTGGAAATAGCCATCAGTGAGTAGAACCAACCTCTTGTCTGGTCGATACCTTCGCAGATGAAGTCTGCAGGGAACAGTTCTTCATCGAAGTTTTCTGCGTTTTCGAACGGATAGTGCTGCTGTGCGAAAGGCATTGATCCTGAGTCGAACCAGCAGTCCATAACTTCAGGGATCCTAGTCATAGTCTTGCCGCACTTTTCACATGTGATATGCACATCATCCACATATGGTCTGTGGAGTTCGATATCTTCAGTTATAGTTTCCTGTGCCTTTTCTACCAGTTCAGCTCTGCTTCCGATACATTCCAGATGTCCGCATTCGCATCTCCAGATAGGAATTGGAGTTCCCCAGTATCTGTTTCTTGAAATAGCCCAGTCCTTAACTTCTTCCAGCCAGTTTCCGAATCTCTTTTCTCCTACGAAATCAGGGAACCAGTTAACTGTATTGTTGTTAGCAACCAGCTGATCTTTCAGGCTGCTCATTTCGATATACCAGCTTGGCTTAGCATAGTAAACCAGCGGAGTTCCGCATCTCCAGCAGTGTGGATAGTTATGAACGATCTTTTCCTTAGCGAAGATCTTATCTTCAGCAGCCAGCCACTTGATGATGTCTACATCAAGCCCGTCTTCCATAACGAATCTTCCTGCCCATGGAGTTTCTGTATACTTACCTTCTTCATCTACAGGATTTACTACAGGCAGATCGTATTTTCTTCCGCACTGATAGTCGTCTTCACCGAATGCAGGTGCAGTATGAACGATACCTGTACCGTCTTCTACTGATACGTAATCCATGCATGTTACGAAGAATGCTTTCTTGTCAGCTTTAACGAAAGGCATAAGCTGTTCATAATCCATGTATTCCAGATCTTTACCCTTCATTTCTTCCAGGATCTCGTACTTGCCTTCGCCCAGAGTCTTATTGGCAAGAGCCTTAGCTACATAGAAGATATTGCCTTCTTCGTCGCCTTCTGTCATCTTCACCTTGATGTAGTCGATGTCTGCGCCTACAGTCAGAGCTACGTTGGATGCCAGAGTCCAAGGAGTAGTTGTCCAAGCCAGGAAGTATTCGTTTTCTGTTCCGACCTTCTTGAACTTAGCAGTGATAGTGGTTACCTTGACTTCCTTATATCCCTGTGCTACTTCGTGGGAAGCCAGACCTGTTCCGCATCTTGGGCAGTAAGGCAGGATCTTATGGCCTTCATAGATCTTGTCAGCCTTGAAGAACTCCTTCAGGATCCACCAGCCTGTTTCAATGAAGTTGTTGTCCAGTGTGATATATGGATCATCAAGGTCGATCAGGTATCCCATTCTCTTAGTCATGTCTCTCCACATGCTTTCGTATGTGAATACTGATTCCTTACATTTTTCGTTGAATTCTTTGATACCGTATTTTTCGATATCCTGCTTGCCGCTCATGTTCAGCTGCTTTTCAACTTCGATTTCTACAGGAAGTCCGTGAGTATCCCATCCGGCCTTACGCTTAACAGCATATCCCTGCATAGTTTTGTAACGGCATACTGAGTCCTTCAGTGTTCTTGCGATCACGTGATGGATACCCGGTCTTCCGTTAGCTGTAGGAGGACCTTCATAGAATACGAATGAAGGCATGCCTTCTCTTGTGCTTACGCATTTTTCCAAAAGGCCGTCTTTTTCCCACTGGTCAGCCTGTTCCATCTGAAGCTCAGCGATCGGTTTTTCTGATAATTTTTTGATCATTTGTGTATCTTTCCTTTCAGGTTTTATTCTTAGTTGGTAGGTCTGCAAAAAGAAAAGCCCCCAACTGCATAGTTAGGGACGATCATTGACCGCGGTACCACCCTAGTTACGGGACCATCATCCCGTCTCTCTAAAAGTGTCGCTGTGTTTCCGAATCCCGATTTATGTTTTTCGGAGTGCCGAGTGATTTTCACTTGCCGCCTCACCGATGTTCTCTCAGCAAACGAACATCTCTCTGTAAGGATTTTACGCGGGGCTACTGTCTCTGCCACAGCAAAATATTAAATTTCGTACCCTGTTATTCTATCGTTTAAGTATTGAAAAGTCAAGGGATTTGTTCATCTTATACTTGTTATCCTTTCCCTGTAGTGATAAAATAGGCAGGTATGTTAATAATCAATATAAACAGGAGATTTAGAAGTGGAAAAGTTTTTTAAACTCAAAGAAAACAATACCACAGTCAAGACAGAAATTGCTGCCGGTGTCACTACATTCATGACTATGGCATACATCTTGGCTGTAAACCCAAGCATCCTCGGAGATGCCGGAATGGATACGACAGCAGTATTGCTGGCTACTGCATTAGCATCATTCATCGGCACTACTATCATGGCACTTTATGCTAATCTGCCTTTTGCACTTAGCGCAGGCATGGGACTTAATGCATATCTGGCTTATACAGTAGTCCTCGGACAGGGAATTTCATGGCAGACTGCACTCTTCGCAGTATTTATCGAAGGTCTGATCTTCATATTGCTGTCAGCTACTAATGTACGTGAAGCCATTTTCAACGCTATTCCTCTGCCTCTGAAAAGAGCAGTATCTGTAGGTATCGGTCTATTCATCGCATTCATCGGACTTCAGAACGCAGGTCTGGCTGTAGACTCATCTACACTTGTAACGATCACAAACTTCACAGATAATTTCAGCACTGCAGGCATCTGTGCTCTGCTGGCTATCATAGGTCTGCTGATAATGGCAGTTCTATACATCAAGAACGTACCGGGATCCATCCTCATCGGTATCATCATCACATGGCTGATGGGTATGATATGCCAGATCATAGGCATCTATGTACCAAATCCTGAAACAGGCTTCTACAGCCTCTTCCCTGCAGGAATCGTAAGTGCAGACTTCTCAGCTCTGGGAGAAACATTCGGTCAGTGTTTCACTGTCGATATCGACGCTGCGGGCATATTCAATTTCATCGTTATAGTTTTCTCATTCCTTTTTGTTGACCTGTTCGATACTCTCGGAACATTGATCGGAGTAAGCACGAAGGCAGGAATGCTGGATGAAAACGGAAGACTTCCTAGAATAAAACCTGCTCTCATGTCAGATGCTGTAGCAACTACTGCCGGAGCTATCCTGGGAACTTCAACAACAACTACTTTCGTAGAATCATCCGCAGGTGTTGCTGCAGGCGGAAGAACAGGATTGACAGCTCTGACAACAGGTGTACTCTTCCTGCTGGCTACGCTGTTCTCACCACTGTTCACAGCAATCCCGTCATTTGCTACTGCTCCGGCTCTCATCCTGGTAGGATTCTTGATGTTCGAATCCATCACTGAGCTGAAGTTCACTGCAGAAAACTTGTCAGAAACTATTCCTGCATACCTGTGTATCCTGGCAATGCCGCTGTTCTACAGCATTTCAGAAGGTATCTGCTTCGGAGTCATCGCGTATGTTGTACTGAATCTTGTAACAGGCAAGAAGAAAAACATCGCACCATTAATGTACATCCTTGCAATCTTATTCGTATTAAAGTATGTTTTCTTATAGCGTAAATGTGTTTATGAAATAGTATCGACTATGCGGTTTCCGCATGAGCAGAAACAATCATAAACGAAACGAGAATAAAGAATAGAAAAACCTCAGGAACTGTTTGAGCCTTATAGGCGAGTTTTCCTGAGGTTCTATTCTTTTTGAGTAAGTTTATATGATTGCCTGCGAAGAGGACTTAGCAAAGGCGATACTATCTCATAATAACATCTTCCATACTATACAGTCCCGGCTCCTTACCTGCCATGAACTCAACAGCATCGCAGGCTCCTTCGGCGTAGCATCTCCAGTCATATGCGTCATGGGAGATTTCCATCTTTTCGCCCATGCATCCGAATATGATACGATGTGTGCTAGGTGTGTTGCCGACGCGGATCGAATGGAATGCTATATCATCATATTCCTTATCAGGTGCAGTTTCTGCTATTTCTTCGGCAAATTCCTTAGCTGTTCCGCTTGGTGCATCCAGCTTAGTTTCGCTGTGCATCTCTATGATCTCGATTTTGCATTTATCCCCCAGCATGGCAGCAGCTTCACCGAGAAGTTTTCTCATCACATTCACTACATAAGATGTGTTGGCAGCCTTCATCATAGGGATCTTATCTCCCGCTGCAAGCAATGCTGCTGTCTGCTCCTCACTGAATCCTGTAGTTCCGCATATGAGTGCTTTATTATGTGATATACATGCATCCAGCACTTCCATTGACAGCTCGACTCTTGAGAAGTCAACTACCAGATCACACTGATCTATGATGGCTTCGATATCATCATATACGAGTGCGCCCACCTCATATCCGAGACCTGCTACGATACCGATATCTTTGCCGATATAATCTCTTCCGGGAGCGCCGACACCGCCTACGATCTTTATATCTGCGCGCTTTGCGGCAGCTTCTACGATAAGCTTATCCATATTGCCTCTAGGGGCAGTTATTACTATATTTATCATCTCGCATTCCTTTCTCTCAATTGAGTCGATGCTTCTTAATTCAGCTTACGACCTGCTACGGCTGTCTGCAGGAATCTCTCTATCGCCGTAAGCGGATCTTCCTTACCTACAGTAAGTCTGATGTACGGCTCCTTACCTCCGTTTATCATCATCCTTTCACCGTATTCACCTATAAGTCCTGCCATGGTTTCCTGCGAAAGCTTGACATTTTCCCAAAGACTGAAGATCACCTTGTAACCCTGCTGGAGGATCTCAGTCACTCCAAGCTTGCCTGCCATTGCCCTGATCTTCGATATCTTGATAAGATTCATGGTATCACGCGGGATATCCCCGAATCTGTCGATCAGCTCATCTACGATCTCAGCTTCGTCTTCATCAGTTTCGATCATAGCGATCTTCTTATACATCTGCAGACGCAGGACTTCATTTTCTATATATCTAACCGGTATTATAGCCGGTATCGGCAGACTGAATGCCGTCTCATCAGGTTCAGGCAGTTTTTCGATGCCGTTCAGCTCGCCAACAGCCTCTTCGAGCATCTTGCAGTAAAGCTCATAACCTATGCTGAGCATGTGGCCCGACTGCTCCGTTCCAAGCAGATTACCGGCTCCTCGAAGCTCCAGATCCTTCATAGCTATCTTGAATCCTGAACCATACTCCGTGAATTCTCGAATAGCCTTAAGCCTCTTCTCAGCTATTTCGGAAAGGACCTTATCCCTCTTATACATCAGATATGCGTAGGCCATACGATCCGAACGGCCCACACGTCCACGAAGCTGATAAAGCTGTGCCAATCCGAATTTATCGGCATCCAACACTATCATAGTATTGACATTAGGTATATCCATTCCCGACTCGATGATAGTAGTGGATACGAACACGTTATACTCGCCTTCGGAAAAATCTACGATGATCTCTTCCAATTTGTTTGAGGCCATTTTCCCATGTCCGACAACTACATTCGCCTCAGGCACCAATCTCTCTATATCCGATGCCACGCGTTCGATGGATTCTACCCTGTTATAAAGCACATACACCTGTCCGCCGCGAGCCAGCTCTTTCTCGATGGCATCCCGGATCACGAAATCGTCCTGCTCCATAACATAAGTCTGAACAGGATATCTGTCTTCAGGCGGCTCTTCAAGGGTACTCATATCCTTTATGCCTGACAGGGACATATGCAAAGTTCGAGGTATCGGTGTCGCTGACAGGGTCAGCACGTCTACGTTTTCTTTCAGCTGTTTGAGCTTTTCTTTATGTTTCACTCCAAAGCGCTGTTCTTCATCTATGACAAGCAACCCCAGATCCTTGAATTCTATATCTTTGCTAAGAAGCCTATGTGTCGCTATGATAAGGTCCACACTGCCCTTTTCCAGCCCTTCCAGGATCTGTTTCTGCTGTTTAGGACTTCTGAATCTTGATAGCATCTCCACCTTGAACGGGAACTTCTCAAAACGATCCTTAAGTGTGTAATAATGCTGATTTGCAAGCAGTGTTGTAGGCACCAGCACCGCCGCCTGCTTGCCGTCAGATACACATTTGAACAATGCCCTTGCAGCGACTTCCGTCTTACCGAAACCTACATCTCCGCAAAGTAATCTATCCATTGGAACATCACGTTCCATGTCCTTCTTTATTTCTTCGACACAGCGGAGCTGATCGTCTGTTTCTGTGTATGGGAATGTTTCTTCGAATTCCTTCTGCCACACTGTATCTTCAGAGAAGGCATAACCTTTTTCTCTCATTCTGATAGCTGACATCCTGATCAGTTCATCCGCCATATCTGTTATGGCTGCTTTGGCCTTGGCTTTCGTCTGCTTCCATTCGCTGCCCGAAAGCTTGTTGAGACGAGGTGCTATACCGTCACCGCCAACATATTTCTGCAGCATTCCCAGCTGATCAACAGGTATATACAGAGAATCTTCTCCCGCATATTTCACCTTCAGGTAATCTTTCTTCACACCCTGTACGACAAGCTGCTCTATGCCGGTAAATTTACCGATACCGTGACTTTCGTGAACTACATAATCACCGGTCTGCACATCTGCGAAGCTTTTTATCTGTTCGCCGCGTGTCTTCTTTCTCTTTCTTCTCGATTTCCTGCTTCCGCCGAATACATCTCCTTCCCAGATATAACATACTTTCTTATCCGTGAATTCCATACCGGCAGTAAGAGTTCCTTCTTTCAGCCTCACCTTCCCGATGAAGCCTTCACGCATGAGAAATTCTTCCATGTTCTTCATGCGCTCACTTCCGCTGCATACGATGGTCACATCGAACTCTCGTCTGATATAACTATGTAGATCTCCTTTGAGCAGGTCCATCCTGCCGTTATATACGGGAGTCTGCCTGCAGTTTACTGTTATGAGCTGTGTCAGGAACGGAGCATTTTTGATCGTTGAGGCGAATGGTGTGAAGATATATCCTTCCTTTTCATAGAGGAGAAAATAATCCTTCTGCCCGGACATGGCTTTGAAATCTTCACCTATACCTCTTCCCGCTTCAAGTATGGCTGCAATGTCATCTGCTCTTTCCTTCTCAAAAACTTCAAGCGTCTCCAGGATCCTGGCAGGATCATCGATAAATATTTCAGGCTCCTGCATGTAATCCCAGATGTACATGGTTTCATCGTAAAAGTAGTTGATGAATTTCTCCATATACTGGAGGTTCATCATGTTATCTATATATTCGATCAGCTGACCGCGCCTTACCTTCAGTTCATGTACGCGCTCGCTGTTTCCTTCCTTCTTTTCAATTTTCTTTATATGCTTGATATATGCATCATTTATCTTGTCTTTTGCTTTCGCAAAAAGTTCGCTGTCTTTTACCAGCTGGCTGCACTGGCATATAGTGATATCTTTCAGCTCCTCAGAGGATCTTTGTGTGTCTATTTCAAAAGTTCTGATGGAATCTATCTCAGTGTCGAACAGTTCAACTCTGTACGGCATGTCGCTGTCAGGTGTGAAGATATCCAGGATACCTCCTCTGATGCTGTATTCACCGCGGCTTTCTATCATTGGCACGCGCTCATATCCCATGAAGGAAAGGCGCACCTTTACATCGTCTATATCTATGTCTTTCCCTCTCTGAAGCTCCAATACGTTTTCTTCGAAGATCTCTTTTGGCGGCAGTTTTTTAACTGCTCCTGTAGCCGGCGCGATAACGATACAGTCTTCACCGCGAGTCACTGCCTTGAGGACCTTCATGCGCTGAAGCAGCTGATCGTTACTTCTGGCTTCATACTGGATGATCGACTCATCTTCCGGCGGTAGTACATAGATATTTCGTGCATCAAAAAAAGAAAGGTCTGAAGCCAATCGCTTCGCCCTGTTAAAAGTTGAAACTACAATGAGGCTCTGACCCTTTTTCTCTTTAATGATCTCCGCTATTATCGGTGCGATCCTTCCTTCTGATGCACCTGTGATGTTAATCATTCCCCTGCTGGTCACTTTCTTCCTTTCCGGCAGGTTTTGCCTTGATATTATATTCGTTCATAGCTTTATCTATACCCTTTTCAAGGATACACATGATAGCATCTGCCGCCTTATCCACAGCATCTTCTATCGCCTTTTTTTCGTCTTTACCCATACGGCCGAGAACGAAATCTTTCCAGTCGGACTTGCCGCTGTTGCCAATACCTATACGAACTCTCGGGAAATCCTTTGACTGGATATGCTGTATTATGGATTTCATGCCGTTATGACTTCCGGCACTGCCTTTTTTTCGAATACGAATAGATCCCAGCTCGATATCGAAATCATCGTAAATAACGATCAGGTCTTCCATATATACATCATAATAATCAACAACTTCTCTTATGGCCTCGCCGCTGAGGTTCATATACGTCTGCGGCTTTACCAAAAGAGTTTTTTGGCCGGAGATGAAACCATCTCCGACCAGTGATTTATGTTTGATCTTATTAACTTTTATATCGTTTTTCTCGGCCAATCTGTCGATCACGAGAAACCCCATGTTGTGGCGTGTATTCTCGTATTTCTTGCCCGGATTGCCGAGACCTGCGATAACAAACATATTCTTTCCTTCCTGCCTTGCGGCGGATCAGTTCAAATTAGTCAAACAGCTTGCTTACCTGCTCGTTAGTGTGGATCCTTGACATTGCTTCCGCAAACAGTGGAGCAACTGACAGGATCTTCATCTTTTCGATTCTCTTTTCTTCAGGAATAGGAAGAGTATTCAGCAGAACCAGCTCTTCGATAGCTGATTTTTCTATTCTTTCGATAGCAGGACCTGAAAGTACTGCGTGAGTTGCAGCAGCTCTTACGCTCAGAGCGCCAAGATCTTTCAGTGCATTTGCAGCATTAGTGATAGTTCCTGCAGTGTCGATCATATCGTCGATGAGGATACAGTGCTTTCCTTTGATATCGCCGATGATGTTCATGATTTCACTCTTATTAGGTTCAGGTCTTCTCTTATCTACGATAGCGATAGGGCAGTTCAGAGGTTCTGCCATCTTTCTTGCTCTAGGAACTGAGCCGTGGTCAGGTGATACGATCACCAGATTGTCCTGTGCCTGATCCTTGAAATACTTAGTGATGATAGGCATTCCCAGCATGTGGTCTACAGGAATGTTGAAATATCCCTGGATCTGAGCTGCATGAAGGTCCATAGTTACTACTCTGTCTGCACCTGCTGCTACCAGCATGTCTGCAACCAGTTTAGCTGTGATCGGATCTCTTGCCTTAGCTTTTCTATCCTGTCTGGCATATCCATAGTAAGGGATAACTGCATTGATCCTTCCTGCTGATGCTCTCTTCATAGCATCGATCATGATCAGCAGTTCCATCAGATTGTCGTTTACAGGATCGCAAGTGGACTGTACGATGTAGCAGTCAACTCCTCTTACTGTTTCGCCTATGTTTACTGCGATTTCTCCGTCGCTGAACTTAGCAACTTTAGCTTCGCCAAGTGGTTTTCCCATGATGGAAGCGATTTCTTCAGCCAGTTCAAGATGTGAATTTCCTGCAAATACTTTGAAGTTTGAAAATGCACTGTTCTTCATTTGTTTCTCCTACCTTTTCTTTTTACTGTTTGCTTATTTATTGAGTGTTATTTATTTTTCTTCAAGATGCCTTTTTTCTCTACCCAGCCTTCCAGGATCTTTTCTCTGGATCTTGCTACGTAAAGGGCACCATCAGGTACGTCTTCAGTTATGGTGCTTCCTGCTGCCACATATGCACCCTTACCTACATTTACAGGTGAGATAAGGTTGACATTACAGCCGATGAATGCACCATCTTCAACAACGGAGCGATATTTCTTACTTCCATCGTAGTTGACGAATACTACTCCGCATCCCAAATTAACTTTTTCACCGACATCAGAATCTCCTACATATGTGAGATGAGATGCCTTGGCACCATCGCCCAGTTTAGAATTCTTGATCTCAACGAAATCTCCCACTCTGCACTTATTGCCTATATCACTGCCCGGTCTTAAGTATGCGAACGGACCTACAGTCGTTTCATTACCTATCTTGCTTTCCAGTATCACTGAACTCTGTATCGTTACACCGTCGCCTATGACAGAATCCTTTATCCTGGTATTCTGTCCGATCACACAGTTCTCACCGATAGTAACATCACCTTCGATGACGGCACACGGATAGATAGTAGTGCCTTTGCCGATCTTAACGCCTTCATCGATATACGCCATCTTCAGATCGATAAAGTTGACTCCGGCTTCCATATATGCCAGATTTCTTTCAAGTCTTGCTTTTTCCAAAGCTTCATATTCACGGATATCCATAAAGACCTCCTTAGAATCTTCTGTCCTTATCAAGTATCATTTCGCCGACCTTATATATATCTCCGGCACCCATAGTGATAGCCAAATCGCCTTCCTCAGCGTTGTTATATACGAAGTTAGCGATCTCATCGAAATCCTTGAAGAAATAAACTTCTTTATTTGGAGCGACTTCTCTGATCTTGTTCATCAGAGCTTTTGAGCTCACCTTATGGATGTTCTTTTCTCTTGCCGCATATATTTCAGCGAGAACGATCTTGTCGGCATCTTCGAATGCAGTTGCGAAGTCGTCCATAAGTGCCAGTGTTCTCGTATATGTGTGAGGCTGGAAAAGGCACCAGAGTTCATTGTGTTTCATGTTCTTCACTGCCGAAAGAGTCGCTTTGATCTCAGTAGGATGATGAGCATAGTCATCTATGATCTTGATACCGTTAGAAGTCTTACCCAGCACATCGAATCTTCTCTGAGTTCCCTTGAATGTCTTCAATGTTTTAACTATGTCTTCCACATCTACGTCAAGAAGATGACAGCATGCGAATGCAGAAAGAGCATTCAGTATATTATGTTCTCCCGGTACTGCCAGTTCTATCTTACACAGCTTCTTGCCGCCATGATTCACATAGAAGCTAGGCATTCCTTCGCTGTCGAAATCTATGTCTGATGCATAGTAGTCACAGCTTTCGTTGAGACCGAATGTAACAGCATTCGGCAGATTCTCTATCACTCTCTTAACGAACGGATTAGCGTCATATGCGATAACTGCCCCATCTGACGGAACCAGCTTAGCAAACTTATCGAATGAGCTTGCTATATGGTCCACATCTTTGAAATAATCAAGATGATCGGAATCTATATTGAGAATGATCTCAATTTTTGGTTTCAGACTGAGGAAACTGTCCATGTACTCGCAAGCTTCCGTTACGAAATACTTGTTTTCTCCAACGTAGACATTACCGTTTATTTCGGAAAGATTTCCTCCAACCAGTATTGTCGGTGATTTTTCAGCATTCTTCAGTATCAGAGATACCATAGAAGTAGTCGTTGTCTTACCGTGAGTTCCTGAAATAGCGATGCTGTTTTCGTACTCATCCATAAGTGCACCCAGTGCCTGTGCTCGCGTTATCGCAGGTATTCCCAGCTCCTCGGCACGCGCCAGTTCAGGGTTGTCACTGCCTACTGCCGCAGAATAGATCACAAGGTCGACACCTTCTACATTCTTAGCTCTATGACCTAAAAAAATATTGGCACCGTCTTCCATAAGTTTCTCTGTGATGTCACTTTCTCTCATATCAGATCCGGACACCTGATAGCCTCTGGAAAGAAGTATCTCCGCTATAGCAGACAAGCCGATACCTCCTATGCCAATACAATGTATTTTATTATAATCAGGTAAATTTACCATCGTTATGCCTCCTACTCGTAGTTATGATGAGTATACCATATTTTTTCTGCCATTTCTACCCTCTCTATTACGATTGACAACAAACTCCAATAATATTATTATGATTTTGAAATTATTTCGTACATTTTATCCTCATTACAGAAAGGTATAAAAACCATGAAGAGAAGCCATCGCGTAGGCGCCATATGCCAGATATTGACCGAATCTCCGCAGAAATTGTTCAGCCTCAATTATTTCTGCGATAAATTTGCTGCAGCCAAGTCAAGCATAAGCGAAGATATAAGCGCAGCTAAAGAAGCTGTAAAGGCCTCAGGTTACGGCTATATCGAAACTGTTTCGGGCGCATCCGGCGGTGTCAGGTACATATCCGATATTTCTCCGGAAAAGGCAAAAGAAGTACAAAACGATCTTTGCAACATGCTTCGAGAAGAGAGCAGGATCCTCGGCGGAGGTTTCCTCTATACATCAGATATCATGTACGATCCTTCTATCGTAAAAGGCATGGCTCAGATATTCGCAAAGCATTTCAAAGATGCAGGTGCTGACTATGTTGCTACTATAGAAACTAAAGGGATACCTGTTGCTTTCATGACTGCTCACCTTCTCAATCTGCCTGTTATCGTCGTTCGAAGAGAAACCAAGATCTCTGAAGGAGCTACAGTCAGCATTAATTATTTTCCCGGTTCTTCCGAGAGATTACAAAAAATGTCTATTTCCAAAAGAGCTGCAGCCCCCGGCTCAAAAGCCCTCATCATAGACGATTTTATGCGTGGAGGCGGAAGCATCAAAGGTATAGCGGAAATCCTTTCAGAAGTCGAAATCGAAGTAGTTGGAACGGGTGTAGCCATATCTAATATAGAACCAAAAAAGAAAAAAGTCAGTAATTACTTCCCGATCGTGTATTTAGGAAATGTAGACGAAAATAACAAGTTTGTTGAAGTTATACCGAATAGTCAGATTTATTAAAATTTACTTGTTTATATACATATTCTATTATATAATGATGATAATTATA
>JAFQBD010000050.1 GCA_017416795.1 Bacillota bacterium | reverse complement strand
GGGAGCGGTAATGAAATAATGAAACACTATGTATTATCATTTGGGCACCTGTGTTCGGACATCGCGCACGGTGCCCTTTCCGCGATATTGCCATTTCTTATCGCGGCATATCATTTTGACTATACAACAGCAGCCATGCTGGTCATGGTCGCCAACATCGTGGCTTCCGTGATCCAGCCGGTCTTCGGTCACCTTGCCGACAAGATCGATAACCCTCGCATCATGGTATACGGAGTCATCCTGGCAGGCGGCGGCATGGCGTTGACGGGAGTTTTATCAAACTTTACCGGGCTATGCATCGCAGTTCTTGTCAGTGGTGTAGGCTCTGCCCTCTTCCACCCTCAGGCTGCACAACTTGTCAACAGATACGCAGATGAGGATAATATAGGATTCTCTCTCGGGATATTCTCGTTCGGAGGCAATCTGGGATTCACGCTGGGCCCTTTGCTGGCTACAGGCTCTATCACCGTATTCGGTCTCAAAGGAACTTTGATTTTCTTTGTACCTGCAGCTATCTTCGGAGTGCTGTCGACAAAGTTCTTTCCGAAGCCTCCTAAGGCACCGAAGCTGCAGAGCTCGGCAGATGCCTCTGCGCCCGGAATCTCCGCATCAAGAATCTCTGCGGCAGAAACCTCCGATGCAGAGTCCTCTGCGACGGAAACCTCCGCTGCGGGCGACAGCCCTGCACTTTCCACACCAAGATACAAAGACCGCTGGGGCGCATTTGCTAAGCTCGGTGTTCTGATCTGCTTCAGATCCATCGTTTATACCGGCATCGGAACATTCCTTGTCCTTTACCTCGTGGATAATATGGGACAGACTGAATCTATCGGTAATATGTCGCTGAGTTTCTATTACGCAGTTTCTGCGCTGGCGGCATTGTTCGGCGGTAAGCTTGCTGACAATTTCGGACATCGCAAGACGGTTTGGCTGTCATTCGCGATACTCCTTCCGTCAATAATAATATTCACGGTATCCGGCAGCTTCTGGCTGTGTCTCCTGATGCTGATCCCGATGGGTGCTGGTCTCAACATCGGCTACAGCCCGCTGGTCCTGATGGGACAGCGCTACCTGCCTAATCATATCGGCTTCGCGTCCGGTATCACGCTGGGGCTGATCGTCAGTGTCGGTGGCATCTTCACACCGATCCTCGGCAAGATCGGTGATACATACGGATTGACAGCTACTTTCGTGGCGGTCTGCGCTGTGTGTGCATTCTCGTTCATACTATCACTGTTGCTGTCAGATGCGGAACTGGTTGAAATCGATACTGAAAAGGTCGAATCACTATGATTCGACCTTTTTAATATTTACATCTTCTTCGCTTCTTCATATCTCTTGACTTTGCCTGTAGTCGTCTTGATCATTTCCTGATCTGTTACGATGACACGCAGCATCTGCTTATATGTCGGCAACGTTTCGTTTATCTTATCGATATCAGCCTTCACATAGGCTTCGATCTTCGTCGCATTGAGATCTGTCTCTCCGCCGGAGCCTGAAACGCCAGCTTCCTGACCGAGGTTCTCTCTCATCCAATCCGTCTTATACACGATCTTCGCACAGATCGCCAGGTCTTTATGGTCGCCGTCGTGATTACGTGGCTGTCCGAAGACCATACATTCCTCAACATACGGCAGGTTACTGATCAGCACTTCCAGCTCTTCCGGATAAACATTCTTACCGTTCTTGAGCACGATGACATTTTTCTTACGACCGCAGATAAATATATATCCATCCTTGTCTACGTACGCCAGGTCTCCCGTATGGAGCCAGCCGCCGGACAGTGTCTTAGCAGTCTCTTCTTCATTCTCAAAATACCCCGCCATCACATTCGGCCCGCGAGCGACCAATTCCCCGATCCCCTCTTCATTCGGTTCGAAAATCTCCACATCGATTCCCGGCAGCGGACGACCGATGGATCCGATCTTGTTTTCATATATATTCTCAGCGCAGATAACAGGCGATGATTCTGTCATGCCGTATCCCTGTATCGCCTCTATACCAAACGCTTTGAATCCGGCCAGCGCCTCAGGATCGATGGCAGATGCACCGCTGACTACCAGCCTGATGTTGCCTCCCAGCTTCTCAAGGATCTCGCCGAATATCTTTCGCCTAACATCGATGCCAAATTTCATCAGCATCTTAGTCAGCTTCATCCCAAATGCGACCTTTTTCTCTTTGCCCTCTTTCTTGACTGTTGCCATCACTTTCTTATAAACCGATTCGATCAGCAGCGGCACACAGAAGAAAACAGAAACCTTATATTCAACCAGATTCTTCTGCAAATATTTCAGCCCATCGCAATATGTAGATGCCGCTCCCCCTGCGATCATCGCGAACTGCCCTGTCGCTCCGAAAGTGTGGTGATACGGCAGGAATGCCATGCTCACGTCAGTCGGCACGATTTCTATGACCTTCTCGATGGCTTCCAGGTTCGACATGATATTTCGCTGACACAGCATAACAGCTTTTGCCATAGACGTAGTTCCTGATGTAAAGAGCAGGATATCTATTTTTTCAGGGTCTACGCAAAGGTCGGGGTATCTCACTGCTTCAGCTACGGCTTCAGCCGCGTCTTCGCCTCCGGCAGTCAGCCTTTCGCGGCCATCAGCGATAATATCTTTTATGCAAAGTGCTTCGTTCGCTTCGTCCATACAGATATATGCAGAGACATCTATCTTCCCTTCTGCTTTTAGCTTGTCCACCTGCTCCTGATGCGCAGGGTCATAGATCAGCACATCTGCATAACTTCGTGCCAGCGATGATTCCAGTTCTTCATACGGCAAGCCCTTATCGAGAGGTATGCAGATACCAAGTCCGCCAAGTACTGCAAAATATGAAAGCAGCCATTCATAACGATTCTTTCCTATGATGGCATATCTCTTGCCAACTCCGAATTCATCAAGGAGCCCCTGCCCCAGTGCATTCACATCATCACGAAATCTATTAAACGAAATATGCTCATAAGAAATTTCTTTTCTTCCTTTCTTATGCTTGATTATAAATGCATCGCCGGTGCCGTACTTTTCTGCCGACTTATTCAATAAGTCTCGAAAATCTCTATAAGTATCATTCTTATATACGGGTGTCAGTTGTTTTATATCCTTCATGTTATCTCCTCTATTTCATATTTGAGGCGTGCGTTGAGTTGTTTGCTGCACGCCTATCTAGTTATCGAAACTATGTTACATGATTATAATAACTTTGTCAACTGGTTGACACGTTTTTCCTCTTGTGTTATTGTTGCTATAGACTTTAAATCATAGTACTCTAGCGCGACGATCACCTTATAAGGAGTAACATATATGAAGAATGCTAAGACACTCGAACAGTTCAAATTACCAAGATGGAACGAGCTGCCCTCAGTAGATCAGTATCTGGAACAGGTACTGTCCCTGCTGGATGAATGGCTGGGCGACTACCTGGCACCTGACGGCGGCAAGGTCCTGACAAGAACCATGATAAACAACTATGTTAAACTTAAATATATCCCTGCTCCCGAAAATAAAAAATACGGCAGACTAACTATAGCCTGCCTTGTTGTAATAGCTCTCATGAAACCTGTATATACCATAGAGGAAATATCAAGACTGATCCAGCTGGGGATCGACTTCAAAGACGCCGAGTTCTCATACGATCAATTCTGTGAAATGATCGAACAAGCGGTACAACATGCTTTCGAGGGAACTTCAATGCCGAAATTCGAAACCAGCAACGATCCCCGAGATCTCTTCTGGCATGTCTGCAATTCATTCGCATGCCAGCTCTATGTTAGACATGTTTACTTAAGAGGCGAATAGAAGCTATTATTCCCGCCAATGCCAACATCATCAGCATCATAATTAAAATAGCATCAAACCCGTCTCCCGTCTCAGGCTCATGCATGCTTTCGATACTTGATCCGCTCGTCTGCACGTTCATCTCTTCTAAAGTTCCAGCCTCTGTCGGGTTTTCCGGTGTTATTATCTCCTCCGCTTCGGGCTGTTCTGTCGGCTCATCCGGCTCGCTTGGCACTGTAGGATCATATGGGTCCTCAGGTCGATTCGGATATTCTTCCGCTTCTTCGAACTCGGTTTTCGTTAAAGTAAACACCTCGGATTTTGCAACAGGAGTTTTTCCTTCATACACAGCTACCCTGCTCTGTGAAGCATCGCGTCCTCCTTCCGGAGAGAAGAAATACGCATCTTTTGAAAGAACTTGTTCTGCTTCCAGCGTTACTGTCAGCTCCGCAGCATCTTCTTCCATCGAAAGATCTTTAGCCATCACTGTTATCTTATTTCCTTTAAGTGCAAAAGGCACTTCTCTACCTTTTCCGTCTCTAACGTTTATCCTGATATTCTCTAAAGATTCTAGACCTTTGGTATTGCCGTAATCAAAAACCACTCTATCATCGTACACTGTCTTCTCTAGTACGATGTTTGCCGGTTCGATCTCGTACGCCCCCGCCGGCGCAAGTTCATCCAAAGCTTTTGCCAGTTTGACGACGTTTACCGATTTCTTATATGCTTCGGTTCCGTTCTCATCGTCATACCACATGGATATAGTTTCTCTCGGGTACTCCGATGGTTTATAAAGCTCTGCCGGATAATAGCTGCCGCCTCCGGCATCAACGAGACCATCAGGGTTCGAATAATACCATAGCACCCATTGAGTAGCCATAAAAGCTTCCTCTTCCATCAAATCCTCCAGACCGTATTTTGCGATCATTTCTTCAATGGTCATATTAGGATAAGAGTTCAGCAGGATGTTCCTTATTTTATCTCCCGCTTCCTTTTCATAATATCCGGCCGCATCCAGTGTTGTCATCGAATACTTGTGTCCGTCCTTAGTATCAGTGGATATATCGATGCAGTAGCACCAAACCCCGTCTTCGCCATCAGGTCCTGCTGTCCCCTCCGGAAACTTCATATAAGATAGTTTAGACCCCAGAGAAGCCCAGCCGCCGTATGATATGCCTGCAGAGGCACCTACGCTGTCACCGCCGGTTTCTACCATGTAGTCATAGGCCTCGTTGACTTCTGCCACACCTTGATCTTTTAACTCTTCTTCCGGTGTCGCTTCTTCAGAAGCGACCGGTTCCTGCTCTTCACAAGCTACGGCTTCCGGTTCCACCTGGATCATCGTTTCTGTTTCCAAAGGCTCCGTTTCTACGGTCATCTCCTCTGTCTCTTCTGCAAAAGACACCACCGCTAATACTGATATCATGCAGCACGCCAGCGCGGCTATTGTGATCCCACGCATGAAACGACACTTCCTGATTGTCATCCAATCACCCCCCTTTATCTGTAGTGTTTTCACTATACCTCATCAGATACATGCGAGGGGTAAGAGTCGTTCTTCATTATTTGACACGGTATTTCAAATTATACATGTCACATACTCTATAAATCCTTATCAATGTGAAACAAGAGGTCTGATTTTCAAATCAAACCTCCTGTCTTATAATTATTCTTTTTTCGCAAAGCGCGCTTTCGCATTATGCCTTCTTCCTTCTGAAGAGAAGAGATGCTACCGCCCCGATCATTGACAATGTTGCCAACGCCATGAGAGGCAGCATGTTTGAAGGATCGCCGGTCTTGGTTCCGTTGCCATCTCCTCCTCCGAAGTCATTATCCGGTTCATAAGTGTTTACGAATACCGGCACTGCATTTTCATTGGTAACAGTTGCTGTCAGATTACCGTTAAGATCGTCAGTTACTTCGACTACTATTTCATGTACTGTTTCGTCATATGCGACATCCTTGAGGCTGCCCTTTTCTTCGTACATTTTATATGTGTAGGTTCCTGTTTCAGCATATTCGATAGGTTCGAATGTCACTGTTCCATCCTCAGCATTTTGTACGGTCTGCAACATCTTGCCGTCAGCATCTTCAAGCGCGAATGTGAATTCTCCATCAGCCAGCTCGCGGCCTTCCAGAACCTTCAATGCGCTAAGCTGGATCTGTGTAGGAGCAGGGATGTATGTGTTTTCAAAGACAACCTTATCCGCTTCGCTGTTATCCTTGAGGTAGTCGATGCTTTCTACCTTCAGTTTTCCGTCTTCGTCAACTACTTCGAAAACAACTCCGTAAATATTAGTGTCGTACTCAACTCCCGCTACTCCTGTATTCTTTTCTACTACAGTGTAGTTGTAAGTTCCCTCCTTAGTGAAGTTTACATTGAACTGGAAATATCCTTCTGCATCATTCTTCGCAGTGTCGATAGTTGCTTCTCCATCCATCAGTGCGAACTCGAATTCACCTTCTTTGATTTCACGACCGTCAAGGTTCTTCACAAAGTCTTTGTTTCCGCCTATAGTTACCGTAACATCATCAGGTTTGTAACTGTTGTTGAATACTATGACAGGCTCGTAACTATTAGTATATACGCCGTCTACGGCAGCTTCCAGCATACCGCCTTCGTCAGTCACAGTAACAGTAACTTTGTATGCACTGTCATCATAAGAATAGCCGCCCTTACCTTCATTGATTTCGCTTACTTCATATTCGTAAGTTCCAACCTGTTCGTAGACTATAGCACCAAACTGGAACAGACCTGTGTCTGTATTCTTAACTGTAGTCTCTGCAGGCAGAGGTGCATTTTCAGTAAGAGCCTTGATGGTGAAGCTGAATTCTCCGTTTTCAAGGGCCTTACCTTCTATATGCTTATGTCCGTGGATCTCAGCTGAAGTCTTTTCAGGGATATATTCATTATTGAATACGATTTCGTCGACTTCGTCGCCATCCTTAGTTACAACAACATCAGCAACCAGTTTTCCTGTTTCGACATCATCTGTTACTGTAACTTCTATGCGATATACAGATGTATCGAAAACCATACCTGTATGATCACCGGAAGCTTCATGTAAAGTGTACACATACGTGCCTGCTTCCGTATATTCTGCTGAGATGCTGATCTTGCCATCTGCATCGTTGCTTACATACTGTTCCTTGATTGGATCAGACGTCGGATTGAAGTCAGCCGGTTCGATCTCGAAATTGAATGCACCATCTTCGATCGCGTAGCTGTTACCTTCGCTTGCATCTACTTTCTTGAGTGCATCGATTGAAATTTCTATCGGAACAGCCTTGTAGATATTTTCGAATACGAACTGATCTTTGCCATCCTTGTCGTATTCAACATCTGCCGACATTATTCCTGTAGTTTCATCGTAATCAACTGTTACAGTTGCTTTTACCGGTGTAGTATCATCTGTCACGCTAGGTAGTCCGCTTGGATTTTCAGTGATCAGATATTCATAAACACCCGGTTCATCATATCTGATAGAACCGAATTCAATGGCACTGAACTCACCGTCTTCACCTTCAATGTTTGTCACTTCTGTAACTGCCGGCATTGGCGCGTCCTTAGTAACTGCCTCAAGCTTGAATGTAAACTCGCCCTCTGCCAGATCGCGTCCTATGAGAACCTTTTCGCCTTCAAGCGTTATATTAACGTGATCAGGAGTGAAGTCATTCACAAATTCTGTGCTGCCGCTGTAAGTTACAGCCGCTGCTAACTTGCCTGTTCCGTTATCTGTTACTGTTACTGTAGCAACAACTTCGTGAGAATCGTATGCGATATTATCATCATCGCCTTTAACTTCGCTAATAACGAAATTATATACACCTGCTTCTTTGAATGTTATAGGTTCAAACTCTGCGATCCTATTTGCCTTAGTTGCAACTGCCGTATTATCACTGATTTCAACAATGCCATCTGCTACAGCCTGAGTAGTACCATTGTCTCCTTCTTTGAGCGTGAAGTTGAATTCATCATCATCGAACCAATCACGACCGGTGAGTTCCTTAGTAACTGCCATTGGCAATTCTACCGGCGCAGGTTTGTATTCGTTGTTGAATATTACTACTGCGGTAGGCGTTTCTGTTACATTGTCTCCATCTCTTTTCAGATCTACATATGACAGGGACGCATGAAGATATCCTAACATATCATCAGTTACTGTAACTATGACGCCCACTTCTTTGTCGTCATAGATGTATCCTTCTGCGGAACCCTGAGTTTCGTTGATGATGTAATAGTAAGTTCCTGCTTCTTTGAAGTAGTCTTCGCCAAAGTCAAAACTAAAGTTTCCTTCTGCATCGTTGCGAGTCGCATGCAGGCTATTGCCTATGTTCCAAGATTCATCTGATTCATAGAGGTTGAATCCGAACTGTTCATCTTCCAGAGCCCAGCCTTCCAGTGATTTAAATCCGGAAACTACTGCAGTTGTTGCCGCTGCTTTGTATTCATTCACGAATTCAACTTCTGTTACTTCTGCTCCGCCGAGCTTGCTTATTGACTTAGCTGCAACATACTCGCCCGCTACACTGTCGTAATCAACTTCTACAGTAACCAGATATTTTGTGTTATCGTATACGATGCCCTGTGTGCTGTCAGGAACTTCTTCGGAAATCACATAATAGTATGTGCCTTCGTCATCGTATGAAATTTCATCGAATACGAAGCTGCCGTCAGCCTTATTTGTTACAGTCTGCTTATAGCCATCTGCTGCGATGTTTCCTGCTTCATCACATTCAGCCAATGTGAATGCGAACTGCCCGCCTACAAGCTCTTTGTTCATCAGTTCTTTGTCGCCATCGAAGCCCATTTCTGTAGGTTCAGGAGTGTATCTGTTTTCAAATACCATCTCTGTCCCAGGAATTGTCAATACGTCGACTGCAGCTGTCAGTTTACCGGCATTATCTGTAACGGTAATCACAACATTATATACTGTATCGTCGTATTCTACACCTGAAGCATCTCCATGAACTTCCTGAATGGTGTATTCGTAAGTTCCCACCTCGTCAAATGTGATGTCTCCAAAGTCCACGTCACCGTTTGCTGAATTCTGTACTTCAGTATCTGCAGGCATTGGTGCATCTGCTGTCTTAGCCGTGATCTGGAAAGTGAATTCATCTGCCTTCAGCGTTTTGCCTTCCAGCTTCTTTGTAACATCCAAACTTACTGTAGCGTCTGCAGGGTCATATCTGTTTGTGAATGTCGCCAGGTCATAAGTTACACCTTGTGCACCACTAGCAAATTCCTCAAATTCAGTATTTGTTCCTTCGATGATTTCTGAAGTCACAGAGCCGTCGTTATTTGCCGTTACCACAACTTTGAAATTATAAACCTTATCGGAATCTGTCATTCCTGCGATTCCGGTAGCTTTTTCTTTAATCTTATAATAGTGAGTTCCTGCATCATCATAATCATATGTGAGTGACACATATGTTTCGCCCGCCGCATCTGTTACCGGTGTCGTCAGAACTTTATCACCTGTTTCAGTATAATCAGCGTTTGATTTGAATACTTCGAACTGATATCCTGCCAGAGATACACTGGTGCTGCCCGACTCGTTTGTCAGATCCTTCTTGATCATGATCAGTTCAGAAGTCTCTCCTCTGTTATTGTGATTAACGAAATCGATCTGATCATTTGTCCAGACACCATTTTTAAGAACAAAATGGTTGTCATCGCCATGGCTGGATTCAACTTTTGCTTCCAGCTTGCCGTCCATGTCTTCGTCAGTCACAATAACATTGAATGTATGCATAGTTGCATCATAAACGATACCGTCGATCGTCAAACCATGGTTCTTCTCGATAACCTGGTATCCGTAAACGCCAACGTTATCGAAAGTCAGCTCTCTGCCGCCAGTCAGGAAGTCAACCTTGTTGCCGTCGGTTTTGCTGGCTGTATCGATGTTTTCTGTGTCGACCCACTTCCATGAACCGTCTTCATAAACATATTTCTGAATAATAAATTGGAATTTCAGATCATTATCCCAGTTTTCCGGATCAATTGTAGTTCCATTTTCATCAACCAGTGTCTTCACGCCGGACAGATCGATTTTGATCTTAGCAGGTTCAGGTTTGTAAGTATTGACAACAGTTACGTTATCGATAGTTGGCTCTTTAACAACGGTTATCTTGCCATCACCATCAACATTGTTTTCTTTGTAGCTTGCTGTGAATCCTTCTCCCGGATTTGGCTCTGTCACTGTTACGACTGTTCCTTCAGGTATTCCGAGGATCTTGACAGTTTCACCATCTTGCAACGTTATATTGAAATCTTTCGCGCCGCCAAGGAGGCCGCCCAGCTTCACTGTTTCTTCAGTTCCACTTCCGGCACGTTCAACCTTGAATTCATCTCCCGCACTTACAGATACACCATCCATTGCTACATTTATTTCAAATGTTTTGTCGATTTTATGATCGCTTCCCAGAGGATGTACGACCTGCTTAGCGATAGTCAGCGCGCCTTCGCCTCTAGGGACATTTGTGAATTCAACATCTGCGATGTATCCATCGCCCAGTGTCCCCTTTGCAACTGTTGACGGGATAGTATGGTCATCCATAACTACTTTTGAAACAACGAAATCTGCTTCTTCTGTTTCAGTTATGGTGAATTCCAGATCCTTAGCCAGACCTGTGATATATATGCTTTCGCCATGCTTAAGTTTCACAGTCGCCTTGCCGCTGCTGAAATCAACAGTATCTTCAGTTTCTGTTCCATCAGCTGCTACCTTAACAGCATTATGTGCGCCGGTCACACTTGCAGCTGTTGCAACGGTGAATTCAAACTCTTCGTCCATATTGGTTGTGGCGTCTGCATTTGCTATCACTTTTGTAAGCTTGATACCTGTTTCAGGTTTGATCCTTACTTTACCGTTATTGCCCAAAGTATCCCCGATAACAAATCTGTGATCAGTATCGCTTACATTATGTCCGTAAACGTCTACATATGGAAGGTTAGCATTGATCAATGTACCCGTTTTATTTTCGGCCTTAGGAATCGTGTAACCGTCCATGTTCACATGGACATTTCCCTTAGGGATATACCATGTACCGTCACCCTTAGCAGCTGCAGTCTGTAATGCTGCTACAGACAATTTTCTGTAAATATTCTCTTCTTTTATTGAGCCGTTGTTATTGGAATATACCGTGATCTCTCTGTAATATGTTCCACTAGGATCAGGGGCACTGCTGCTATTGTACTTTGTACCGTTTTGATCAATATATACAGGTTCATTTTCCTGATAATAGTAGTTCTCATTCTGATGTGAAGGTCTGAAGTATGAGTAAGTATTTACTCTGCCATATCCAACTTCGCCTGTAACTTCATACTGGTTAGTATAGAACTTTACGTATCCTTCGCTGTCAGTGTTGTGAGCGATGTAATGATGATCTACTGCATCGCGAAGTGTTCGTTCGTTTATCGAATCGTCCAGTGCAACTTCGTAAACCAGTCTGATCGGATGATCTGCTCCACCTCTTGTTACTGAAGTAAGCTTATCATTTTCATCATACTCAACATCGTATTCAACAACAGGGATCAGTGCCGCAGGTACTGCGAAGCTTACAGACTCGATATTTGTTGCTATTTCGTGACGAACTCTTACTGTTGTGTACATCATGTCGGATTCTGACACGCCAAGAGATTCGTCTGTTTCTCCGATATATATATATGACTTATTTGTATGTGTCGCTCCATCAGGTGTTGTTGTAACTCCATCCTGCCAGAAGCCTAAGTAATTGCCCTGTGCATCTGAATACCAGCCTACATAATTGCTGTAGCTGCCGTCACTGTTATAAGCCAGCTGTCCGTACTGATATGCCAGGCTTAATAAAGTTCTTACTGTTGCGGCATCAGCTATTCCCACACGCTGCTGGATAGACCATACCAGCTCATCGCCCAACGCTGTAGGATCAGTTGTCGTTCCCAATGCCGACAGATTCTTTGCAAATTCCTTACCGGAATACCAATGGTTCCCCAGCAGGATACCTTTAACATCTGTAACATTCATATATTCGCCGATCTTATCGACAAACGAAATATATCCATCCAGATTTTCATCACCGTCTACCAATGTAGGATAAGTGTGAGTCTGAAGGCTGATGTCTGTAAAGATATTGGCAAAGGCATCTTTTAAATCGTCTGCAGTTGCAGCTTCGAACGCCTTATCTACATACAATTGCTGAGACTTACTGGAAGGGAACGCTTCGCTTACAGATAATGTCTTTCCCGAAACTGTGGTTTTAGCCACAGCATAATTCTTTGTTACTGTAGGAGCACCATAGGCAGTAGCCGAATTTTTTACCGTAATTTTAACGCTATTATTAGCCAACAATTTATCCCAATACCCAGAAATTGTAGTACTAGGGGTGAAGTTCTTGTCTAAGGTATCGGATGGATCCATTACATCATAACTGAGACTTGTTCCTAAACTTAGTGTGTAGAAAATAGGCTTCTCTTCATAATGAGCATCCATCATTTCCTTTACATAAGAAGCTGTCAGCTGTGTAACAAAGTCTGTTTCATTAGGATTACGAATACTAACTGTATTATTACCCATTCCTGCATTAGCATTAATGTTTGTGTAACTATGTGTTGCGGCAGTAGGTTCTCCATCAGACATCAGAACTATAACAGGAACTCTGGTTTCTCCTGCATTAACTGTCGCTGTGTCCGGTACTTTTGTATCAGCCTTGAGGAACTGCTGCATTGCAGACAGAATCCCCTGCTGTGTATAAGTGCCTGCAATATCTGTTACAGATCGGCTACCTGAAACAGCAGTACCTTTTTCATTCTTTACATTTGTATTAACACCTACCGTCTGCAATTTGCCGGAAGATGATGTATATCTTAAATACTTATCACTTGAGTGGACATATCTATCCAATGGCAGTAATAATCTATAGCTTGGAGCAGTGGACTGAATACGGTCGATGCCGCCATAATAAATAGTAATACCAACTCTATTGTTAACGTTTAGCTCCTGTAACTTCTTAATAGTTGAATTAACAGAATCAATCATAGCTTTTACAGTCGCTGTAGTCCTACTGGTCCCATTATACATGGAACTGGACATATCCAGCACGATCATGGTATCAGTAGGTTTGTTGTCCTGTCCTGTGATAGATTTGCTGGCAGCCATTGCAGACAGCGATACAAGTAAATTGTTTTCATCATCGCTTATTGCGATATGTCCGCTGTTATCTGCAAGTTCTTTAGCATAGCCAAAAGCAGAGTCATCTGTCGTCACAGATTTATCTGTCCATACATGACCGGCATATCGGGTATTGAATACCTCATCGTCCGAGCCAAAATACTCTTGCCAGCCATCGAGAGTAGTATTATCTGCTACGCGAGTATCTTCGCCCCCCGATGCTGCATAGCTATTACCTAACCCAGCTAAAGGAGTCATGGTAAATACCATTATCAACGTCAACACATATGCCAGAATTCTGCTTCCGAACTTATCGTGTCCTACAAGTTTGTTTTTCATATAACGTGCCCCCTCCCTTTTTCATTTTAGCGCCCATATATCTGCACTTTCCCTGCATATTATGATTATTTGTACATCTATATGCAGTTGAAAAAGAATTTCATTTTTAATGCCTTATTATACATTATTCATCCTGCTTCTTTCAATACTTTTCAAGGACATTTTTGTTATTTTTCTGAAAATTCTCAATCATTTTGTTTTTGTGCACAAGTTTCTTTTAAGGTTTTTATTCCACATAAAAACCGACACTTTTTCAATGTCATTTCAGCACATTTTTCGTGTCGGTTTTTTATTTTATATTTGCTTAATACCCCTTGTCAGTCTATCTCTCTATCGTTTTATCCTGTTCCTCACACATTCACTGAGAAGAAACTCTACCTGACCGTTGATAGATCTGAAATCGTCTTCGGCCCATGCCGCTATCTCTTCCCAAAGACCGGGCGAGAGCCTCAGGATCATCTGCTTCTTTGCCTTTTCCTTGTCCTTGATGGCCTTCTCTTTTTTCTTTATTTCTTCCTCCATCGACTTGAGCTTTTCAAGCCGCTGCTGAAGCTGTTCTTCTTTCTTGTTTAAATCGTCTGCCATATCGGCACCTCTCTTCTATTGGTTTCGGCGCCGCCGTTTAATAGATACTTCCGCTATTTACGATAGGCTGTGCGTCTTTATCTCCGCAGAGAACTACCAGCAGGTTCGATACCATGGCAGCTTTTCTTTCGTCATCTAATACGATAAGCTCATCATCTTCCAGTTTATCAAGAGCCATCTTCACCATGCCGACAGCACCTTCAACGATCTGTTCCTTGGCTGCTATAGTTGCTGCTGCCTGCTGTCTCTTCAGCATCGCAGCTGCGATTTCTTCTGAATATGCCAGATGTGTTATCCTTACTTCTAAGATTTCGATACCTGCATCGTCTGTCTTTTCCTGAAGCTCTGCCTTCATTCTGTCTGCGATCTCAAGGCTCGAGCCTCTCAGTGTCATTTCTTCGTCATCTCCATCCATGTTATCATACGGATAAAGCCTCGCTGTGTTTCTGATGGTGGAGTCGCACTGTGTAGACAGATATTCGAAATAGTTTTCTACGTTGAATACCGCCTTAGTCGGATCCGTTACTTTCCAGATAACTACAGAGCCGATGATAATGGGATTTCCCTGCACATCGTTCACCTTCTGCTGTGAATTGTTCAGTGTCATTGTCTTAGTAGAGACCTTCTTGCTTGTTGTCTTCTTAGCTCCTGCTTTCTTCTTAGGATCCTGTGTGTTTTCTTCTGCTGTTTCAAGGATCCCTGCCGCTGTCGGATTGAATCCTGTCGAGAACGGATTTACGAAGTAAAAGCCTGCCTTTTTAATAGTCCCGTGGTATTTACCGAACAGAGTAAGCACCAGCGCTTCATTAGGATTGACTATCCTGAGTCCGCAGAGCAGTACCGGGATGACTATGAGTCCCAAGATACCTATCACCAGCATTGCGATCGGCACTGCCGTTGGTATCGCCCCGAATACATATCCCATCATAGTTCCTCCGAATATGCAAAGCGCGATGCATACGAGGATCCCGAGGATGCCTGCTATAAGCATGACCATGCCGGAGAATGGGTGTAGCTCTTTTTCTGTGATGTTGATGTTTAAATTAGTTTCTCTTTCCATCTTATACCTCCTTGAGTTTTCTCAATAAAAATGATGATATCATTTTGATATCATCATTATATCATTCATTTTCCCGCTGTCAACGTTAAATGCGCGTTAAATGACCATTTAACGAAACTTTTACTGCGGTTTTACCTGCTTAGCATCAACTCTCTTGGCTACAACGAAAAACCTGCCGTCATCTGTATGGTACGCACATGTAGACAATGTCACCAGCTGATCACCGTATTCGGCGGTCACTCCGGTATCATATATAGACAGGGCTTTCACTCCGCTGACGTATTCATTGAATTCAGATTCTGTCGTTATGCCAGCGTATTGATAGTATTTGAATTTCGTTGAATCCTTCGGGTATATCTTCGAATATGCTGCTGCTATGACTTGATATTCTCCTTGACCGCCCTTGTATATGGTATCGAAGCTGAATGTCTTATGCTTCTCATAAAAATCTTGACTTTCATATTTCAGCAGATCATGGAACATGGTTCCGTTCTTCATGTTATGCCCGTATATCAGGAAGTTGAATGTAGGTATGAAAATGTCACTTCCTGCATCCATGAACGGCGTACCCGATGCAGCATATTCTTCATCAAAGTTCAGGTGGAGGTAATGCTCAGGATCATCCTGCGTCTGCATGATAGGATAATCGATCTTAGTATCATCGACCTTTACCCAGCCGATGATGTCGCTGTTAGCCTTGTACAGCTCAACATATTCTCCTATTATAGTCCCCTTATCTGTCACCATGTCTTCCGCACCCTGCTTCATATCATTTAATCCCGTCAATGCATTCTGGGCACGCATGCCGGTGATGTAGTAATCGAGCAACACTCCGGCAGATCCGAAGAACACGATCATGCATATTACCAATATAATTTTTCTGCCAAGGCTAAGAGGCGCTCGCTTGCCCTTTTTAGTTTTTCTTCTTTTTATGCTTTCTTGATTTTCTCTCATTTAAATACCCCCTTTTGTGCAATACCGGCTTTTGTATATCTTACCAATCCGCACCTTCTTTATCAAGTCTAATTGAAAAGAAGGTCAATCAAAAAAGAAGCCGGGATATTCCCGGCTTCCTCTGATCTTATAAAATCGTGCTATTTCACTTCATTGATGGAAACAAGCTTGACGTCGTTAGCCTTCAGCACTTCGATAGCCTTGTCATTATCTGCAGCCTTCATCATGATAACTGCTTCACCTTCAGCTGACTTGATAGTTGAGTAAATGTACTTGACTCCTACCTTCTCGTCTGCCAGGATCTGCAGCACTCTGTGGAAGCCGCCCGGCTTGTTGTCCAAAGATACAGCAATAACTTCTGAAACACTTGCATTGAATCCTTTTTCGTTGAGGATCTTCTTGGCCGCATCCGCATCTTCAACGATGCATCTTAAAATACCGAAATCCGCTGCATCTGCAATAGTCGCAGCCTTAAGATCGATTCCTGCATCAGCCAATATCCTAGTAACGTCTGCAAGTCTTCCTGTAGTATTTTCTACGAATATAGATACCTGTTTAACTAACATTTCTCTTACCTCCTATCACAAAACCTTAAAGCTTTCTTGTGTCTTCAACTCTGACTGCTTTACCTTCACTTCTAGGTAATGCACCTGCATTGAGAAGCGTGATCTTACATCCGATACCCAGCATATCTCTGAGTGCTCGGTCAATCTTCTTTCTGAGGTTTTCTACGAATGCGATATCTTCGATTTCTACGCCTTCAGCAAGCTCAACTGCCAGTTCGAAGGTATCTGTATTGTTTTCTCTTCCTACGTACAGCTTGTAGTTTACAGTAAGTTCGTCGAACTTAGCTATAACTGTTTCTACCTGTGATGGGAATACGTTGACTCCTCTGATGATGAGCATGTCGTCAGTTCTTCCGAATACACGGCTCATTCTAACTGTTGTTCTTCCGCATTCGCACTTTTCTCTCATAAGGTAGCAGATATCTCTTGTTCTGTATCTTATTAACGGCATACCTTCTTTGCCGAGAGTAGTTATTACTAATTCGCCTTTTTCTCCATCCGGTACAGGTTCCAGTGTATCCGGATCTACGATTTCCATATAGAAATAGTCTTCCTGAACGTGCATGCCGCAGTTATGTTCGCAGCTCATGGATACTCCCGGTCCCATGATCTCGGATAATCCGTAGATGTCGTGGGCTCTGAGTCCCAGTCTTTCTTCGATGGCATCTCTCATTGCCTGAGTCCATGGTTCTGCTCCGAAAACGCCTGCCTTGAGATGGATATCCTTACCGGGAACCAGCCCTGCTTTTTCCACCTGCTCAGCTATAGTCAGCGCATATGAAGGAGTGCAGCAAAGCACAGTACTCTTCATATCCTGCATGAACATGATCTGCTTCTGAGTGTTGCCGCTTGACATAGGGATTACCATAGCTCCCATAGTTTCGGCACCGATATGTGCACCGAGGCCTCCTGTGAAGAGTCCGTATCCGTATGCTACCTGAATGACAGAGCTCTTGTCAGCACCTGCCATCGCCAGACCTCTGGCTACACATTCTCCCCACATATCCAGGTCGCTCTTAGTGTAACCTACGATCTTAGGCTTGCCTGTTGTTCCGGAGGATGCATGTATTCTCATGATATCTTCGTGTGGAACAGCGAAAAGTCCTGTAGGATAGTTAGCAGCAAGGTTTTCTTTAGTTATAAAGGGCAGTTTAGTGATGTCTTCAAGGCTCTTGATGTCTTCCGGCTTCACTCCTGCCTTATCAAAGGCTTCCTTGTAGTGAGGTACGTTGTCGTATCCGTGTTTAACTGTCTTCTGTAACTTCTCCAGCTGCAAAGCGCGCATCGTTTCGCGGTCTGCACATTCCATTTCTTTGTTCCAAATCATGATTAGTCTTCCTTTCTTAATTTATGCGTTTCTTCCCAGTTCGAAAGCCTTCTTATTAAGGTCTACGAACTTAGGCTTAACGTTCTCTTCGATGACCTTGATCCACGCATCTTCATCAAACGGCAGATCGTTTGATGCCGCTCCCAGCAGCACTACGTTCACTGCCTTGACTGATCCGCATTCTTCTGCGATCTTGAGCGCATCGAATGCCTTGACCTTGGCTGCGTTTTTCTCAAGGGTTTCCATGATGTTCTCAGGGTATTTTGCCTGGCCCATAACTACAGGCATAGGCAGCCACTGCTGAGTATTCACATACATCGTGCCGCCCTTCTTCAGGTATGGCAGCCATCTGTATGCTTCCAGCTCTTCGAATGCGATGATGACATCTGCATCCCCTTCTTCGATAAGCGGTGAATTGACGCCGTCTTCACTGATCTTAACGTGAGTAACTACACTGCCGCCTCTCTGAGCCATGCCGTGGACTTCACTGAGCTTGACATCATAGTCTTTATCAAGGGCGAGGTTACCGAGTAATACGCTGGCAAGAAGTGTTCCCTGTCCGCCAACTCCAACGATCAAGATATTAGTCTTAGTCATTTACTTCGCCCCCCTTTCCATCTTCTGCTTCAATAGCGTCGAACGGACATACTGTAGCACAAAGTCCGCATCCTACGCATCTGTCAGGTACTATGTATGGTCTGCCGTCCTTTTCTTCGATAGCAGGACAGCCTATCTTCATGCACATCTTGCAGTTCTTACATTTATCTGTAACGATGTAAGGGATGTCAGGCTGCTTAACGATGAGGGCACATGGTCTCTTAGTGATGATGACAGAGAGCTCTTCTCTGGCAGTTTCTTCCTTGACGATCCTGTCTACTTCAGGGATGTCGAACGGATCGACTTCCACTACGTTCTTAACACCGCATGCTCTAACGAGGGTTGCGATATCGATGGCAGGAGCTTCTTCGCCCTTAGCGTTCTTTCCTGATGCAGGGTTCTGCTGGTGGCCTGTCATTCCTGTGATACGGTTATCAAGGATGATGACTGTTCCCTTAGCCCCGTTGTAATTCATATTTATCAGACCTGTGATGCCGGAATGGAAGAATGTTGAGTCTCCCAGTACCGCTACGTGGTCGCTTGACTCTGTCGCCATTTCGAATCCGTGTGCCATAGAAATGGAGCCGCCCATGCAGAGGCATGTGTCCATTGCTTCTGTCGGAGGAAGTGACGCCAATGTGTAGCATCCGATATCTCCCAGCACTGTTTTCTTCTGCTTGCTCAGCACGTGGAAAAGTCCTCTGTGCGGACATCCTGCGCAAAGGAGCGGAGGTCTGCCCGGTGCATCATCGATAGATACTGTTTCAGCAATTTCCAATCCGAATGCCTTCCTGATCATGTTGGCACTGTATTCGCCCTGGATAGTGAACATGTCCTTACCGCCTGCCAGCTCGATGCCTGCAGCCTTTACTTGTTCTTCGAAGAACGGATCGCCTTCTTCGATCATATATAATTTCTCTACTTTGCCCGCGAAATCTTTTATCATATCCAGAGGAAGAGGATTGATCAGCCCCATCTTCAGCACAGACGCGTTAGGAAGAGCTTCCTTAACGTACTGATAGCAGATACCGCTTGTGATGATACCGATGGATGGGTCATTCATTTCGACTTTGTTCAGTTTGATGCCGTCGTATTCCATTTCGCTTGCGTCGGCTGCGATCTGAGCAAGTCTCTTTTCCTGAGCGATGTGGAGCTTCTTAGCCATAGCCGGCATAGCCACATACTTCTGGAAATTCTTAACGTAAGGTATACGTTCTTTTTCTATTTTTTCTCCAAGAGTTACGATACCTCTTGAATGGGAGATTCTTGTATTTGATCTTAAGAGAACTACTGTATCGTATTTCTCACTGATGTCGTATGCCAGCTTGAGATAATCCTTACATTCCTGTGCGTTGGATGGTTCCAGTACGGGAACGCCTGCGCTTCTGCCGTAATATCTGGAATCCTGCTCGTTCTGGCTGGAGTGACATCCGTTATCGTCAGCTACCAGAATAACAGCGCCTCCTGTTACTCCTGTATATGCTGCTGTGAAGAACGGGTCAGCCGCAACGTTCAGACCTACATGCTTCATGCAAGACAATGATCTTACTCCGCCTACGGATGCTCCGATAGCAACTTCAACTCCCACCTTCTCGTTTGGTGCCCATTCTACATGGATACCGTCATACTTGGCAGCGTTTTCTGTGACTTCCGTACTCGGTGTTCCCGGGTATGAAGACACTACTTTGACCCCTGCTTCGTATGCACCTCTCGCGAAGGCTTCATTTCCTAACATGATCTTTTTTTCCATAATTCTTGCCCTCTTTTACTTCTTCAACTCTGGTTACTATTGTACTCCTACTTATTTATATATGTAAAGGACTTTTTCGTGCATCGTGCACGATTTTTGCCTGGTTACATCAATTTCCCCTCTTCGCATAGCTTATCGTACTCCTCACGAAGCATCGAATAACATCTTACTTCTCTGATGCTTCGGTCAAACAGAAGGTATGCCTTCCTGAGAGTTCCTTCATAAGTGAAGCCGCACTTCTCGATAACTCTCTGGCTTCTGATATTGGCATCGCCTGTTTTTATCATAAGAAGATCCAGTCTCAGGTCATCAAAAGCATGACGGATCACTCTCTTGGCGGCTTCTGTCATTATGCCTTTCTTCCAGTGATCTTCAGCCAACGAATATCCCAGCTCTTTACTCTTGATGTCAGGTCTGAACTTGTCTTCTTCCAGGCCTATGCTTCCTATGACCTTTCCGCTCTCCTTGTCCACAATGGCCCAACACATATTTGTAAGAAACAGCTGAGAGATTATCATCCTTGACTCGTGCACTGACGCGTGAGGCTTCCATCCGGCATGCGGTCCTACGTTAGGATTTTTCGCATACTCATAAAGCTCCGGCGCATCTTTCTTACTCCACATCCTGAGGATGAGTCTTTCTGTTTCAAGAGTTGGAACTTTGATTTTCATATCACATCTTCCTTTCCGGAATTCCCTTTTTATTCAAAGAGACAACCACGCATTTCGCGCAGTTGCCTCTTTCTGTTATCTTTACTCTGTCGTACTGAGTACTTCTTTATTCTTTTCTACCTGGCTGACCTTCATGTTTACAGCTTCTTCAGGATCTACCTTTTCCTTCAGCGCTAATATAGTCGGTCCCAGATATACCGTATCGAGGATCTTGCCATCAAGTGAGATCTTACTGTATTCGGTGAAGTTCTGTCCCTTGATGTAATACTCATCACCTATCTTAACGACTTCGTCTACCTTGATAGTCTTGACACCCATCTTCATGTCAGTAACTTCGAATGGATTCTTTTCTCCGTAGATATATCTCTTGCCGTAGAGCATGTCATATCCCAGAGCCTCAAGGTTAGCGAGATAATTCTTATCGCCCTTATGGTTCTGCTGGTATTTAGTGATCATTCCTACAGATATACCCAGTCTATCCATAACTTCAGCATTCAGCTCATAAGTCGTCAGGTCTTTATCTTCCTTAGCCATGCCGAAGTTGTCCCAGATGACATACTGTGATGCATAGAGGTCGCCTGTCTTCAGATCGTCTGCTGTCATATCAAGTGCCGGCAGATGGTCTCCGTACATGATAAGGATCACGTCTTCATCGTAGTTTGACAATACTTCTGTCAGCTCTTTGACGAACAGATCCATTTCATATATCTGATTAGCATAGTATTCATAATTCCATTTCAGTTCTTCTGTTGCCGCATTATCACATGTGATGAGAGGGTTTTCAAGAACCTGTTCATCAGGATATCTGCCGTGACCCTGAACTGAGATGGTGTAGATATAGTCTTTGTTCTTAGTGCTTTCGAGAGCACTCATGATGTTTTCTGTCAGAATGCCGTCCTTCGCCCAGTTCTTAGGTGTTTTCATCACGTTGTTCATGTATTCAAGACAAGTGAATGTATCGAATCCCATGTTAGCGAATACGATGTTTCTGTAATAGAATGCACCTCTGTGGTTATGGATGGCATGTGTTGAATATCCCAGCTGTTTCAGGTCGTATGCTGTAGTTTCGCAAGTTTCTTCCTTGAGAACGCTCTTATATGGATATTCTCCCGGCCCGAAGAATCTGGCGCTTATTCCCGTCATTACTTCAAATTCGACATTGGCCGTTCCTGCCCCTACCGACGGCACGATCAATTCGCCTGTCGAGTACTCGTCCATCAGACTTCTGAAGTAAGGTATCGGATCTTGTGAAAATTCCAGCCCTTTTACTAAATACGGATCAAAGAATGATTCCAGCTGCAGATACAAGATATTAGGTGTATCACCGACATTAGTATCATCGTCTTTGCCCGGTGTATATATACCGTCATCTCCAAGCTCGCCTTTATCGAAGATATCCTTCATTGCCTGCGCCGAATATTCTTCCGGTTTGTCTATACCTGTATCCATCCATGTTATAACGAAGCTGTAGCAAACTCCGTTATCTGCATAACCGATAGCCAGGTTTCCGAAGAATGTGTCCAGAACGCCTATCTTCTGTCCTGCCTGTATTATTCCGAAAGCTCCTACGAATACGATGAGCACCGCTGCAAGGTCTTTCTTGAAGTTGAGTTCTGTAGGTTTTTTCGGTGCCTTACGATACAGCACCACTATCCCCAGAACAAGCAGTGCCACTACCGCGATAAACGCTATTACTGTGCCTACAGAAAAGTAGTTTTCTACGATAGCGATCGCTTCGTTAAGGTTGCTCAGGTCTTTTACAGTAAACGGTGTCATTCTGTTAGAGAGGATGACTCCGTTGACGATACCCAGGGCCAGCCATACTATCGAGAGCAGTGTAGTCACAAACACTCTTCTCTTGAATAACATGGACAACGATAAAAGCGAGAATACCAGTGCCATGTTTGCCAGGTATACAAGCGGATTCTGTACCATGAAGACGACTGCCTGTACCGGAGAATGTCTTCCCAGCGATTCAATTATGAGGACCAGAAGGAATGATAACGCGAATATCACAACTACATGATTCCTACTGCAAAATGATTTGAATTTTTCCATATTTTATCTCCTGCTGCGCATAGCCACACCATTGGCTATAGCTGCAAATTCATTTATATCTAAAGTCTCTGCTCTTCTTGCCGGATCTACGCCTGCCGCCTCAAGGATCTCTTTAATATCTTCCTTAGGCAGCCCGTTCACGCCTGTAAGTGAGTTGAGCAAAGTCTTTCTTCTCTGTCCAAAACCCGCCTTGATACATGCGAAAAAGCTCTTCTCATCGATCAAGTCTACAGGTCTTTCTTTTCTTATGGAAAGCTTCAGCACTGCCGAGTCTACCTTTGGTCTCGGCACGAATACTTCCTTCGGAACGGATGCTACTTGTTCTACCTCGCAGTAATACTGTACTGCTGCTGATATAGCTCCGTAAATTTTCCCGCCGGGAGCTGCCTTTATCCTGTCAGCTACTTCCTTCTGCATCATTATAGTGATGCTGTCAGCTTCAACGCCTTTTTCTAAGATCCCCATGATGATCGGAGTCGTGATGTAATATGGGAGATTCCCCATTATCTTGACACCTCCCGTGAAGCTTCCGGCTTCACGTTCTTCACGGATGATCTCGTTTATATCTGTTTTCAGTATATCCTGATTTATAACCCTGATATTATCATACTCAGCAAGTGTTTCTGCCAAAATCGGTATCAATTTCTTGTCGATCTCGATGGCGACTACTTTAGCCGCAGATTCGGCAGCTTCTGCAGTAAGAACTCCGATCCCCGGGCCGATCTCTATCACAAGATCGTCTTCTCCTACATCGGAACCCTCCACGATCCTCTCTATGACGCTCTTGTCTGTTATGAAGTTTTGTCCAAGGCTTTTAGAGAGCTGGAAATTATGTCTCTCTTTTATCGCCTGTATCGTCGATGGTGCGTATAATTTCATTTATATCTCCTGCAGTGCCTTTTCAAATTCCTCTCTGCTGATGCCGAACTTGTTCAGCCTCTGTAAAAAAATCTTTCCGTTTCCGTATCCTATGCCCAGTGCTTTGCCAAGATCATGCCTTCTCTGCGATGAATCAGCTTGTCCCACAAGTCCCGCTCTCATCATATCGTCTATCGTAAATCCATCCGGGCTTTCTTCGATAGAGCATCTTGCCTTTTCCAAAGCGCGCCTTATGCTTTCGGGGTCGGCGTTTTCTATTCCTATATCTCCGTTTTTTCTGGCAGACTTCCTGTCAAGAAACGCTTCCTTGGCATCCGGGTATTTCTCCATGATCCTGCGTCTTATCTGTTCTCCTGCATGATCCGGATCTGTGAAAACTATTATGCCTTTTTCGTTATATGCTTTTTCTATTAATTCCCAGGTCGCTTTAGTTATACCATATCCATGTGTTTCTATTGTGACGGCATCTACACTTTTTTTGATAGCATCAGTATCATCGCGGCCTTCTACTACGATTATCTCCCTGATCTTCATTCTATTCCTCTTTACCAGCCTTTTCTTCAGGATTTTCTTCGTTTTCGATCATATCTTCGGGGAACACATATAAGTATTCTCCCTTCTTGATGAGCCTCAGCTGTTCTCTCGCCTGTTCTTCTATATTTTCAGGATCATTTATCTCGGAAAGTTCTTTTTCAAGCTGTGCTTTTTCTTTTTCCATAGCTTCCTGCTGCTCTCTCATATTCTTCTGTTCTTTTCTCAGTGATATGACGTTGAGCACAGAAAAGGCCACGACTCCGATTATGCACACGACAATTATGCCTATCAGAATGCGCCTTCTTCTCTGAGCTTTTCTGATAGCCATCTTACCTCTTGTATTCTGGCTGGCAGCATATCTTATTTTTTCTTCTTCTTTAGCCTTCTCTGCCCGCCTTTTTTCCAGCCTCTGCTTTCTGGCCTGATCGATATCGATGACCTGACTGTTGTTTTTAAATTCGCGGCTTCTTCTTTTTCTACCCATACTTCTTTTAGTATAACACAGCAAAGTTTTTTCCACAATATGAGGCCTGCGAAAAACCCTATAGCAGAGTAAAGCGTTAATCTGCCAAAAGAGCAGTAATATAGAAATCTGCTGATGATCACTGCTGAGACCACCCAAAACAAGCTTTCTATGAAAATCAGACCCATCACTTTTATTATGTGACGCTTATCCTTTTCGCATTTCCATACTCTGCTCTTTGCATATTTCTTCAGCTGCCAAAGGCTCTCGACTAAAACTCCGGCGCAGAACATGACCGCTACAGCTTTCGCCTGCAGGATTATAAGATCTGTCAAAACTATTTTCATTTCATTATTTTAGCCAGAAGACTTTTCTCACCTTTTTCCTTGACCTTGACATACATCAGTGAATTTATTGTCCCGCCTATCACGGCTTCTCCTGTCTGCAGATCCAGTTTCTGTATGTTCATGTTAGTGCCTCTGATCACCAGCGCTCCTTTTTTTAATGTTGCTCTTATCTCCTCTTCATCGAAACTGTCGATCTCTACGATATCGGTAATGGTGGTCATCTCTCTGTTTTCTATAGTTACTTTGTGATTCTCCATAATGCACCTCCTGTTTTTTAAGTATATTTCTTGGCATGAAAAAAGAGACCTTTCTTTCGAAAAGTCTCTTTATGTCATAGTATCGATCTTTTTATTTTCCCAGCCAGCGTTCATGAGCTCTTTTAGCGGTGTTGTCCATATGGAGTTCTACCGCATCCCCGGCAGCCTGTATGTCCTTAGCTGCCATAGCCTTATAGATAGCTTCGTGCTCTTTGAATATGAGAGGAAGGTTTTCTTCCTTCTTGAGCGTGCTCTTTCTGGCTGTATGTACATAGTCCTGATAAGTTTTCAGGATCTGGACTATGAATCTGCTGCCTGTCATCTGGTAGATCATGCTGTGGAACTGTTCATTAGCTTCCAGTAGTTTTTCATAGGAATTGTTTTCCGTATAGAAGTTCATAAGTTCCAGATGCTGTCCCAGCTCTGCGATCTTTTCTTCGTCGGCATTTTCTATCGCCCACGTGATGGCAAGCCTTTCGACAGCTTTTCTGACAGCGTAGATGTCTTCCATATCCTTATGGCTGAATCCTTTGGCGAAACATCCTTTGTTAGGGATGTAATCTACAAGCTGCTCTTTGGCCAGCTGCTTGAACGCATCTCTTACAGGCGTTCGGCTCACTTTCAGCTCAAGTGCGATCTTGTTTTCTATAAGCTTCTCGCCCATAGTATACTCGCCGTTGATTATTCTATCTCTCAGGACATCTGTTACTTCTTTAGCCAGTGATGATTCTCCTGTGATAGCTTTCTTCCACACTTTATCTCACCTTTGATCTATGCCTCTCCGATGTTACAATAAGTAGCGTCTTTTACAGCAGATGGTTTTCGATTACCTGTACTGCAGGGTCGAAGTCTTCGATCTGCAGATAGTATTCAGCAGCATCGAACAGCGCCTGCATTGGAGCCAGACCGATCAGTTCTGTGCCTATAACAGGAACTCCGTATCTTGCAGCTTCGTTTCTAACCAGTTCAGTTACTCTGTGGAGTGGAGTTACTGTGAAGTCTGTCATGTTGATGCTTACCTGAGCGATATTTCTTTCTTCCAGCATAACGCCCATAGCCTTAACGCACTTCAGTCCGCCGGATGATTCTCTGATGATCTTGCCGATCTTAGTGGCGATTTCCAGGTTGTCAGTTCCCAGGTTGATGTTGTATGCGATGAGCGGTGGTCTTGCTCCTACGCAAACAGCTCCGCCTGTAGGGTGGATCCTCTGTCCGCCGAAATCAGGGATCCAGTCAGGATCCTGAACTTTTTCAGCCATTCCTTCGAACTGACCTTTTCTTACCTTAGCCAGGTTCTGTCTGTGAGCAGCTGTTGCTGACTTTTCATACAGGAATACAGGCAGATCTGCTTCTTCTGCGATTCTCTTGCCTACTCTCTGTGAAAGTTCAACACATTCTTCCATAGTAGCTTCCTTGATAGGAACGAAAGGCATTACGTCTACGCATCCCATTCTAGGGTGTTCACCTTCATGCTTAGTCAGGTCGATCAGTTCAACTGCTTTCTTGGCCAGCTTAACGCTTGCTTCTTCGCAGCCTTCAGGGCTTCCCATGTATGTGATAACTGTTCTGTTATGTGATGGATCTGATGAATAGTTGAGCAGAGTGCATCCAGGTGTATTTCTGATCTGGTCTACACATGCTTCGATGATTTCCTGATTTCTACCTTCACTGATGTTTGGAATACTTTCGATAATTTTAGCCATTCTTAGAGTCCTCCTTCGATTTCTTCGTAAAGTTTCTTAGCGATAACTTCGCCCTTCTTTACCATTTCTTCACCTTTTTCTCTGTATTCAGCTGCCAGAGCTTCGTCTTTCACTCCCGGCAGGTTGATCTTAACGTTGAGCCATGCGCCCTTCATGCAAGTCATCAGGTTGAGAACTGCTACACCAAGGTCGCTTGCTGTGTTAGGATTAGTGTTTCCCATAAGCTGCTCAGCAAGTTCCAATCCTTCTGCCGCCATCTTCATAACGCTGAAAGGAACCTTAGTAGCTTCCAGAGTTCCATCATCGATAGCTTTTCTTCTTGCAGCCTTTTCTTCGTCTGTTTCTTTAGGCATCTTGAATGCGTTAGCAACCAGATTATATGCTTCTGTATCTTTATCTACGCCTTCAGCAAATCCTCTGTACAGAAGGTCTGCCTTGACTTTAGCTACTTTGCATGTATCGTGGTATTCTTCGTACTTGGCCTTGCTTGTTGTCAGGTCGCATACCATCCCCATGAGAGCAGCAGCCTGAGCTCCTGCCAGTGCACTTACTGATCCGCCGCCGGGAGCAGGTGCATCTGAAAGCAGGATGTCGAGATATTCTTTTACTTTGAGGTCAATGAGTTTCATTTGATAACTTCTCCCTTCTTGATTACTGTCTGTGCCAGGTTGGATCCGAATCTGTAGCAGAGCATTTCCATATCAGGAGCATTCCAGATAACGATGTCTGCCTGTTTTCCTTCTTCCAGTGTACCAACCAGCTCTCCTCTGTTGATAGCACATGCCGGATTGATGGTAACTGCTGTCAGGATCTCTTCCGGTGTCATCTTGTATCTCAGGTATCCTAAGTTGATAGCCAGCTGCAGGTTCAATGACGGACATGAGCCCGGATTGAAGTCACTGGCGATACATACAGGGATGCCTTTTTCGATCATTGTTCTTGCAGGAGCAAATGTCTTGCCAAGATAGAATGAAGTAGCAGGAAGCAGCATAGCAGTAGTGCCTCCTTCTGCCATTGAATCCATTCCTTCTTCTCCTGCTGCGATGAGATGCTCAGCTGATACAGCCTGAAGCTCTCCTGCCAGCTTTGATCCGCCTATATCTTCGATCTCGTCAGCATGGATCTTTAGCTCGAAGCCCTGCGCTCTGGCAGCTTCAAGATATTTCTTGCTCTGCGCTGAATCGAATACTGAATCTTCACAGAAAACGTCACAGAATTCTGCCAGTCCGCGTCTTCTTACTTCAGGGATCAGCTCATCGCACATCATGTCGATGTATTCGTCGCCTCTTCCTTCGTATTCAGGCGGGATAGCATGTGCTCCCATGAATGTAGGAACTACATCTGCAGGATGGTTTTCTCCCAGAGCCTTGATAACTTCCAGCATCTTGATCTCATTTTCCATGTCGAGACCATATCCGCTCTTAGCTTCACATGTAGTGATACCGAAGCTCATCATTTCATCAAGAAAAGCTGCACTCTTGTCGTAGAGTTCTTCAAAAGTCGCTTCTCTTGTCTTTCTTACTGTATCGAGGATGCCGCCGCCGGCTCTTAAGATATCCAGGTATCCTGCTCCTGCCAGCTTCATCGGGATCTCATTCTGTCTGTATCCGCCAAACACCAAGTGTGTATGTCCGTCTACCAGACCCGGTGTTACCAGCTTGCCTTCTGCGTCAATCACCTGATCGAAATCTCCTGCAGGGATCTTGCCTCCCTGTGTGATTTCCTTAATGATGCCGTCTTCAATAGCTATAGCAGCATCGATCAGTTTAACGTTCTGACCCTGCTTGCTGCCTTTATGACTGTAGCTGCCTGTAGGTGTCTGCAGGCAGCCGATATTTTTAATTAATAATCTCATTTGATGATCCTTTTTCCCGCTGCCCTTGGCAGCGCTTTTATTACTTCACGAACTTTGATACTACTTGTTCAACGAGTGCATCGTCTGCAACGTAAGGGATAGTGATGTGTCCCTGTCCTGCATAGTTCTTGTTGTATTCAACTGATGTTGACAGAGCGTTTTCGTTTCTTGCCCAGTTTCTTCTTGCTACGCCGCCCATAACGTCCCACATCATAGCTGACTTGATGATGTTGTCGATTCTTTCGCTTCCGTCCAGAACCAGACCGAATCCGCCGTTGATGGACTTACCGATTCCTACACCGCCGCCGTTATGGAGTGCGCACAGTGACATACCTCTTGCTGCATTACCTGCGAAGCACTGAGTAGCCATATCAGCCATAACGTTTGATCCGTCCTTGATGTTTGATGTTTCTCTGAATGGGGAGTCAGTTCCGCTTACGTCGTGGTGGTCTCTTCCCAGCATAACAGGACCGATCTTGCCTTCTCTTACCATTTCGTTGAACTTGAGGGCGATCCTAGTTCTGCCTTCAGCATCCTGGTACAGGATTCTTGCCTGAGTACCAACTACCATCTTGTTTTCTTTAGCGTCTCTGATCCATACCCAGTTATCTCTATCCTGGAATCTTCTGTTAGGATCGATGCAGTCCATAGCAGCCTTGTCTGTAGCATCCAGATCTTCAGGCTTACCTGACAGGCATACCCATCTGAATGGTCCGTAGCCGTAGTCGAACAGCATAGGTCCCATGATATCTTCAACGTATGAAGGCCAGATAAATCCGTCCTTTTCGTCATAACCATTCTTGGATATTTCCTTAACGCCGGCATCGTACATAGCCTTCATGAAGGAATTACCATAATCGAAGAAGTAAGTGCCCTTTGCAGTAAGAGCCTTGATAGCCTGATAATGTCTGTGGAGAGTCTTATCGATCTCGATGCAGAACTGCTGTCTGTCTTCTGCCAGCATCTTAGTTCTTTCTGCGAATGTCAGAGTTACAGGGCAGTATCCGCCGTTGTATACATTGTGACATGAAGTCTGGTCTGACAGCAGGTCGATATGGAAATCCTTTTCTACTGCCTTTTCCAGCAGATCTACGATGTTGCCGCAGTAGGCGATGGAGATACTTTCCTTAGCAGCCAGCTTTTCATTAGCCAGTGCGAATACTTCGTCGATATCGTGAAGCATAACATCTACCCAGCCCTGGTTCAGTCTTGTTTCGATTCTTGACTGGTCAACTTCTGCGAAGATGCCTACAGCGTTAGCGATGTTAGCAGCCTTAGGCTGTGCACCTGACATGCCGCCCAGACCTGATGATACGAATGTATATCCTTCAAGGTCGCCCTGTTCAGGAACGCCCAGATATTTTCTTCCTGCGTTGAGGATAGTGTTGAAAGTTCCGTGTACGATTCCCTGAGGTCCGATGTACATCCATCCGCCTGCAGTCATCTGTCCGTAGTTGGCAACTCCCATTTCTTCTGCGATTTCCCAGTCTTCTGAGTTATCGAACATACCGATCATAAGAGCGTTTGTAATGATTACTCTTGGAGCTTCCGGCTTGGATGGGAACAGTCCCAGAGGATGTCCTGATTCGATTACCAGAGTCTGATCCTGAGTCAGTTCTTCCAGATACTTCTTGATAAGTCTGTACTGGAGCCAGTTCTGACAAGGCTGTCCTGTTTCGCCGTATGTAACCAGTTCATATGGATAGAGTGCGATCTCGAAGTCCAGGTTGTTATCGATCATTACCTGGAATGCTTTACCTTCGAGGCACTTTCCCTTATATTCTTCGATAGGCTTGCCGTATATACGTCCTTCAGGTCTGTATCTGTAAGCATATACTCTGCCGTACTTCTTCAGTTCTTCCATGAATTCAGGAGCCAGAACTTCGTGCAGTTCTTCAGGAACGTATCTCAGTGCGTTCTTCAGAGCTACTTTAGTCTGTTCCTTAGTCAGTCTGAATCCTCTGTCCGGAGCTCTTCTGTATCCTTCTTCGAATGCAGGATATTCAGGCAGAGTGTTATCCAGCTTGATTGTCATAGCCTGTGATATTGCTTTGTTATCTAACATGTTATTTCCTCCCGGGATAATTTATTTAAAATCAACTACTTTTTCTACTGCTTCAAGGAAGCTTCCGTCTTTGATCATTTCATCGAACTTGACCAGTTCATCGTGCATGATCACGTCATCTTCGATGGGAGCTGAAACTGTTCTGATGTAGTCATATGCTGCCTTAGTAGCAGGTGCCAGGTTGTCGATTCCATTTTCTCCCAGTTCCTGTCTCAGCCAAATACCCTGTGCTGCTGCTGCCAGTTCGATACCGAGAACCTTCTGTGCATTGTCCAGTACCATAGCTGCAGTTCTTGCTGATGTAGTTCCCATTGATACATGGTCTTCCTGGTTAGCTGATGATGGGATCGAGTCTACACATGCAGGGTGGTCATATACTTTGTTTTCTGATGCCATTGATGCTGCTGCATACTGAGCGATCATGAAGCCTGAGCATACGCCGCCGTCCTTAGTAAGGAATGCAGGCAGTCCTTCGGAAAGCGCAGGGTTCACGAGTCTTTCTATTCTTCTTTCTGATACGTTGGCAAATTCTGAAATAGCGATCTTAAGGAAGTCGAATGTCAATGCCATCGGCTGTCCATGGAAGTTGCCGCCGCTGATAACTTCATCTTCATCAGGGAATACGAGAGGGTTATCTGTTACTGCGTTCAGTTCGTTTGATACCTTTTCATAAGCGTACTTGATAGCATCTCTTGATGCGCCATGGATCTGAGGGATACATCTGAGAGTGTATGGGTCCTGTACTTTGCTTTCCTGCAGAGGGAGAGCATTGCCGGAACCTTCAAGAAGAGTCAGCAGGTTTTCTGCTACTACTTTCTGGCCATCCTGTCCTCTTAAGTCGTGTACCTTATGGTCATATGCTTTCTTGATAGCATGGAGTGCTTCGCCTGTCATTGCACAAGCAACGTCGGCAACCTTCTGCAGCTTCATAGCATCCCAGAGAACGTTCACGCCTACAGCTGTCATCATCTGAGTACCGTTATTGAGTGCGAGTCCTTCTTTAGCTTCCAGCTCAACAGGAGTTATCCCTGCATCTGCCATAGCGGCCTTAGCATCTACGATCTCGCCCTTGTATTCAACTTTTCCTTCGCCGATGAGGCCAAGTGCTATATGTGATAATGGCGCCAAGTCACCTGAAGCTCCCAGTGATCCCTTCTCAGGAATGATAGGATGTACGCCCTTGTTGAGCATATCTACCATAGTCTCCAGTGTTGATAATCTGATTCCGGAATTTCCCCTTGAAAGAGCGTTACATCTGAGAAGCATAGCTGCTCTCACGTATTCTACCGGATAAGGATTTCCCAAAGCGCAAGTGTGGCTGATGATCAGGTTTCTCTGCAGCTTAGCAGTCTGCTCATGGTCGATCACCACATTAGCAAATTTACCGAAGCCTGTAGTCAGTCCGTAGATCACAGCTCCGTCATTGAGTTTCTTTTCTACGTAGTCTCTTGCCTTCTGAACTGCTGCCTTAGCTTCCTCTGAAATAACAACCTCTTCACCATGTCTGCAGACTTTGATAACGTCTTCTACAGTCAGGCTTTTACCATCGATAATGATTGCCATTACTCTCCTCCTTCTAACCAGGTAATAACTTATGTTTATTCCCAATATTGAATTATTATTTCCCGTTTCGTTCGGTCCATATAAGTGCTTTAATTATACCGAAAATCCCTAGAAATAGCCACTATTTTTTGAAAATTTGCAACTCTCTAATGCGTTCACGCTTTACCCTGCTAACGCTTTATTGTGTATAATTATAAGTGATAGTTTACCGCCGCATTGGCATCTATATGCATCTATCTTCTGCATAACGCAAGTGAATCTCTGCCTTGGATATTCTCGGCCGCATTTTTCGCATTTTATTATGTATTTTATATTTGTGTTTTTTTCAGGTCTGTCTATTTCTTTAAGACCGATTTCTTCGAATGAAGAAACTCTTTTTATATCATATCCGTAAGCTTTGTTCATCATAGCTGCGTATTCTTTCCATCGAGATCCGTGATCTCTGCAGCCTTTGCATGTGTGAAGCACTTCATGAGCTATAACACCCCTTATATGTTTAGCCTCTGCTTTCAGTAAAAACTCGCTTATCTCGATATTGAATCTGCCGCCTTTAGTGCTGCAGCATCCAAACCTTCTCTTGGGCCTTGGGTTGATGTATACCTGCTTATTAATGTTAGAAGGGACAGGAATCTTAATAGCCCTCGCCTCTTTTATAACCTCTGCTAAAATATTATCTATATCTTCTCTAACCATTGAAATTTCACCATTTACAAAGAGTGTTCCACATGGAACACTCTTTTGTTTTATCATTCTTATTTTATACTTTTAAGCATCTCGATCAGTCTTTCCAGCTCTTCTTTGCTGTAAAATTCAATTTCGATTTTTCCCTTGCTGCCCTTTTGATTAAGAGTGACCTTAGTACCAAGGGCCGCCTTCAGATCCTCTTCTACTCTTTTGACATTAGCATTTTTAGCTGCTGCCTTGCGAGGTTTCTTTGCGGGTACCTTTTCTTCCTTTGCCATCTTTTCCAGCTGTCTTACAGACCATCCGTATTTGATAGTCTCTTCTGCCAGTTTAAGCTGCTTATCTTCATCTTCTATCCCTGCTATAACTTTAGCATGTCCGGCACTGAGTTCTGCTTCAGCTACATAATCGACTACTGCTGCAGGAAGCTTCAAGAGTCTTAAGCAGTTGGCTATGTACGGTCTGCTCTTACCAACGCTCTTAGATACCTGTTCCTGAGTGAGTCCGTAAGTATCTATCATCTGCTTGATACCCTCGGCTTCTTCTATCGGGTTCAGATCTTCACGCTGCATGTTTTCGATAATAGCAAGCAGCATGTTCTCTTCATCGGTAAGTTCTTTTATGATGCAAGGAAGCTCCTTGATGCCTATCTTTCTGGCAGCTCTCCATCTTCTTTCACCTGCAACGATCTCATAACCTTTGCCGGATTTTCTTAACACTACCGGTTGGATAAGTCCATGCTCAGCTATGGACGCAGCCAGTTCTTCCAGCTTTTCTTCATCAAATGTTTTTCTCGGCTGATTTTCATTTGGTTTGATATCGTTGATATCGATATATGTGATGCCTCCGGCTGCAGGCTCTTCTTTCTTTTCTTCAGTCTTGGCAGGTACAGCTACACGACTTTCATTTACTGCTGCAGGTTTTCTCTCAAGAGTTACCTCTGCATCACCAAACAGTGCGTCAAGCCCTTTGCCAAGTCCTCTGTTTTTCTTAGGTGCTGCCATTTACTTTGCCTCCTCATTAGCAAGAAACTCATCGGCAAATTCCATATATGCTATGGCTCCGGATGACTTAGGGTCGTACTGGATAACAGGCATGCCATAGCTTGGAGCTTCTGCCAGTCTTACATTTCTAGGGATAACTGTAGTATAAACCTTTTCTCTGAAATATTTTTTCACTTCTTCTACAACCTGTATAGACAGATTTGTTCTGCCATCGAACATGCTGAGAATAACGCCTTCAATTTCAAGGTCAGGATTCAAGTTGGTTTTAACGATATCAATCGTGCTCATCAGCTGGCTGACACCTTCCAGTGCATAGAACTCACACTGTATAGGGATCAATACTGAATCTACTGCAGTCAGTGAGTTGATAGTAAGTATTCCCAGTGAAGGAGGACAGTCAACGAAGATATAGTCATATTTAGGTCTCAATACATCTATAGCTCTCTTAAGTCTCTTTTCTCTACCTGTCAATTCTATGAGCTCTACTTCTGCTCCGGCAAGCTGCACGCTTGCAGGCATTATATCAAGATTCTCTATACCTGTCGGAATAACTGCTTCTTCAGGATGATAATCATCTTCAATGAGGATCTCATGGGTAGTTACTTCCAAATCTCTCTTAGAAATTCCCACTCCACTTGTTGTATTTCCCTGCGGGTCTATATCGAGAATGAGGACTTTCTTTCCCTTGATCGCCAGGCATGCTGCCAGGTTTATATTAGTAGTAGTCTTGCCTACTCCACCCTTTTGATTAAATATTGCTATTGCTTTTCCCACTTTACTCCTCCTTATTTACGATTAGTCTTGTGACTCATTATAATATAATGTATTACGTTTGACTATATTTTTTACAAAAAAAAAGAGATGTTCCGTCAATGTTCCACGTGGAACATTGACAAAACACCCCCTATATTATCCTTCTAGACTGCGATTCCTTCCGTATTCTTCGGGATCGTAATAGTTATTTTCAATATCTCTCCTTCCTCTTCATGCTCGAATGTGGCTCCTTTATCATAAAGTTCCATATCAGAAAAAGTTTTCTTCAATGTGTTTAGATACAGCTTATAGCTTATATGACGAACTTTGTTTCTTTCTCGTTCTTTCACCGCCTTGCCTGCCATATATTCTTCTACAAGTTTTTCTGTTTGCCTTACATTGAAACCATGCTTTATTACTTTCTCGACTATAAGTCTTCTTTCATTATCATCATCTACTTTTAAAAGCGCCCTGGCATGTCGTTCAGTAAGCTTATGATTTACAAGCATTATCTGGATGTCTTCCGGAAGGCTGAGTATCCTTATTTTGTTAGAAATCGTAGATTGGTTTTTACCGAGCCGATTTGCTAAAGACGCCTGATTGATTCCATATTTTTCCATTAGTCGTTGGTACGCTTTAGCCTCTTCTATGTATCCCAGATTCTCTCTCTGGATATTTTCTACAAGTGCGATGAACCCGATTTCCTCTTCACTGGCATCCTTTATGATAGCAGGAACTTTATCAAGCCCTGCCATGACTGCAGCTCTAAGTCTGCGTTCTCCTGCTATCAGCAGAAACTGTCCATTACTTTCCCTTCTCAAAATCAACGGCTGAAGTATACCATACTCCTTAATAGAGTCTCGCAGCTCTATAAGCTGCTGTTCTCCGAATGATTGTCTTGGCTGATGCTTGTCTGTTTTTATCAGATCTATAGGAACCTCCGTAGCTTTTCTTATAAACATTCTCCCACCCCTTTCCCCTTTATGGTAACAGCTTGTCCTGATCATAGGAAGAATATTCGTCAAACAAAAAGAGCCTGCTTCTCTTAAGAAATAGGCTCTTTCGACGGTGTTCCCGCCTTACGGGGATATTTCGACCCGGTATTATTTTCTTTCTTGATAAATATCAATTTATGATCAAATGGCAGTCCCTCGAACTCAGGACTTTCATCTTTTATCATCTTGCCGCCAAGTACTTTGATAGCTTTAGCCGCAGCGTTCAATTCTTCACCACAGTCCGGTCCTTTGTATGCTATGAACACGCCTCCCTTCCTTACGAAAGGCAGACAGTATTCAGCAAGGGTACTCATATTGGCAACGGCTCTAGATACGCAAAGGTCGAAACTTTCTCTCATATCTTTTCTTCTTGCCAGCTCTTCTGCACGTCCATGTACAGCCTCTACATTCTTTATTCCCAGCTTAGCACATAGATCATTGATTATCTTGATCCTCTTGTTAAGAGAATCTATCAATATAAATTTTTTCTCAGGAAATGCTATAGCAAGGGGAACTCCGGGAAAACCTCCGCCTGTTCCTACATCTATTATAGTCTTCGCCTTCTTGAACTCTTCGTATCCAACACAGAGAAGAGAATCTATATAATGTTTCTTAATGAACTCTTCTCTGTCGGTTATAGCAGTAAGGTTGATATGCTGGTTTAGTTCCAAAATCTCTTCCATATAACCGACAAGTTTATCTTCTTTGTCAGGACTGAATCCAATATCGAGTTTTCTAAAGATTTCTCTAAAATTATACATTATGATCATTTGCCTCTTCTTCTCATCTTCTCAAGGTAAACTAACAGTACATTTATATCTGCCGGTGATACGCCGGATATTCTGGAAGCCTGTCCTACTGATAAAGGTTTGAACTGATTCAGCTTCTGACGAGCCTCGATTCTAAGCCCTTCTATTTCATCATAGTTGAATTCAGGATCAAGCTTCTTATCTTCCAGTCTCTTGAACTTGTCGATCTGCTGCTGCTGTTTGGCGATATATCCTTCATATTTTATCTGAACTTCCATCATAGTTTTCTGATGCTTGGAAAGGGCAGGTCTCTCGTCATCGATAGCTGCTGAATCATCGTATGTGATTTCCGGTCTCTTAAGAAGTTCGATAAGAGGAGTTGCTCCTTTTATAGGTGTACTTCCTCTTTCTTCCAGAAAACTGTTGGCATCTTCAGGTTTTACTATCTTTTTCCTAAGTCTTTCTGTTTCTGCTTCTACGATGGCTTTCTTTTCCAGAAATCTATCATATCTGTCTTTTTTTACCAATCCAACCTCGTATCCTCGGTCTGTCAAACGCAAATCTGCGTTGTCTTGCCTCAGAACCAGCCTATATTCCGCTCTGCTGGTCATAATTCTGTAAGGCTCATTGGTACCTTTAGTCACTAAATCGTCGATTAGAACGCCAATATAAGCCTCGCTTCTGTCGAGAACGAACTCTTTTTTGCCATTTATCTTGCATACAGCGTTGATTCCGGCCATAAGTCCCTGTGCAGCAGCCTCTTCATAACCGGAACTTCCGTTGAACTGACCGGCACAAAACAGATTTTCGATGTGCCTGTTTTCAAGTGAAAGTTTAAGATCCAGCGGATCGATACAATCATATTCTATAGCATAAGCAGGTCTTACTATCTCGATGTTTTCCAATCCTTCTATCGTATGATAAAACTTTTCCTGTACATCTTCAGGTAAACTTGAAGACATTCCCTGGATATACATTTCATCTGTATATAATCCTTCAGGTTCTATGAACAGCTGATGTCTTTCCTTATCAGCAAATCTATTGATCTTGTCTTCTATGGATGGACAATACCTAGGGCCTACGCCTTCTATCTGTCCACCGAAAAGTGCAGACCTATGGAAGTTAGCTCTGATAACTTTATGAGTTTCTTCATTAGTATATGTGAGCCAGCACTTCACCTGGTCCTTTTGAAGATCATCATTCATGAAAGAGAAAGGTACGATTTCTTCATCGCCTTCCTGCGGTATCATCTTATCGTAATCAAAAGTCTTCGCGAGAGCTCTTGCAGGAGTTCCAGTTTTGAACCTTCTCATAGGAAGACCATGTTCTCTCAGCTTCGCAGCAAGATCCATCGATGGAGCAAGTCCGTTAGGACCGCTGTCAAATGCGCTGTCCCCGATAAAAATCTTTCCTGCCAGGAAAGTACCTGTAGCAAGTATGACAGCCTTGGCTTCGTACATAGCTCCCGTCTTAAGCAGAACTCCGTGAGCCTTTCCATTATCTATCAAAATATCGATAACTTCCCCCTGTTTGAGATCCAGGTTAGGTTCTTCTTCAAGAGTTTTCTTCATTTCTATATGATATTGATTTTTATCTGCCTGAGCTCTCAAAGAATGTACGGCAGGTCCTTTAGCAGTATTGAGCATTCTGCTCTGGATAAATGTCTTGTCTATATTAAGACCCATCTCACCGCCAAGAGCATCTATTTCACGAACAAGATGACCCTTACCTGTTCCTCCGATAGACGGATTGCATGCCATCATAGCTACTGCTTCCAAATTTATACTGAGAAGCAGTGTCTTCTTGCCCATTCTTGCTGCAGCAAGTCCGGCCTCACATCCTGCGTGACCTGCACCTACTACTATTATGTCATATGTTCCCATTAAGAACTTTTCCATTACTTATAGCCTCCTATGGCCTATTATCATATATACTACTATTTGCCTAAACAGAATCTGGCGAATACTTCATCTATTATATCATCAGATACTGTCTCTCCGATGATTTCACCTAAAAATTCATAAGCATTTTTTACATCGATCTCGATAAAATCAAGTGCTTCCTTCATTTGAGCCATATTGAGAGCATCTCTCAGTGAATCTCTTCCTTTGTTAAGCAGCTCGATATGGCGAACATTATTTACCATGAGACTTTCACTCTGAACTATTTCTCCGCCATATACCATCTCTTCGATGAATTCTTCTATCTCATTGATTCCTTCGCCCATGATGAATGAAGTTTCTATTATCTTCGCATCTGGTATCATTTCTTTCACTTCGTCATGAGTAAATGCCTGAGTGAGGTCACTCTTATTTATAAGCACAAGGGATTTTCTCGTTTTTAAATACTCGGCTATTTCTCTGTCTTCCTGAGAAAGTGGCACGCTGCCGTCTAGGATGAATATCACAAAATCGGAATTGTTGAATGCTTCCTTGGATTTTTCTATACCTATTTTTTCTACCATATCATCTGTTTCTCTTATCCCTGCAGTATCCACAAGATAAACAGGAATATTTCTGATGCTTATGGCTTCTTCTATAGTATCTCTCGTAGTTCCCGGCACTTCAGTAACGATAGCTCTAGTTTCCTTAAGAAGTCCGTTCATAAGTGAAGACTTACCAACGTTCGGTTTTCCCACTATGGCTACCCTGATACCTTCTCTTATCATACGTCCAGTAGAGGCTGTAGACAGTAATTTTTCAATCATTTCGCCTATTGACGATATATTTTTTTCCAGCTTCTCATAAGTAATATATTCGATATCCTCATCAGGGTAATCTATGTTGACAGTAATGTCTACAAGCAAATCTAAAAGTCTTGCTCTTATTTCGGAAATCTTTGTCGACAGTGTTCCTTCCAGTTGAGAAAGGGCAACATCGAAACTTTTATCTGTTTTCGCCTTTATAACATCTATTACTGCTTCTGCCTGTGAAAGGTCAAGGCGCCCATTAAGAAAAGCGCGCTTTGTGAATTCTCCCGGTTCAGCAAGACGAGCGCCTTTGCGAAGTACCAAAGCCAAAGTCTTACGAAGGGAGACCATGCTGCCATGACAATTTATTTCTACAACATCTTCAGCTGTATATGTCTTAGGACCCTTCATATAAACAGCAAGTACTTCATCTATTATCTGATCAGCATCTTTATCGATGATCTTACCGTAAGTCATCCTTCTGCTGGTGATTTCTTTATTATCTGCTGCAGGGTCAAAAACTTCCTTTAATATGCTTAAGGAATTTTCTCCGCTTATTCTTATTATTCCTATCCCGCCTTCGCCATAGGCCGTTGCAACTGCAGCTATAGTATCTTCCATTTCATCTCTCCGTTAAATTGAAAAAAAAGTCCGCAAATAACTTGCGGACCCTTAATTATTTTTTCAGCTCTATTATAACTCTTCTGTAAGGTTCATCGCCTTCACTTCTTGTTGTGATGTTAGGATTCTGCTGAAGTGTAGCATGAATAACCTTTCTCTCATAAGGGTTCATAGGTTCAAGCCTTACATACTTTTTAGTTTTAATAACTTTCGCTGCCAGTCTGTTGGCAAGCTGCTCAAGAGTCTTCTGTCTCTTAGCTCTGTAATTTTCAGCGTCTACGACTACCTTGACATATTTGTCACTGTCTTTATTTATAACCAGACTAGTAAGATACTGGATAGCATCAAGAGTCTGACCGCGCTTACCTATTACTGTACCGGAATCTTTACCATCCATTTCGATGTAAACTACATCTTCACCAACTTTAGCTTTAAGGTTTAATGAAAGGCCCATCTTACCGGTCATATCTTTAAGGAAGTCGAGAGCTGCATGCTCTTCGATTTCCTTAAGTTCATCTTTATTTACAACTTCAATATTTAAGCTGCTTTCTTTATGAACTTCTTTTTTATCAGTTTTCTTTTCAGCTTCTTTATGTTCTTTTTTAGCCTTATTCTTTTTAGGGGCTTTAGTCTCTTTATGCTCTTTCTTTTCAGGCTGAGCATCAAGCTGAGGTTTTTCTTCTTCTACCTTCTTTATCTTTTCTACTCTAACTTTGGCTAATTTTGAGCCAATACCGAAGAAACCTTTTGAAGGTTCTTCCAAAACCGTAACCTCAACCTCTTCTCTGGAGACTTTGAGATCAATCAACGCCAGCTTGACAGCTTCCTCGACGTCAACGCCCCACTTTTCTGAATAGTCCATTTAAATATTCCTCCAAATGATCGAGTGAGATCTATTTTTTCATTCTTTTCTTTGCTGCTTCTTTTTCTTTTTCTCTCTTCATCTTCTTTCTGATAGATGCTAAGTGGATATTAAAGAAGATCTGAATGATCTGGCTGACAGCCCAGTAGAGAGCGAGTCCGGATGGGAATGCTCTGGCCATCCACAGGATCATTACAGGGAAGATGAACTGCATCATCTTCATCATACCTGCAGTCTGCTGATTACTTTCATTGAGTGCTTTATTCATAAAGAATGAAATGAAAGTACCAACACCTGCAATGATTGGCAGGATCCATGGATCCGGCTGGCTTAAGTCTTCGATCCACAAGAAAGATTCATGAAATGCGAAAATCATATCGCCATCTGAAATATACTGCATAGGATTTCTCAGCAGTGCGAAGAGACCCATGATGATAGGCATCTGAATCAGCATAGGAAGACATCCGCCCATAGGGTTGAATTTTTCTTCCTTATATAATTCAGCCATCTTGATATTCAGAGTTTCTTTATCATTCGCATATTTTCTCTGCAAAGCCTGCATTTTAGGCTGTACGTCCTGCATCTTCGCCATTGACTTAGTCTGTTTTATGTATAATGGATAAATACATGTCTTAACTATAATGGTGAAGATAATGATAGTGATACCATAATTCTGGATCAAACCGTACAGTAAACCAAGCAGCCATCCCATCGGCTTTGCAATGATTCCCAGTATAGTGTACATTTAATTGTTTTCCTCCTATTTTAAAGGATCATATCCTCCCGGATTGAATGGGTGACATTTTAATAATCTTCTTATACCAAGATAAGATCCCTTAAAAAAACCGTACTTTTCCAATGCCTGAATAAAATAAGTCGAACAAGTAGGATAAAACCTGCATTTTGGAGGAAAGAGAGGAGAAATGAATTTCTGATAACCTCTTATCATCAATATCATCAACTTTTTCATTATATACCTCTAATTCCGATGATCTTTATTCTGATCTATAAGTTTTGTTTTTTTCAATGCGTTAGACATAGATTTATTTACTTCATCTGCCTTCCTGCCATTAATGGTATTTCTGGCAATGAATATAAGATCATATCCCGATTTGATATCATCTTTTAAAAATCTGTAATTTTCTTTCATGAGCCTTCTGGCTCTGTTTCTCTGTACGCTGTTTCCTACTTTTTTACTTGCTAAAAATGCTATTCTGTTGTATGAAAGACCATTCCTCTTATAGAAGAGTACTATATATCTTTCTCCGATCGATTTTCCCTTCTTATAAATAGAAGAAAAATCATCTTTTCGTCTCAGTATATCCTTTTTTAGCATAACGTTACCAAATTATATCGGCATAGATACAAAAAGACCACTCGCTGCGGTCTCTATGCTGATAAAACTTTTCTTCCTCTTTGTCTTCTTCTCTTTAAAACATTTCTACCGTTCTTTGTCTTCATTCTCTTTCTAAAGCCGTGCTCTTTTTTTCTCTGTCTTGTTTTCGGCTGATATGTCATCTTCATAACAAAAATTCCTCCTTATTTCCTAAATTTTTTTCGCATAAATCTAAATTTCAACTTATGCAATATGCTTTACTATTATACTCCGCAAGATTAGGCATGTCAAATGATTTTATTAGATGAAATCGTTGAAATTACTGTTGATAGAAGAACAAAACCAACATATAGTTGTTCCTGTTGAAACTTTGCACAATTTAATCCACAAGTAGTGGATAAGTCTCTCAAATTTTATTTTTTCAATAAGTTTTTTTTAACTATTGCCTGTGGATAACTTTTTTTGTTATTATATAATCACCTTAACAGAGAGGGAAAATAGATGAAAAAAAAGATCGAAGAAAAAAAATGGGCAGATATATTAGCTGAAATAAGCACTAACGTTACTGAAGTTAGTTACAGAACATGGTTCGCACCACTGTTTCCACTTGAAATAGATGAGGATGCGGCCGTTATTTATGTTGCCTCTTCAAATGATTTTCTTATAGAAGTGCTTAAGAACCGTTATATTTCAGTATTTGAGAGAGCTGTAGAAACAGTTTACGGCAAAAAATATAAGATAATCATCAAAAATAAAACGGAAGAAGAAATCGAAAGAGCTATCAAAGGCAATGAAATAAAGGAAGCTCCTATCAAAAAAGAACATGAAGAAGAGTTCAGAGAAGAGTATTTCTTAAATCCAAGATATAACTTTGATAACTTTATAGTAGGAAACAATAACAATTATGCTCACGCAGTAGCATTGGCAGTAGCTGAGTCTCCGGCAGAAGTTTATAATCCATTATTTATACATGGAGGATCAGGTCTTGGTAAGACACATTTGATGCATGCCATAGGACATTACATATTAGAACATAATCCATCTAAAAAAGTCCTTTATGTATCATCAGAAATGTTCACATCAGAACTTATCAAAGCTCTTCAGGATGGTAAAAACAAAAATGCCAAGATGAGAGCATTCAATAATAAGTACAGAAATGTAGATGTACTTCTTATAGATGACATACAATTCATCGAAGGCAAAGATGCTACGCAGACTGAGTTTTTCCATACATTCAATACACTTTATGATTTCAAAAAACAAATAGTAATATCAAGTGACAGACATCCAAGTAAACTTACTGACCTTGATGAAAGATTGAGATCGAGATTCCAGTGGAACATAGTTGCTGATATACAGCCGCCTGATTTTGAAACAAGAGTAGCTATCCTGCGTAATAAAACAGAACAGGAAAAAGTAGAAATAGATGATGATGTACTTGAAGTAATAGATCTGATAGCAGAAAAGGTCAAGTTCAACATCAGAGAACTGGAAAGTGCACTTACAAGAATAATAAGTTACTCTAAGATATTCAATGAAAAGATAACAGTAAAATTCGCAAGAAAGAATCTCAATGATATATTCTCGACAAGCGATTTCAATATCACATGCGAATCTATCAAAAAAGAAGTATGTAAAAAATACAATATAAAGATTTCAGATATGGAATCAGCTAAAAGAAAAAGAGAATTTTCTTATCCGAGACAGATAGCAATGTATCTTTGCAGAGAACTTACAGATTCATCTCTTCCAAAAATAGGAGAATCATTTGGCGGCAGAGATCATACTACAGTTCTCCACGCATATGAAAAAATATCTAACGAGATAAAAGTAAACAGTGTCCTTGCAGATGAGATAAAACAGCTCAAAACAGATATACAATAATTATCAACAGTACATGTTGATCAAAAAAACAAGTTATCAACAGATTTTAAATAATAAATAATCCAGTAGTTTTAAGGCTTACAGAAGTTATCAACAGTTTCAACAGGCCCTATTACTATTACTACTAATAATATATAAAAGAAAATAAATCTTTTCTTGTTTCTTTCGGAGGTAATTATGAAATTCAAATGCAGCCAGCAAACATTAGCAAAAGCTTTAAATACTGTTTCAAAAGCAGTTTCAACAAGAACAACACTTCCTATACTAAAAGGTATACTTATTGAAGCTAAAGCTGACGGTACATTGATACTTACAGCTTCAGATCTTGAAATAAGCATCCAGAAGAAAATAGCAGCTGAAGTTTATCAGGAAGGTTCAGTAGTAGTAATATCTAAATTATTCGGAGACATTATCAGAAAACTTCCTAATGAAGATATATCAATAGAAGAAACTGAAGATAACAGCATATTGATAAAAACCAATTCTTCAGAATTCACAGTAATGAGCCTGCCGGTAGACGAATTTCCTAAAATAGGCGAAAAAGAAAGTGATGTCAGACCGTTAGTATTCAACAGAGAAATATTCAAGGATATGGTAAGAAAGACATCTTTCGCTGCATCAATAGATGAATCAAAAGGAATATTAGTAGGGATCTTAACTGAAATAAATGAAGACTCAGTTAACATGGTTTCTCTTGATGGATTCAGACTTGCACTTGCTAAAGAAAACATGACAAGTGCTGAAGAAAGTAAATTCATAATATCTGCAAAGATAATGAATGAGATCAGTAAGATAGTTTCAGATGATGATTCAGACTCTGATATCAATATTTTCTTAGGAGCAAAGAAGGCAGTATTCAATATAGGAAATACTGAAGTAGTGCTTCGTCTCATGGAAGGTGAATTTATAAAGTACAGAGATATAATCCCTACAGACGGAACTATCAAAGTAATAGTAGGAAAAGAAATACTTCTTGAAAGTATAGAAAGAGCATCACTTCTTGCAAAAGAAGGTAAGAACAACCTGATAAAGATGACTATCAGAAACGATCTTCTTACAGTAACTTCAAGATCTGAAGAAGGAAATGTAAGAGAAGAAATAGTTATGGAAAAGACAGGCGATGATCTGGAAATAGGTTTCAACTCAAAATTTGTGATAGATGTTCTCAAAGTAATAGATGATGAAGAAATTTCAATGATATTCAAGACAGGAACATCTCCATGTGTAGTAAGACCTGTTGAAGGAGATGCTTACGAATATCTCATCCTTCCTGTAAGGATCCCTACAATGTAATAAATGTAAATAAAGAAAGATATTTACTTAAATATGTACATAAAAGAAATAGAATTAAAAGATTTTAGAAATTATAAGGAATTAAGAACATCCTTTAGTAAAAACGTCAATATTTTCCTGGGCAATAATGCCCAGGGAAAGACTAATCTTCTTGAGGGTATTTATTTGAATGCAATGGCTAAGTCTTTCAAAACAACGAAAGACAAGGAGCTTATAAGATTCGGAGAAGAATTTTGTAAGATAAAAACCATTGCTTTTTTTGATGATGATGAGCATAGTACAGAAATAGTAATAAATAAAGAAGGTAAAAAAGGTGTCAAATTAGACGGAGTTAAAATAAACAGAACGTCAGAACTCCTTGAAAGGATATTCATAATAATATTTTCACCTGAAGATCTGAAAATTGTAAAAGATGAGCCGGAGAAAAGAAGAAAATTCATAGACAGAGAGCTTTGTCAGATAAAGCCGGGATATTATAACGATCTCAATAATTATAAAAGAGTATTGAAACAGAGAAATACTTATCTCAAAGAAGAAAGGATAGAAACATCCATATTAGATATATGGGATCACGAACTTGCAAGATACGGAAGTAAAGTAATAGCAAGAAGAAATGAATTCATAAAAAGAATAAATGAAATAAGTAAAGAAATACATAAGAATATTTCCGGAGGAAAGGAAAATCTTGAACTTAATTATGAACCTAATATAAGTTTTTCTGCTGATCTTGAAAACGATTTTTATGAAATAATATCATCAACAAGAAACGATGATATAAGAAACAGAACTACAGGAAGAGGACCTCATAAAGACGACCTGAAAATTTCGGCTGACGGAATAGACCTGAGAAAATACGGATCGCAAGGACAGCAGAGAACTGCAGCCCTTTCACTGAAATTATCGGAAATAAAACTAATAGAAGAAGAAATGGGAGAAAAACCTATACTGCTTCTCGATGATGTATTATCGGAGCTTGATAATGACAGACAGAATTTCCTTATACATTCCCTTGGAGGAAATCAACTATTCATAACTACTACAGATATTTCCGGAAAAGTAGCAAGACAGCTTCCTGAAGGAAAAGTATTCAAAATAACTTCCGGACAAATAGATATAGAAATTTAAAAAATAGCGCCCCACTTCATTTAGAAGCAGGGCTTTTTTCATAAAATTACTTTTTCCAATGATCCATGAAGTATTCGAATGTAGATCTGTAAAGACCTCTCTCGAATAAGTTATCACTGTCTTCGCTGATTTCATCGTAATCTTTCTGCAGGATGAGACCTACATAATTTTTCATAAGTCCGTAATAAACTTGTACTGATCTAGGTACGTCCATTCCCGGCCAAGCATTGCAGCTTACGGTAACTCTTCTGTTAGTAGTATCTATTTTACCTTCGATCTCAGCATACCCGGGATCGTCAGGATAAATAACTGTATGTCCCGGTTCACCTGTGATAGTACCTTCAACGCCTTTAACAAGCGGAGGATCTACTAAAAAGTCATATCTGTCTGCACAGATATCGAGGATGACTGCGTTTTTAGGAAGAAGTCCTACCTGCCTGTTAGTCATAACGAATTGTGTTTCGTCTTTTCTCTGAGTAGCATCTACTACGAGATGGCATTCCTTGATGATGGAATCAAAGAGTTCAGGATGGCCTGTGATAGTTCTCGTACAGATTATAGGAAGTATTCCGGGAGCTTCTTTACCAAGGAATTCTCTGTCACTTAATATTTCGAGAGATCTTATACAATTCTGACCTACTCCGCCCACACCCATAACGAGTGCCTTGATAGGACCGCGGTCTTTGGAGTAAAAGTCAGGATAAACTTCCTTAAGTGCTTCTACTGCAGCCTGGCATCCGTTGAATGCAGTGCCGAAGTAGTCAGCGAATATTCTAAGTCCGCTGTCATCTACTATATGGTCCATAGCGAATGTCTTAAGACCTTTTCTGGCTATGACTTCTCTTACCTTAGGTCTTGTAGCATAGTGCAGCATAGTGAAATATGTAGAACCGTCTTTTAACATTTCCAGATCTTCCGGCTCAGGATTTTTGAGTATCATAGTAATATCTTTACCGAAGGATTCTTCTCTCGAAACGAATCTTACTTTGTCTGATGCTTTGAGATAATCATCAGCTGTATATCCTAATCTTTCTCCATATCCTTCTTCCAGATAGAATTCAACATCTTCATATCTATCCATAAAAGCGAAGAGCTTAGGAATGAAATCTCTGCTGTCTCCGGAAAAATTTCTGATCATAGGGAAACCAACTGTTTTTGCCATATGTTGCCTCCTGTAATTATTAAAAATAAACTATATATGTATTCTAACACATATTTAAGTGATATTAAATATTTTATAAAAACACATAGGTACACCCATAATAAAAAAATCCCTAAATTCGTAAAAAATCGTCGATTTTAGGGATTTTTATTATACTAATAAAGAAAATTGTCAAAACGAGCCTATTTTATTGTAAACAAGAGAATTTTGTGCTACAATATATTGTGTATGAGTATTTGCAAAAAAGGAGAGTAAAAAATGGCGAAAGAGGAAAAGCTTCAGCAGTATGGCGCCGAGCAGATACAGGTGCTTGAAGGTCTTGAAGCGGTAAGAAAAAGACCCGGCATGTACATCGGAAGTACAGGTCCCAGAGGTCTTCATCATCTCGTATATGAAGTAGTAGATAATAGTATAGACGAAGCGCTTGCAGGATTCTGTACTACTATTAAAGTTGCTATCCATAAAGATAATTCCATAACTGTAGAGGACGACGGAAGAGGAATGCCTGTAGATATCCACCCTAAGATGGGAATACCTGCAGTAGAAGTTATCCATACGGTTCTCCATGCCGGAGGTAAATTCGGTGGTGGAGGATACAAAGTATCCGGCGGACTTCACGGCGTAGGTGCATCAGTAGTAAATGCACTTTCTACAAGAATGGAAGTAGAAGTAAGAAGAAACGGCAAGATATATAAGCAGGCTTACGAAAGAGGTAAGACTGTGATGCCGCTTGAAGAAATAGGAAATGCAAGAAAAACAGGATCTAAGAGTACATTCTGGCCGGACCCTGAAATTTTTGATGAAACTGAATATGATTTCGAAACTCTTGAAAGAAGACTTAGAGAGATGGCTTTCCTTAATAAAGGCATAAAGATCACTCTCAAGGATGAAAGAGAAGGAAAGAAAAAGGAAGAAGAATTCCATTACGAAGGCGGTATCAAGGAATTCGTAAAGCACCTCAATACCAATAAAGAACCTCTCCATAACGATATAGTATATTTCGAAGTTAAAGATAAGACAAGGGAAGTAGAAGTAGCTCTTCAGTATACAGATAGATACAATGAAATGATGCTTTCATATGCTAACAATATCAATACTACTGAAGGCGGTTTTCATATGGTAGGTCTTAAGACTGCACTTACAAGAACTATCAATGATTATGCCAGAAAAGCTAAGCTTCTTAAGGATAACGATGATGCACTTTCAGGTGAAGATGTCAGAGAAGGTCTGACAGCTATCGTATCGGTAAAACTTACTGAGCCGCAGTTCGAAGGACAGACTAAGACTAAGCTCGGAAACAGCGATATGAGGGGTTTCGTAGAAACTGCGACTGCAGAGAACGTGATGTACTTCCTGGAAGAAAACCCAACTCAGGCTAAAGTCATCATCGATAAATGTCTCAGAGCTGCCAGAGCCAGAGAAGCTGCAAGAAAAGCCAGAGATCTGACAAGAAGAAAGAGCGTACTTGATGGTATTTCAATGCCGGGCAAGCTGGCAGACTGCTCAGAAAAGAATCCTGAACTCAGTGAAATATTCCTGGTCGAAGGGGATTCCGCGGGCGGATCAGCTAAACAGGGAAGAGACAGACTCAGACAGGCAGTACTGCCGCTGAGAGGTAAGATCTTGAACGTAGAAAAAGCAAGACTCGATAAGATCTTGAGCTCAGATGAGATAAAGAATATGATAACAGCATTCGGATGCGGTATCGGAGCTGACTTCGATGAGTCGAAGCTGAGATATCATAAGATCATAATCATGACCGATGCCGACGTCGATGGTGCACATATAAGAACATTGCTTCTGACGTTCTTCTACAGATACATGACACCGCTCATCGAGAAGGGTTATGTATATGCAGCTCAGCCTCCTCTCTTCATGACTAAGAAGGGTAAGGAAGTTTACTATACTTACTCTGAAAAAGAGCAGGAAAAACTGATGAAGGAACTGGCAGAAAAGCCGGGCAAAGCTGATATCCAGAGATATAAGGGTCTTGGTGAAATGGACTTCCATCAGCTCTGGGAAACAACAATGGATTATAACAACAGAACACTTATTAGGATCACAGTTGATGATGCGACTGCAGCAGATGAGATCTTCACGACACTTATGGGAGATAAGGTAGCTCCTAGAAGAAAGTTCATCGAGCAGAATGCACAATTAGCGACACTCGATATTTAAGAAGGGAGGAGTTTAAACAATGCAGAATTTGATCGAAGATCAAAAAATGATCGAGCATGAGATTCATGACGAGATGAAAAACTCCTACATCGACTATGCCATGAGCGTAATCGTAGGAAGAGCTCTTCCTGATGTAAGAGACGGGCTTAAGCCTGTACACAGAAGAATACTTTATGGTATGGCAGGTCTCGGGATCACTCCGGACAAGCCATTCAAGAAATCTGCCCGTATCGTCGGCGAAGTAATGGGTAAATATCACCCTCACGGTGACAGCTCAATTTACGATGCTATGGTAAGACTGGCACAGGATTTCTCAACAAGATATTTGCTTGTAGACGGTCATGGTAACTTCGGTTCAGTAGACGGCGACGGCGCTGCGGCAATGCGTTATACAGAAGCAAGAATGTCTCCGTTCTCACTGGAAATGATCAGAGACATCGATAAGGATACTGTAGATTTCATGCCTAACTTCGACGAGGAAGAAAAGGAACCTGTAGTACTTCCTGCCAGATTCCCTAATCTTCTCGTTAACGGAAGTAACGGTATCGCAGTAGGTATGGCTACATCTATCCCACCGCATAATCTGGGAGAAGTAATCGATGCTACAGTTAAGATGATCGATGATGAAGACTGCACTATCGAAGATCTTGTTAAGATCGTCAAAGGACCTGACTTCCCTACGGGAGCACAGATCCTGGGCAAGAAGGGTGCTCGTGAAGCATATATGACAGGTCAGGGTAAGGTAATGGTACGTGCTATTGCCAATATCGAAGAAACTGACAGAGGTCGTTCACAGATCATCATCACAGAAATACCATTCCAGGTAAACAAGTCCAGACTCCTCGAAAAGATCGGTGAGCTGGTTAGAGATAAGAAGATCGAAGGGATCTCGGCGATCAGAGATGAATCCAACAGAAACGGTATGCGTATCGTTATCGAACTGAAGAAGGATGCCAACCCTAAGATCACTCTCAACAGACTCTATAAGCATACTCAGCTGCAGGAAAACTACAGCATGATCATGATCGCGCTGGTAGACGGACAGCCAAGACTTTTGAACCTCTATCAGATACTAGAAGAATACCTGAAGCATCAGAAAGAAGTCCTGACAAGAAGAACTCAGTTCGACCTGAAAAAGGCTGAAGCCAGAGCTCACATCTTAGAAGGACTGCGTATAGCTCTCGATAATATCGATGAGATCATCAAGATAATCAGATCCAGCTATAACGATGCAAAGGACAAGCTGATGGATCGCTTCGGGCTTTCTGACATCCAGGCGCAGGCTATTCTCGATATGAGACTTGCCAGACTGCAGGGTTTGGAAAGAGAGAAGATCGAAAACGAATATGCTGAGCTGATGAAGAAGATCGCTTACTACAACCAGCTGCTGGCAGATGAAAAGATGCTGATGGGAGTAGTCAAGGATGAGCTTCTTGAAATCAAGCAGAAATACGGAGATAAGAGAAGAACTAAGATCACTGCAGATGCAGACGATATGGATGAAGAAGATCTGATCGAAGAAAAGCAGGTCGCTATCACTCTTACTCATCTGGGATATCTGAAGAGGATACCGGCAGACACATATAAGACTCAGAGAAGAGGCGGCAAGGGAATCACAGGTCTGACAACCAGAGAAAATGACTTCGTGACGAGCCTGATCATGACATCAACTCATGATAACCTGATGTTCTTCACCAATACCGGTAAGGCACATAAGATAAAAGCATACGAAATACCTGAAGCAACAAGAACGGCTAAGGGAACACCTGCTATAAACTTCTTAAATCTGATGCAGCGTGAAAGAATAACAGCAGTTATCCCATTCAGAGATTTCATGGATGACAAATACCTCATCGCAGTTACTAAGGATGGTACTATCAAGAAGACTGCGATATCACAGTTCGATACTAACAGGAAGACAGGCCTCATAGCCATCAACCTGAAGGATGGAGATGAGCTGGTTGATATCAAGCAGACAAGCGGAAGCGATAACGTTATCATCATCACCAAGAACGGTAAGTGCATCAGCTTCTCAGAAGATGATGTAAGACCTATGGGCAGGATCGCCGGCGGCGTGAGAGCAATCAAGCTGGAAGATGATGACGAAGTAGTATCAATGGAACTCGTTCAGCCGGGAGAAGAACTTCTGGTAGTCACAGAAAAAGGCTTCGGTAAGAGAACTCCGGTAGAGGAATATAAGATACAGGCAAGAGGCGGCAAGGGACTTCTGACTTATGACAAGGCTAAGTTCAAGAAGACAGGTAAGCTGGTAGGTGCTACAGTAGTAGACGATGAGGACGAAGTGCTGCTGATAAATTCAGAAGGAGTTATCATCAGGATAAAGGCAAGTGAAGTTTCTAAGCTGGGCAGAGCTACACAGGGTGTTAAGATCATGCGTACAGATGAAGATATCGAAATCATCTCCATCGCGAAAGTGATCCGTGAAGATGAACATGAAGAAATGGCTAAACAGGCTCTTGCTAAGAAAGCGAAGAAAAAGAAAGAAGAAGAAGCGGAACAGACCAAATTGGATATATAGGCCTGACTGCAGAGATAACAAATAGTAGAGGAGATAAACTTATGAAACGTGTTTTTTCAGGCGTTCAGCCTACAGGCAATATCCATATAGGTAATTACCTTGGAGCTCTCAAGCAGTTCGTAGAACTGCAGGACGACAATGAATGCTTATACTGCATCGTTGACCTTCATTCCATCACAGTTCCCCAGGATCCTAAGCAGCTTAGAAAGCATATCCTGGACGTAGCTGCACTTTACATGGCAGTAGGTATCGACCCTAAGAAGTCCATCATCTTCGTTCAGTCAGATGTACCGGGCCATGCAGAGCTTTCATGGGTGCTGACTTGCAACTCATATACAGGAGAGCTTAGCAGAATGACTCAGTTCAAGGACAAGAGCAAGGGAAGAGAATCAGCACCGACAGGTCTTTTCACTTATCCTATCCTGATGGCAGCAGACATCCTGCTTTATGATACTGATATCGTTCCCGTAGGAAATGACCAGAAGCAGCATATCGAGCTTTGCAGAGATATCGCTATCAGAGTAAACAATACAGTTAAGAAAGATACATTCGTAGTTCCTGACGGAAGATTCCTGAAGGCAGGTGCTCGTGTAATGGCATTAGACGATCCGACTTCCAAGATGAGTAAGAGTGCCGAAAATGTACACAGCAGGATTTCACTGCTTGATGAAGACAATAAGATCAAGAAGTCCATCATGAAGTCAACAACTGACTCAGAAGGCGTCATCAGATTCGATATCGAAAATAAGCCGGGTGTCAGCAACCTGCTTAATATCTACAGTGCACTTTCCGGAGAATCAGTAGACGATCTGGTTGCAAGATATGCAGGAAGCGGCTACGGCGATTTCAAGAAGGATCTGGTTGGTATCACTCAGGAAGCACTGGCTCCTATCAAGGCTAACTTCAATGAAATCAGAGAAAGTCAGGAACTGCTGGACGTTCTGAAGGATGGGGCCGAAAGAGCAGGTGCTATCGCAGAAAGAACTATGAAGAGAGTTAAGAACAACTTCGGACTTGGGTTCTAAAACGCATCATAGGAAAGACAGAAATCGTATAAAGATATTGGTATAAAATGTATTGAAGAAATAATGAAAACGCTGCGTTGATAAGTAACGCAGCGTTTTTGTATGACATCATGATGGAGAATCAAATTTATTTGTTTTATGATCTGCTTTGAAGCTCCTTTACTCCATCAAGAATTATCTTCTCGACTTTTTCAGTCAGAGCCTTTTCTTCCTGGCGGCTGAGTCCCTTAGTTTCGATAGGTGGATGTACTAAGAGTGTCACTTCAGCAGGAGTTATCTTGCCGGTTTCTTCGAAGAATTTGTAACTTCCTTCAAGAGAAACAGGAATTATAGGAACACCCGGTTTAGTTGCAAGCTTCAATGCTCCCTTCTTGAATTCACCGGCTTCAGGTCCTTTACTTCTTGTCCCTTCAGGGAAGATTACCATAGAGAAGCCCTGATTTATGTATTCGATACCTTTATTTATTGCCTTAAGAGAAGCTCTTGGATCGTCTCTTTCGATGAATACGCTCCTGATCCTTTCGATCCAAGGACCATAAAGAGGTACTTTGGCAAGTTCGTCTTTAGCGATGAAGCCAAATTGGAATTTTTTGAATGCAGCGCAATAAGCTATGATATCAGCATATCCCTGATGGTTGCCTACGAAAACGACCGGGCCTTCTTCAGGAAGGTTTTCCAAACCTTCAACGTTTACCTTACTGTTGAACATCTTAAAGACCATCGGTCCCCAAAGTGAAGTGGCAGATAAGATATGTTCGCGTTCTTTTTCAAGATCACCTGCAGCTTTTGCATTTTCAATAGCTTTCTTATGTTTATTGAGATACTTCAAACAATGTATCAGTTTGATGAAGCTCGGTATGTTCGGTATTATTTTCATTAGTCTCTCCTCCTGTCAGAGCATAATATTAATGCCCTTAATAGAATATAGTATACCATATTTATCGAACAAGTGGGGAAAATAGTGTATAATTAGCTTATGAAAGAAAGAACGGTAAACTTTAAAAAACAGAATAGAATAAAAATAATAAGCATTATATCCACATGTTTGGCGGCCTTCTTTGCCTTGTGGCTGATGGTGGAAGTGGGTGATGCATCGCTGATAGACGATCCTGTTAGAAACGCAGTGATTTCAACGAGAAGCGACTGGCTGACACCGGTAATGAAGGCTATAACATACATGGGAAACTGGCAGACAATAACTGTGATCTGCCTGATATTGCTGGCATTTAGAAAGACCCGGCTGACATACGGTGTGCCACTTTCCATAGGTGCACTTTTCGTATCTCTCGCCAATAAAGGTATCAAGGCGATAGTGATGCGCCCGCGTCCTGATCAGGCGATGTTTCTTATCGAGCAGGGCGGCTGGTCATTTCCGAGCGGTCATTCTATAACGAGCATGTTTTTCTATGGGATGGCCATATGGCTTATCCGCAGGAATGTGACAGATCCCGGACTTGCTGATATCCTGACAGTATTGCTGGCGATCCCGATGGTACTGATCGGAGTCAGCAGAGTATATCTCGGCGTCCACTACCCTACGGATGTGCTGGCGGGATGGTGCCTAGGTGTGTTAGTAATCGCAGCGATAGCAGAAATAATAAAGAGAGCATCAAATGATATAAAATAGAAAAGACCGATAGGAAAACCCTATCGGTCTTATATAATATTTGAGATCTTTAAATCTTTTTACAGTCCCTTATTCAGCAGTGAATCGTCAGCTTCTCTGTCGAAGAAGATGTTCTTGCTGTATGTAGAAAGAGGGATAGCGAAGCAAACGTTCACGTTATCTGAGAAGAGTCCATCCATCTTCAGTGCGGCAACGCCGGCTGAGAAAAGAACTCTGTTGTCGATCCTGTTATCTGCAGCAACGCCTACAGCTGATCCGATCGCGATACCCAGGTCAACGATGTTGAACGCGCAGTTAGCACCTGCAGCCTTAGTGTTAGCACAGTTTTCCAGTCCGCACAGTCCGCATCCATCCAGCAGGATAGGATTATTGTTAGCACCGATCAGTACGATGCAGTGGCTCAGTTCGATAGTGTGAGCATCTCTTACAAAGAAATCAACACCTGTTTCTTCACCGATCTGGCGAGTGATCTTAGCGAGCTGCATCATTTCTTCGCCGTCCAGCATAACAGCTTCAACGTTATCGTGGCCGCAGCCCTTAGGAGCAGTGATAGCAGCAGCTACCATTTTCTTACCAACTTCCATTGCAGCAGCTTTAGCTGCATCTTCTCTTCTGTAAATCATGTCATCCTCCATAATGTTTAATAATTTTATAGTTGTCGTACTTGATATTTAAATATAAGGCGTGAAAAGTACACGCTGCCTTTCGTATAGGTCGTCAAAAGCTGCACGTTTCTCTTCCTCATTTCCGAAGTGCATGAATGCATGGCAGCTTCCCTCTATCGTTTTCGCATTTTCCCAAAGCTCATCGCATGACATATCGCCGCCGAGAACTATGAGCTGATGAGAAGTTATCAAGTCTCGGGACATATCATCGTGAAGTACGCCGTCACCGCATAAAACTACAGCATCGCTTCGCGGAGTTTCGTCTCCGGCGGCTTCTTCCAAAGCGCACTCTGTTAGCTTTTTTAATGCTTCGTATTCTTTATTTCTATATTCGTGCTCTCCCATCATCATGCAGATGCGGCGGACAGAGCGTCCGTCGGCCTTTTCTATTTCTTCATCCAGAGAGATCAGCGGGAGATCATGTTCTTCAGCAAGCTGCTGTGCTCTTTGCAGGAGCGGAGCGCCAAAAAAACCCGTTATAAAGATCAGTTTTTTTTCCATAAAAAAGTCCTTTCTTAAAAGAAGCTGGACATATTATACCATAGAATGATAGAATCGGTCTAAAGTAATGTATAAAAAGAGGGCTTTAAAATGTTTAAAAATCAACCGACTTTAGTAATAATGGCTGCAGGAATGGGTTCAAGATACGGAGGATCCAAGCAGGTGGATAAAATGACGGATGCAGGTGAGATAATATTAGATTTCTCGCTGTATGATGCTATGCTGGCAGGATTCAACAAGGTAGTTTTCATCATCAGAGAAGAGCATAGAGATGTATTCAGGGAACTGGTAGATGAAAGAGCAGGACGATTCCTTGATATTGAGTATGCATATCAGAAGCTGGAAGATATTCCTGAAGGATATGAGATCCCTGAAGGAAGAGAAAAACCTTGGGGGACTTCCCATGCCGTAATGGCGGCAAGACATCTGATCGACGGACCGTTCGTAGTTATCAACGCGGATGACTATTACGGACCGGGAGCTTTCTCAAGTCTGTATGAATATCTTCTTAAGAATGAAGATGGGGACAAGTATGAATTCTGCATGGCAGGATATAAGCTGGAAAATACAGTGACAGAAAACGGTCACGTGGCAAGAGGCGTATGCGAGCTTGACGAAAACGGATATCTGGTCGGGGTTACTGAAAGAACGAAGATCGAAATGAAGGAAGAAGGCATCGCATTTACTGAGGATGACGGTGAAAGCTGGACAGTGCTTCCTGAAGGAACAGTAGTATCCATGAACTTCTGGGGATTCAGCGCAGCCATGATGAAGGAACTTGAAGCAGGACTTCCTGCGTTCCTGGACAAGGCGCTTGCAGAGAATCCACTGAAGGGAGAATATCTGCTGCCATTTACAGTAGACTCGCTTATCAAGAACGGTAAGGCTCGTGTCAAGGTACTGACTTCACCTGATAAGTGGTGCGGAGTTACTTACAAGGAAGATAAAGAAGACGTTAAGAATACATTAGAAGCTATGAAGGATAAGGGGCTTTATCCTGAGAAGCTTTGGAAGTAAGTTATAGTAAATGAGAGGTCAAAGTATGGAAAAGGCTGAAATCTCAAAGAAACAGCTCATAATGATCGGTGCAGTGCTGGGAGTCAGCGTTTTGCTGCTGATAGTCGGGATCTTTTGCGGTGTCAATAAGATACATTCCGATGCGGCAGAAGCCGCGGCGGCAGCAACAGAAAAGAAGATGGCAGAAGCCGAACCTGCAGACCCTGCCGATGCTTTGAGGCAGACTGCAGTAGATGAAGTCCTCGATGCCAATTATATACCGGCATATTCACTTTCTCAGGTGATGGCCCTCGATGTCAGCAAGCCGAGCGGAGTCACTGTTGAAGACCTGAAGAAGGTAACTTCTCACGGACTGGTAGGTCTTGAGAAGGACTTCTGGCAGGCTGAACAGGATTACGGCATCAACTGTTTATTTGTAATGGCTATAGCCGCTATCGAGAGCGGCAACGGTACTATCAACGGTGTCGGAAACAACATGTTCGGCTGGGGCGGCGGATATATCAAATTCTCATCAAAGGCTGAAGGGATCGATGTCGTTGCAAGAGGTCTCGCGCGAAATTATCTGACGCCGGGCGCAGGACTTTATTCAGGCAACAGGATCTCTGATGTGAACAAGAGATATGCATCAAGCTCGACATGGGATGATAAAGTGGCATCTAAGATGGTCAGCTATTATTCGACTATAAGCAAGACACACAACACTGAATTAGAGAAATTAAAGTAGTAATGTGAGAGGTAAGAATCGTATATGCCTTACATAGTAAAAACAATAATAACGGCACTGATAGCAATATTCATGCAGACCAGTGTCATAAATATGGCGACTACCACTCCTGCAGAAGCGGCCGATGATTTTCTCAAAGCACTCAAAGCGCAGGACGGCAAGGAAATGGAGAGATATATGGACAATGCATATGTCAATTTCCTGTGCAATGCTGAAGGCGATGAAAAGATGCTGGGCAAGATGAGCGATGCGATATTCGATAATTTCGAGTATGAGATCGAGATAGTAAAACAGAAAAACAAGTCGGCAGTGGCCAAAGTCATGATAAAGAGCAATGATTTCAGCAAGGTCATGGATAAGTATAAAAAAGAGTCATATGACTATATAATGGAGAATCTCTATGAAAAAGAGATAGGAGACAAAGAAGCGCTCAATGCCAAGTGTTTGGAACTCTATGTAGCTGAAATAGAAAAGGCAGCTGAAAGCGATAAGAGGATAGAGCGTGAAGTTTTCGTTCCTATGACAGACAACGGTTATTATGGCTGGAATATAATAGTGACAGACGAATTTATGGAATCAGTCCTCGGAGGCCTTGAAGTTCCTGAAAATTAATACCTAATCAAAGCTGAAATAAAATAAAAAAATACTTGAATTCACTTGAGATTCATGTATAATATATAAGCACGCGTTTTTTGCGTGGTCCTTGCGATGGGATGGGCCCATCGCCATTTAGTCCATAGGGAGGTGAAAAAAATGACAAATTATGAAGTAATGTTCATCCTTGACCCTGCATTAGAAGACGACAAGAAAGAAGCTGCAGTAGAAATGGTTAAAGAAATCATCGCTGCTGAAGGTGAAGTTGGTAATGTAGACGTTTGGGGAATGAGAAAGCTCGCGTATCCGATCCAGAAGAAGAACGAAGGATACTACGTTGTTGTTGAATTCAAGGCACAGCCAACTCTGCCAAAAGAACTTGACAGAAGAATGAAGATCGCTGACAGCGTAATGAGACATCTCATCGTCAACAAAGACGAAAAATAAGAAAAGGGGTGCAGTATGAATAGTGTAGTACTGATTGGCAGATTGACCAGAGACCCTGAAGTTAGGTATATTTCCGAAAGCCAGATGGCGGTAGCGACTTTCACGCTTGCTATCGACAGACCTGCAAGATCAGGTCAGGAAAAGAAAACAGATTTTCCTAGAATCACTGTTTTCGGCAGACAAGCTGAGAACTGCGAAAGATTCCTGGCAAAGGGCAGACTTGTTGGAATTCAGGGAAGAATCCAGACAGGCAGCTATACCAATAAAGACGGCCAGACTGTTTACACAACAGATGTAGTAGCCGACAGAGTAGAATTTTTAGAATGGGGCGACAGAGCTCAGGGCGGCGGAAGCGGCTTCCAGTCAAGACCTCAGCAGGCAGCGCCTGCAGGCGGAGACATGGGAATACCTGAAGGTTTTCAGGCTATCCAGGACGACGATATACCATTCTAAAAGAAAGGAGAACATTAATCATGGAAAACAACAAGAGACGTGGCGGCGGCATGAGAAGAAAAAAGGTTTGCCAGTTCTGCGCGGACAAGACTGAAGTAATCGATTACAAAGATGTAGATAAACTCAAGAAGTACGTAACTGAAAGAGGTAAGATCCTGCCTAAGAGAATCACAGGAACTTGCGCTATCCACCAGAGAGAAGTTACTAAGGCTATCAAGAGAGCTAGAATCGTTGCTCTGCTGCCTTACACAGCTGACTAATTCGGTGATCGAATAATAAAAAATATGAGATCCTCGAGCGAATGCTCGGGGATTTTTTAATGCCCAGATAGTTGAAAGAATGGTATAATAATAATTGACGACGTCATAACTCGAAATGTGAGGTATTTAAGCCATGATCAGAAAAAGAATGGTAGAAAAACCGCTTGAAAAAATGCCGCTCTATTATAAACGTATCAAAGAGTATTTCGATATCATTATGATCCATTCTTCGCTGGCAGGCAAAGCTGACTTGGGATCCGGTCGCAGTGAAAAAGGATATCAGCGTATCGCTGCTTCGGCCAGTGGCCGGATGGCAAGAGCGCTGGGATGCAGCGAGGACAAGGCGGAAGCCCTGAGTCTGGCAGTTGGGCAGTTCTTCCCTAAATATGGAATGGCAGGCGTTGAGCCGATAAAAGAATATATTGTAAATAATAAGATAGATCTGGATCCGGATACTCTCGGCGTTGATTTAGTCGAATATATAATAAACAGACGCCTTCTCGTGGCTACTGATTTCGATGAAAAACTGCATCAGTACTATAGAGGTGATGATAGTGATCCGGAAGTTCGGATCGTGCGTTTTGTACAGCAGACTATAAAAGAGGTGAAAATAGCAGAAAAATATTTTGCCGGAAATCCGGGGGATCTACTTTTTGATGTAAGTCAGGAAATCGTAAAGCTTGCAGGCGAGACCGGACAGCTGACATCCAGCAGGATCCTTGATGAATACAGACAGCAGATCGATACTTATCAGCCTCCGGTACTTTCAGAGGAGCAGCGGCAGGATATCATTGCAGAACTTGACGGATACATACATTCTTTCTGTGAAAAAACAGGGGATATGGAGAAGTTAAATGAAACGCGAGAGGCAGCAATTTTGATATATATGGAGAGTGCTGTGTAGAGGCAGGCGACACCCCCAACATCTAGTGGGAAGACAAGCCTGCTTTTTTGTGTTATAATAATCGTTACGTATAAACACTTTTAGGAGAGACAGAATGTACCTTTCGGTAATATTTATTTTAACAATAGTAATTCCATTTTTAGTAATGCCGAAACACATAAGAATAGGCATACTTCCGCCTTACAGAGTAGTGCTTCTTTCTATGATGGGAATCTGCACTATGGCGGCAGTGATACTGATGATAGCATCCTTTTCAGGACAAGGCGTATATGCTCAGCTCCTTGAAGCGGCAGAGATCGCATCGGATCAGATGTCATCAAATCCCGCACTGGTAGAAGCCTTTGGAGCAGGCGGAATCAGCGAAGCAGAGATGTCGAAATTCCTCATGCAAATGTACAGCAAGAGTTTCCTGCTGGTACCGTCAGGCATACTGTTCATGGGTGCGATAACATCATATATAGCATATATCATACTGAGCAGGATAATGAGCAAGAACGGTGAAGTTAAGAAAATGCCTAAGTATAGAGAATTTACCTTCCCTCACGGCACGGCGATGGCAGTAATGGTCATGTATCTGATAGGATGGATCATGCTGGATTCTGAAGCTAAGATGGGAGAAATAATATACGCTAACTTCAGCACCATTTTCGATCTGGTATTCGTACTTCAGGCAATAGCTGTAGTGTTCATGTTCTTCCATTTCAAGAAAGTACCGCAGGTGGTTTCGGTGATAGCTTGCGCATGCATGTGTGTATCATCATTCGGCAAGACATTCATGGTACTGCTTGGCATGGCAGATATGTTCTTCGGATTGAGAGCGAGAATGGGAAGCAGACCATCAGGAAGATAGTAAAGGAAGCGCGTAATGAGCGCAGGAGAAAAATATGTACGCAGGAAGAATAGAAAAATTACTGGCGCATTACTCCATAGTCCCGACTTGTATAATAAATCAGCTGGGGAAGGTAACAAGGGCTAACAGTAAAATAGCCGAAGTTTTTAAATACGATGGCATAGTGGGCAATGATATATTCGCGCTTACAGGAGTGAAGGTGCAGGATATCATCAAAGCAGCAGAAGACGGATCATTCATCGTTCTCAAGAGAAACGATAAGGCGTTCAAGATCCAGGCAGGTTTCGTAGGAGAAGGAGAAACAGCAACTATAATGCTGTACTTTCTGGATATCACGGCGTTTGAAAATCTCAAGGATATGTACACTGATAATCAGCCATGTATCGCACTTATCAATGTGGACAACTTCGATGAGCTGATGAACAGTGCCGGCGAAGGAAGAGAACTGGCCGTTTCGGCAGAGATAGATAAACATATCAGAGCATGGGCAGAGGAGCTGGGCGCAGCGATCGCAAGATACAGAGACCACCTTTATGAAGTGGTCTTGACTCATAAGAATTACAAAACACTGGTCGCTAACAAGTTCGAGATATTAGACGAGATACGTCAGATAGAAACAGAGATCGACTTCCCGGCAACCTTAAGTATCGGCATTGGTATCGGTGGAAAGACAACTCGAGAATGCGAAGATTACGCACAGGGTGCCCTGGATCTGGCACTGGGACGAGGCGGAGACCAGGCAGTAGTTAAAAACGTTGCCAACTTAGAATACTACGGTGGTAAATCTCAGAGCGTAGAAAAGGGCTTCAAAGGCAAGTCGAGGATCATCGCCCACGCACTGAAGCTTCTGATGACTCAGTCATCTAAAATCTTTATCATGGGACATAAAAATCCGGATCTTGACAGCTTCGGAGCAGCTCTCGGCATATACAGGATGGCAAGGATCGTTGACAAAGAAGCTTTCATAGTACTTAACGCATACAACGATACTATGGTAGATATGATAGAAGATGCCAAGAAAACTGATGAATACAGCTTCATTTCTACAGAAAAGGCGTTATCCCTTGCCGATGAAAATTCACTTGTAGTAGTAGTTGATACTCACAGACCGCAGCTTGTTGAATCCATCGAGCTTGTTGAACAGGTCAAAAGAACAGTAGTTATCGACCACCACAGACGAGCTGAAGATGTGCTGCAGCATCAGATCATGTCATATATGGAATCATACGCATCGTCTGCATCGGAACTGGTGACGGAGGTTCTGCAGTATGCCAATGAAAAGAGCAAGAAGAAAGTTCTCACCAAGCTTGAAGCAGATGCTTTGATGGCAGGAATAATGGTAGATACCAATAGATTCGCCGTAAAAGCCGGAGTAAGAACTTTTGAAGCGGCTTCATGGCTCAGAAGAGCAGGCGCTGATTTAGTAAATGTCAGAAGATACTTCCAGGCAGACTCAGAGAGTCTTCGTGTCAAGGCGCTCTGTCTGGCAAATGCCAAGTTCTATGAAGGCGGCATCGCTATGTCGGTCTGCCCGGGAGAAAACATCAATTCTCAGATAGTGAATTCGCAGGTAGCAGATGAGCTGCTGACCATCAAGGGGATCAAGGCCAGCTTCGTAGCGGGACGTAACGAAAACGGCAAGACAGTGATCAGCGCAAGATCACTCGGCGATATAAATGTTCAGGTGGTTATGGAAAAATTCGGCGGCGGAGGGCATCTCAATACTGCCGGAGCCCAGGTGGATGATACACCTGAAGAAATACTGGAAAAAATTAAAGAAGCTCTTGAGAAATAGAACTTCGTGAGAACTACACATTAGGAGGATATAATCATGATAGTAATACTGTTAAAAGACGTTAAAGGTACAGGTAAAGCAGGAGAAGTTGTTAAGGTAAGTGACGGCTATGCGAGAAACATGCTGCTGCCGAAAGGCCTTGCTAAAGAAGCTACTGAAGGAAACGTGAGAAACCTGGAAAAGCAGAAGGCGATCGCAGCTGAAAAGAAAGAAGCTCAGAAGGAGGCGGCTCAGAAGCAGGCTGAAGAAATGAGCAAAATCACTGTTATCGTCAAGTCAAAGGGCGGAGAAAACGGCAAGTTGTTCGGTTCCATCACTTCTAAGGATATAGCAGAAGCTCTCGAAAAGCAGGAAGGTATCAAGGTAGACAAGAAGAAGATCGACTTGGCAGCGCCTATCAAGCAGACAGGTGACACAGAAGTAACAGTGAAGCTTTTCCCTGAAGTTTCAGCAAAACTCAAAGTAACAGTTACTATTTAGTTTACAGGAGAGACCTATGGATGGAAGAATCCCTCCGCATAGTATAGAAGCGGAAAAATCAGTATTAGGCGCAGCTTTGCTTAGCAAAGACGCCCTGTTCGATGTTGTGGAAGTCGTAAGAGCAGAAGATTTCTACGACGAGAACCATAAGGAGATATTCAAGGCGATCCTGGATCTTCACAGAAAAAGTGCACCTGTAGATGCCCTCACCGTATCAGAAGAGCTGAAGAAGAGAAACAGCCTCAATATGGTAGGCGGAAGAGCATATATAGCATCACTTTCCGCAGGGACACCGACTACTTCCAATGCCATGGAATACGGTAAGATCGTTGCAGAGAAGGCTTCTATCAGAAGGCTGATCGGCACTGCAGACGATATCGTAGCCAAAGGATATGAAGGAAGCATGGATGCAGGACAGATCTTGGATTATGCTGAAAGCGGCATCTTTGAAATTTCCCAGAAAAGACAGAAGGGGCAGTACAGCCATATCAAGGACGTACTCCTTACTAATATAGAGATCATTGACAAGGCATCTAAGCTGGACGGCGGACTTACCGGTGTAACTACAGGATTCAAGTATCTTGATAATATGACATCGGGACTTCAGAGGTCTGACCTCATAATACTGGCGGCAAGACCTGCCATGGGTAAGACAGCTTTCGCACTTTCTCTGGCGCTCAATGCAGCGGTCAAGGGAAAGGCGTCCGTAATGGTATTCAGCTTGGAAATGTCAAAAGAACAGCTGGGACAGAGACTCCTCTCAATGGAATCAAAGGTCGGCATGCAGGCTCTGAAGACAGGTAAGCTGGAGCGCCGCGACTGGGATGACATCAACATCGCACTGGATATATTGTCCAAGGCGAGGATACATATTGACGATACTGCCGGCATCAATATCATGGAAATGAAGAGTAAGTGCAGAAGACTCAAGGCAGAAGAAGGCCTTGATCTCGTAGTTATCGACTACCTGCAGCTGATGAATCCTGAAGGCAAATCAGATTCAAGAACTCAGGAAATATCCGTTATTTCAAGAAACCTGAAATTGCTGGCAAGAGAACTTGACTGTCCGGTACTGGTGCTTTCACAGCTTTCCAGAGCACCGGAACAGAGAACAGACCACAGACCGATGCTTTCCGACCTGAGAGAATCAGGATCCATCGAGCAGGATGCCGACATCGTTATATTCCTCTACAGAGATGAGTACTATAACGAAGATACAGAGGCGGTGGGAGAATGCGAAGTTATCGTGGCTAAACAGAGAAGCGGTCCGACAGGGACTGTCAAGGTTGCATGGCTCGATAAGCTGACTAAGTTCGTGGACAGCGCAAACGGCAGCAATGTGCCGGGATATTAAAAATAATCAGTAGATCGGCGAGATTTGCCGATCCGGAGGACAAATGAGCTTCAAACGAGAAAAGATAAATGACTATTTCCTGCTGGATACCGGTGTGGAAAATATATTCATAAATGAGCATATGGCATCAGCGCCGGGAGATTTCGTCAAAGTATATCTCCTGGCTTTGATGTATGCTGATTTAGACCTTGATATCACCAATGAGGAGATAGCAAGGCATCTCAGTTTGGAGCACGAAGATGTTCTTAAGGCGTGGACATATTGGGAAAAGATCGGGGCTGTCAGAAAAATCAGGACAAATCCTGAAGATAAGTTCAACTATGATGTTGAATTCGTCACTCTCAAAGGGCAGCTGTATGGTAAGAGCAGCAAGAAGAGCTATGCTGCGGATCATAATACTAAAAGCCTGATGGCGGACAAAGACATCAAAGATATGTTCGCCGCCATCGAAAAGATAACAGGAAGAGTCATAAGCGGTACTGAACTTATGGAAGTGCTTTCATGGATAAATGATTACGGAGCAGCTCCGGAAGTAGTCGTTTACGGATATTCTTACTGCCTGCAGAAAAAGAAAAAAGATATCAAATACATAGCGGCAGTCATCAAAGCGTGGGCAGCTGAAGGCTTGCGGGATGTACTTTCTGTAGAGAAGCATCTCAGCGAGAATGAGAAGAAACAGTATTTATATAAGAGAGTGTTCCAGGCGTTGGGCTTTTCGAGAAATGCTACAGAGGAAGAACGGCGCATCATGGACACATGGTTTGAAACTATGGGGTTTTCGCTGGATCGCGTACTTACGGCATGCAGCAAGACTTCAGGCATAAGCAATCCTAATATAAACTATGTCAATAAAGTCCTCATAAACTGGTATGAGGAAGAATCTTCAGGAAATGCAGGCGGCGGCAGCGACAAGAAGGAAGTGACAAGCGGAGAAATACTGAAGTATTTTGAGATGCTGCGTCAGAAAAACGAAGAGGCCGCAGAAGAACGCAGAAGTGCAGTCTACGATGCAGTTCCTAGGATAAGAGAAATCGAAGAAGAACTTACGGGAATAAGTTCGGAAATGTCAAGGATGATCATATCCGACAGAGTAGACAGGAAAGAGGCGATGGAAGCGCTGAAAAAGCGTATGGATCACCTCAATACGGAGAAAGCTTTCCTGCTTACCGATAACGGATTTGAGATAGATCACATGGATGTGAAACATAGGTGCCCGGATTGTAAGGACACCGGAATGCTTGAAACGGGAGAAAAGTGTAAATGCTTCGCAGAAGTAACAAGAGAAAAAATAAATCTGATAAGTCAATAGAAAAGAGACCTGCAGATAGTTTCTACGCAGAAAACAATGTACCGGCTGGTGATGCTTCTGCCAAGGCAGAAGAGCGTGCATATGAAGATACGATGAGCAGGGAAGAATTCATCAAGCATAATGAAGATGCCAGAAAAGTCTATGAAGACATAATGAAACTGAGGGCCAGCATAGATAATCTGAAGCAGACAGGCGTAGATGAAGTCCCTGAAGAAATAGAGCAGGCGCAAGAAACTATCCAGCTGAAGGAAACTGAAGACATAATCGCAGCTAAGCAGGCGATCATTCAGCAGGCCAGAAGAGATGCTCTTGAAGAAAAACAGAGAAGAGTTGAGCTTGCTCGCAAAGAGTATGAAAAAAGACTTCAGGAGCAGAAAGCTCTCGAAGCCCAGAGGCGTGCAGCTTTGATCGAAGAAGAGGCAGAGCGCAAGAGAAAGCAGGCCGAAGAGGCAGAGAAGCAGGCTAAAGAGGTAGCTAGAAAAGCTGCTTTGGAAGCGATGGAAGCTAAGCGCAAGAGCGCAGAAGAACAGATTCCGCCTGCCGCAGAAGCTAAAGAAGAAGTCAAGGTTGAGCCTAAGGTCCAGACCGTTCCTGAGACAGATCTTGAAGAAGCCAAGAAAGCTCTTCTGATGGCACAGGAAGCTCAGGATGTAAAGCTCAACATGATTTCATGGGCAGCGGGAAAACATACTAATAAGCTTGCTGAAGAACAACAGGAAAAACTTGCTCAGCAGCAGGAAAAGATAAAATCTGAACAAGAGCATGTGGAAGCTATCCTGGAAGAACAGAAAGAGCAGAGGCTCGAAAGACTTACCGAAGAAGCCAGAGCAAAAGAGATCAGAAGGCTGAAGGCACTTGAAGAAAAACACCTCAAAGAAGAGCAGATCAGAGCTTTGAAAGCAGAAAAGCTTGCTAAGGCACAGGCACTCAAGGCAGAGAAAGAAGCAAGGCAGCAGGCAGAGAGAGCTGCTAAGCTGGAAAAAGCACAGGCTGAAAAAGAGGCTAAGATAGCAAGACAGCTGGCCGAAAGAGAGGCTAAGCAAGCTAAACTTTTGGCTGAGAGAGAAGCTAAGAGAATAAAAGAAGAAAAAAGAAGACTTGAAAAGATCAGAAAAGCTGAAGAAAAAGAACTGATCAAGCTCGCCAGAAAAGATCCTGATGCCAGAGCGCGTCTCGAGAAGATGATGATGGAAGCCAAGAGTCAGGCAGATGCAGAGCTGGGCGGCGGCATAGTAAATGTCCAGGGCATGACTATCACCACAGAGATCAAGGAAGTAGCGCATATTTCATGGAAGGACTTCTTCAGCTTCAGAACCAAAAAAGAGAGACAGGCAGAATCTGAAAGCGAAAAGAAAAAGCTCGAAAAAGAAAGAAAGAAAAGAACAGAAGCCGCAAGACAGCTGGCGGACTCTTCTCTTAAGAAGAGACGTATCGATTTCGAAAAGACAGAGCTTTCAAAGAAGCTGAAAAAATTCTATGCATTCTGCGATAATAATAAAACAAGGCTGCTTGTAGTATTCGCCATAGTATTGACAGCGGCAGTTGCTGTAGCCGGAGTTTTCAATCACTACTCTGCATATGCCTATTCATATAACGGCAGAGAACTGGGCGTAGTTAAAGAAAAAGATGACGTACTGCGCATAACGGATCTGGTTCAGGGCGCATTGACTGAAGACAAGAACGTGGACGTTATAATCGATGCTAGAAAAGACATCTCATTCCACAGAGTGTGGACGACAGGGGATGTGCCTATCGATACATCTGAAGATGTTCTCAAGAGACTTACTTATATGGGAGATCTCAACGTCAAGGCATACGGTATCTTCGTAGACAATAAGCGTGTCGGTGTAGTTGAAGATAAGGCCGTAGCGGAAGAAGTTTTCAGAGACATCGAAGAAAAATATAAGAGTGACATGGAAGGCGCTGAGATCAAATCCATCGAGATCATCGAAAAATGGGAAGGCAAGAAGTGCAACGCCAGCCTTGAAGACGTGCTGACGGAAAAAGAAATGGTAAGTGCACTCAGTTCCAGCGTCAAGAGTGAATCCCTCCATGAAGTTGCTGTAGGAGAAACTTTGACGGATATCGCGAAACTGTACTCAGTCGAGGAAGAAGATATCATTGCTAAGAATCCTAATATCGACAAGAGCAAGCTGGTTGTCGGAAGCAAGATCGTCATAGAGAAAGAAGCTCCTGTCTTGACAGTGAAGATAACAGAAGACGTTTCTTATGAGAAGGTCATCGAACACAAGGTAGAAAAGAAAGATTCAAAAGAAATCTATGAAGGATATACGGAAACTAAGCAGAAAGGCTCTGACGGCCTCAGCGAAATAACTTCAACGATAACGCTTGTCAACGGCAAGCAGATCGACGAAGATGTGCATGAGAACGTAGTAAAGAAAGAGCCGGTTACGGAAGTGATCCTCGTAGGTGTCAAGAAGAGACCTCCTTCAGTAGGTTCCGGTAAGTATATCTGGCCGTTCAAGTCAGGATATACATTGACGTCAGGATTCAAATGGAGATGGGGAAGACTTCACGAAGGTATCGACTTGGGAACACCGTCAGGAAATGACGTGCTGGCAGCGGATGGCGGTGTAGTTACATTCGCAGGTTACAGCGGCGGCTACGGTTATCTGATCAAGATAGACCATCAGAATGGTATGGAAACAAGATATGCTCATAACAGCAGTCTGCTGGTAAGCGAAGGCGATAAGGTATTCCAGGGAATGCATATCGCTGAATCAGGAAACTCGGGACGAAGTACGGGACCGCATCTGCACTTTGAAATAAGAGTGAACGGTACACCTAAGGATCCACTTAATTTCTTACCGTAGTTTTTTAACAGAATGAAGTAAAAAAGCATCTAAGGAAACTTAGGTGCTTTTTGTATACAATAATACAATATGCCTTTTTAGAACACGAAATTCGTTGAAATTTCAATCTGTCCGGGTTGAAGCATTTTGTATGCAATGTTAATATACTTAAGAAAGAGGGGTTTTGGAAGCAATAAAATGCCGAAAGGAAAAGAGTGACAAAATGGAAGAAAAATCTTCAAAAACAACAGAGGTGATACTGCAGGGAAATGAAGCCTGTGCCATGGGCGCTATTTATGCAGGCTGCAGATTTTTCGCAGGATATCCTATCACACCATCAACAGAAATCATCGAAATGATGTCTTCAGAAATGCAGAAGTGCGGCGGCGCTTTCATCCAGATGGAAGACGAGATCGGATCTGCATGTGCTATCATCGGAGCAAGATGGGGCGGCAAGAAAGCCATGACAGCAACATCAGGTCCGGGATACACACTGATGCAGGAAGCAATCGGCTTCGCAGCAGTTACTGAGACACCTATCGTTATAGTAAATGTACAGAGAGGCGGCCCGTCAACAGGTCAGCCTACACTTTCTTCACAGCAGGACGTATATCAGGCAAGATACGGATCACATGGGGACTACGAGATCATAGTTCTTTCACCATCATCCGTTCAGGAAATGTACGACTTCACAATCAAGGCATTCGAGCTGGCAGAACAGTTCAGAACACCTGTTATCCTTCTCGCTGACGAAGTAGTTGGCCACATGAGAGAAAAGATCGAGATCAGAGACGGCTCTAAGCAGATCAAGAGCGTGAAGCAGAAGTATGTCGTTTCTCCTCAAGAAGATTTCTTCAAAGGTGCCAATACTCTCGTAGAAGGACAGCTTCATGATGATAAGGGAAGAAGGATCGGACATCTGGCAGGAAGATCAGGAGACTTCATCAACAACATCAACAAGAAGATCAGCGACAATGTAGACGTTATAGCCGATATCGATACATACTTCATGGAAGATGCGGAAGTTGCCATCGTTGCTTACGGCTCAGTTGTAAGACCGGCGATCAACGCAGTCAAGAAGGCCCGTAAGGTAGAAGACGACAGAGTTACTACTAAGTTCAAGATCTTAAAGGATATATTCGTGAAGGGCATCCCTGAAACATTTGAAACTGACTACAGCCATCTGAAGGTAGGGCTTGTCAAGGTAAATACTGTATGGCCTTGCCCTGAAGAACTGCTGAAGGAAGCAACTAAGGATGCCAAGATCGTCATCGTTCCTGAAATGAACGTCGGCAAATATGTTCACGAAGTAGAAAGAGTTCTTAAGGATAAAAAAGTTATAGCGATGTCCAAGTGCGGCGGAGACATCCACACTCCGACTGAGATCCTGGATGAAATCTTAAAGGAGGCGGGAATAGATGAATAAGCTTTATGAGAAATATATCAAGACAGATTCCCTTCCTACATTATTCTGTCCCGGATGCGGTAACGGTATAATCCAGGTAGCAGCTATGAACGCTATGGAAGATCTGGGCATCAAGGATGAAGTTGCATGTGTCAGCGGTATCGGATGTTCATCATGGATCCCTTGCTATTACAAGCTGGACGTTATGCACACTATGCACGGCAGAGCACTGGCATTCGCTGAAGGTCTGAAGCTTGCTCAGCCTGACAAGAAGATCTTAGTGTTCACAGGCGACGGTGACTGTCTGGCTATCGGTGGAAACCACCTGATGCACGCAGCTGCAAGAAATATCGACCTGACAGTAGTGATGGTAAACAACTATATCTACGGTATGACAGGCGGACAGAAATCCCCTGCAACTCCTAAGGGTTCTGTAACTAAGACATCTCCGTTCGGAAGTATCGACGAACCGATCGACGGATGTAAGCTGGTATCAGCCCTCGGAGCAAGCTACGTAGCAAGATGGACAACAGCTCATCCTGTACAGCTGGCTAAAGCCATCGCAGAAGGTATGGAGCATAAGGGATTTTCTTTCATCGAAGTTCTGTCTCAGTGTCCTGTCCAGGCAGGCAAGAGCGTTTTCGGAGAAAAGGATCCTGCAGCCATCATGAAGAGATACAAAGAAGGCACATATCTTTATAAAGAAGGCGGCGAGCCTGTAGAAGGAAAGATCCCTATCGGAGTATTCAAGCATGATACGAATGCTGAAGAATATATCGAGAGGGTAGAACGCAGACTCCGTGACCAGGGAATCGAAAGAGGGTGAAGACATGGCAGTTATTACAGTAGATAAAGTGCATTGCAAAGGATGCGGTATATGCTATACAGCTTGCCCTAAAAAGATATTCGTTAAATCAAGAAAGAGAAATAACTACGGATCATCCATGCCGGATACGAAGAATCCGGAAAACTGTGTAGTATGCAGGATGTGTGAAAGATTGTGTCCGGACGGCGCGATCAACGTGGAAGGAGAATAATCAACATGAGAATCAATGTCAGATTCGCAGGATCAGGCGGACAGGGAGTTATATTAGCATCAGTTCTGCTTGCTAAAGGATATGGACTTGGAGAAGATTACAACATCTCTCAGACACAGAGTTACGGACCTGAAGCAAGAGGCGGCGCATGTAAGGCAGAAGTAGTTATCTCTGATGAAGAGATCGATTACATGAAGGTAGATGAAGCAGATGTATTCATCGCGCTGAATCAGGCAGGCTTCGACAAGTATAAGGATCAGGCTAAGAAAGATGCTATGGTACTGGTAAACAGCACACTCGTTGAAACAGATGACCCTAACCACTACAAAGTGCCGGCTACAGATATAGCTGAAGATATGGGCAAGCCATTCGTAGTAAACATGGTTATGCTGGGAGCTCTTACAAAGTTGCTTCCTAAGATCCATTACGATACAGTAATCGAAGAAATACAGGGCAATTTCGCAGCAAGTATCGCCGGAATGAACATCGACGCATTCGATAAGGGATATGAACATGCTGCTGGGCTGCTGAAGTCAGCAAACTAATACGGGTTTACCCCATTGAATTAAAATCCTCCTGAGATATAATGGATAGTGGAGCTTATTCCACAGATATCTCAGGAGGATTTATGAATTTATTTAAAAATTACATAACAGATATGAAGACTGAGTTTGCCGGATACAACGGTGCACGTCTCGGTAAGGACCTTATGGCAGGTGTGACAGTTGCAGCGGTAGCGCTGCCTCTGGCGCTGGCATTCGGTGTCAGCTCAGGCGCGACAGCAGCAGCGGGTCTTGTAACAGCCATCATCGGCGGTATCGTGATAAGTGCGTTTTCGGGAGCGTCATTCCAGATCTCAGGGCCAACGGGGGCAATGACTGCTATCCTAGTAACTCTGGCAGCACAGTACGGCATGCAGGGTATACTTCTGGCATGCTTTATGGCAGGTATCATACTGATAGTTGCCGGAGTGCTGAAGCTGGGAAGAATGATATACTATATACCATCATCCGTTATTACAGGATTTACATCCGGGATCGCGATCATCATCGCATTAGGTCAGCTTGATAATTTCTTCGGCGTTACATCTGAAGGTGATTTGGCTATCGTGAAGCTGATATCATATTTCACTAACGGATTCCATCCTGATATGGAAACTATGGCTATCGGTATAGCGGTTATAGTTATCATGCTGATCTGGCCGAAGAAGCTGAACTCTAAATTCCCGTCATCACTGGCGGCTATAATAATAATTCTTATTGCCAACCACTTCCTGCAGTTTGATGTAGCTGTAGTCGGCGATGTTCCTAAGTCCATAATCCTTGATGAAAGACTTACACTGGCAGGCCTTAGCATGAGCCAGATGAGAGATCTCTTTATCCCTGCATTTTCCATAGCGGCTCTCGGCATGATAGAAAGTTTGCTTTGCGGAGCTTCTGCAGGCAAGATGAAAGATGAAGAAATGGATGCAGACAGAGAACTTATCGCTCAGGGTGTCGGCAATATCGTCATCCCGCTGTTCGGCGGAGTTCCTGCGACAGCAGCGATCGCCAGAACAAGCGTAGCTATCAAGGCGGGATGCGAAACAAGACTTGCAGGTATATTCCATGCGGTATTCCTGCTTCTGTCCATGTTCATCCTGGCGCCTGTAATGTCAGCTATCCCTCTGTCAGCACTGGCAGGTGTACTGATCGTTACAGCATGGAGAATGAACGACTGGGAAAACATCCACTTCATCTTCGACCACAAATTCAAGTCGGGAATGATGAAGTTCGCGATCACAATGGTAGCTACAGTTGTATTCGACCTGACGCAGGCTATCATCATAGGAGTAGCATTCTCAGTAATACTTATCCTGATCAAACTTACAGATATCGATATCACAGTAGCAGAGATCGAAAAAGAACGTCTTGAAGAAGTAGGCGTACATCTTCCTAAGATCTCAGGTAAGGTAAGAGTCGCATATCTGACAGGCGCGATTTTCTTCGCCGTTATCGATAAGCTGGAAAATGAGCTTTATGCATTTGAAGGCAAGACAGAAGGACTTATTCTCTCGATGAGAGGCGTACCTGTGATAGACTTATCCGGTATCCAGGCACTCATAGAACTGGTAGAAGAGATGGAAGCCAACGGCACAGAGATCTACCTGACGAGCGTACAGCCTAAGGTGCTGGAAGAAATGCGCCGCGGCGGACTGATAGAACTGATCGGAGAAGAGTACGTATTCGACAGTGCTGAAGAAGCCATCGTAGTGGCACAGCAGGAACATATGTAAAGAGCACGGAGCGGCAGGGCAGAAGCTTTGCCGCTTTTATAATGCTGCTAAAAGGATGACTTGAAAATATACATAAAATGAGCATTGACAAACATCCGGCTAAAAGCTAAACTTATAAGGTCAACAAATTAAATAAGACATGCGGCTATGGCGGAATTGGCAGACGCGCTAGATTTAGGTTCTAGTGTCAACCGACGTGGGGGTTCAAGTCCCTCTAGCCGCACCATTATCGACAGTTCGTTTGTACCATCCTGTCGTTAAACAAAACCAGGACTACTATTCATAATATATGGCATAAGTAGCTTTGCGTTTTGCAAAGCTGTTTTTTATTAATGGAGTAGTTTTGTGTTTTGCAAAACTTTTTTTATTTATTTGGAGAATGTTATGCAAGATCAAAACTTAAACAGAAATAATACTACCGGCAAGCTCACTGCATGGATGAAGCGTGAGAAGCTGGAAACAGAAATACTGCTCAGATGCATTCCGGCAACTGCCGTGTCACTGTTTGTTGTCAGCGTTGTCTGCATGAATCTGCTGGCAAACAAGACGCTGGTACAGACATACTGGATCGCACTGGACGGCGGCGTGTTGATATCGTGGCTGTCATTCATGTGTATGGATATCATCACCACATATTTCGGACCTAAGGCATCTAATAAGATAGCGGTTTTGGCATCGGCCATCAACCTGCTCACATGCCTGATCTTCTATATAGCCAGTATCATCCCGTCAAATGCCAACGATTATACAGCTATGGACAATATGCTGGGCGGCACATGGTTCATACTGCTCGGAAGCACCATAGCCTTTCTCATATCTGCGGCTATCAATAATTTCCTGAACTGGACTATAGGAAAAGCATTTGTGAAGAATCCTAACGGCATGGGGGCATATGCAGCGAGGACATATATATCGACATTTATCGGACAGTTTATGGACAATCTCATTTTCTCCATCATCGTATTCGTAGGATTCGCACCGATATTCTGGGACGGATTCCACTGGACGCTGCTGCAGTGTACAGCCTGCGCTTTGACCGGTGCAGTAGCAGAGCTTATAATGGAAGTTCTCTTCTCACCTATCGGATACCGCATCGTAAGCAGATGGAGAAGATATAACGTAGGACAGGAATACCTTGAGTATATAAACGGAGGGAAACAATAATGAAGATCCTTATCACCGGAACATCACAGGGCATCGGCAAGGCCATTGCCGAACGATTCTTAAAAGAAAATCATCAAGTTATAGGTATCGACCGAAATGATACAGCGATTTCCCATGGCAATTATATTCACCATAAATGTGATGTCTGCGACTATGACAATTTACCGGACATAAAAGATGTCAACGTGCTTATAAACAATGCGGGAACACAGAACGAAAACGATATAGATGTCAATCTTAAGGCGCTCATACACATAACAGAAAAGTACGGGGTGCAGGAAAAGATCCACTCTATCCTTAGCATAGGATCGGCAAGTGCCCATACAGGAGCAGAGTTTCCTGAATACTGTGCAAGCAAAGGCGGAGTGCTGGCATATACGAAGAATGTAGCTTTGCGCGTTGCCGAATATGGTGCCACATGTAACAGCTTAGATCCCGGCGGCGTACTGACGCCTCTCAACGACTGCGTGATAAATGATCCCGAGCTTTGGGCACAGATCATGGATGAAACACCGCTGAAGAGATGGGCATCACCTGAAGAAATAGCGGAATGGGCATACTTCCTTACAATGATCAACGGGTTCTGTACAGGACAGAGCATCTTAGTTGACGGTGGAGAAGCCATAAATTATAATTTTGTATGGGAGGGCTAAAACATGAAAAAAATAATCACATTATTATTGATATTTGTTTTCGCATTAGGACTGACAGGCTGCGGAGTAGAGATCGCAGATGAGAACGGTCCGGATAATTTCAATCTGGCAACTATAACTAAAGACAATATAATCAATATGGATCTTGGCGCATCAAGCTACAGCGTTTCTCCATCAAGTGAAGATGAAGATTACATGACTAGCATGACTAAGGTGAAGGGCAAGGAATTCTCAGGAGTTGCTGAACTGTATACTACTAATTACATCGGTAAGTCAGACGTGACTGTATACCTTGATAACATCTCTGTAGAATCAGGGAACTTCAAGGTCATAGTTCAGCTTGACAATAAGATCGTACACCAGTTCAACAATCAGGAAATGCTGCAGCAGTATGAGCTTAAGGATATCAAAGGAACTCTTTCTGTGAAGATCGCAGGAGAAACAGCGAATTTCAAGTGCTGGATGCAGATTTGGTAAAAGTAATAATAAAAATCCCTGTCATATAGGCAGGGATTTTTTTCGTATTTAGATATTTTAGTAAACGTAAACCTTCGGCAGTCTCTGACCGAATGCGCATACGATTTCGTAATTGATAGTTCCTGTTGCAGTAGCGATATCGTCTGCAAGGATCTCATGGATACCGTCTTTACCTATGATAGTAACTTCGTCGCCGAGTCTTACATAAGGCACATTAGTAACGTCGATCATGCACTGGTCCATACAGATGTTGCCTGCGATAGGAGCAACTACACCGTTTACCAGCACCTTGCCCTTGCCGGAATATGGTCTAGGGAAACCGTCTGCATATCCGAGAGGAATAGTGGCGATCAGGCTGTCCTTAGTGGCAGTCCACTTACGGCCGTAGCTTACTGTAGTTCCTGCAGGAACTTTCTTCAGGTGAACGATGTTCGCCTTAACTGACATTACAGGCTTCAGGTCGATCTGACTCTTGTCGACCTCGTCTGAAGGATAGCATCCGTAGAGGATGATTCCGGGACGGACGATATCGTAGTGAGCAGAAGCGATCTCCATGATAGCTGCACTGTTGGAGAGTGTTCTTACAGGCATTTTGACACCGGCATCAGCCAGCTTCTTGTAGAATACTGCATATCTCTGTTCCTGAACAGCAGCATAAGTCTTGTCTTCAGCATCTGCAGTCGCAAAGTGTGAGAACAGACCCTGGATCTTGAAGTTCGGCAGTTCAGCAATGGCCTTGATATCTTCGATCGCGCCGTCATCATCAGGATTATATCCGATTCTTCCCATTCCTGTATCTACAGCTATGTATCCTTTGATGATTATGCCGGCCTTTTCCGCAGCCAGTGAAATAGCCTGTGCATTCTTGAAATCACATACTACAGGAGTAAGTCTGTGTTCCACGATAGTGTCAACGTACGGATCAGGAGTCAGTCCGAGAACTACGATCTCTTCCAGTACGAAGCCTGCTTCTCTCAGGCGGATAGCCTCAGACAGAGTAGCAACGCCAAAAGATTCGATACCGTTAGCTCTGAGAACAGTTGCAACCTTTACAGAACCATGTCCATAACCGTCGGCCTTGATGATCCCTGTGATCCTCTTATTAGGGCCAACTTTTTCTTTGATTTGTTTGATGTTGTAATCAAGATTAGTGATGTTGATTTCAGCCCAAGCAGCTCTTAAAGCATCCTTGTACATTATTTATACCTCCGTTTTCATTTCGTTGAGCACTACGTCCAGCAGGAACTGCACTCCCGTTATAAGATCTTTTTCGTTGGTGTTTTCTTCCGGTACGTGACTTCGTCCGTCTATGCTTGGTACGAAGATCATACCCGTATCTACAAAGTTGGCTATCATGCATGCGTCATGGACCGCACCACTGTCCATGACCTTGTAAGCCAGCCCCTTATCTTTAGCGAGTTTTTCCATATCGTTCCTGAGACTCTTGGTCAGATACAGCGGACTCGATTTGGAATGCTCGTTTATGACACACCCAACTCGTCGTGCAGATGCAATGTTGTAGATCCGCTCGATGATGCTGTCCATATATTCATTTATCTTAGCTTCGTCTTTGTCTCTGACTTCAACAGTGAACTTGACTTCCTGCGGGATAACATTGGAGCAGTCAGGGAAAACGCTCAGTTTACCGATGGTCGCTACGATGCGTTCATCTTCATCGGACTTTACGATCTCTTCTGCGGCCAGCACACATTCTGCCGCCGTGCAAAGCGCATCGTATCTTATGCCCATAGGTGTTGCTCCTGCATGGTTCCCCACTCCGGTAAGGGTGACCTCAATGACTCTCATTCCATAGATGGCGTCGACGATACCGATGGAGAGCCCTTCACTGTCCAGGACAGGCCCCTGCTCTATATGGAGCTCCAGCATAGTCTTGATCTCATTGAAGTCCCAGAGGATCTCGCCTGAATCGAAGTAATCCATACTATAGACATCGAGGGAATCTTCATCTTCCTCATCGGTGACAGGAAGTTCGATCAATCTCTGTCTCAGAGTTTTACCTTTGTCATCTCTGAGCTTTCCAAGATCCTCTTCCTTATAGAAGCCGGTGACGAACTTGCTTCCCGTCATGGTAGATCCGAAGTTAGATCCTTCCTCTTCGGAGAAGATGACCATTTCATAATTAGCCTTGAGATCGTCAAGGGAGAATACACTCTTATCGCCGGCAAGAGCTGCATCTGCATACTCTGCCAATGTCAGCATGACTTCCAGCGCTCCGCATACCCCGTAGATCCCATCGAGCCATCCGCCGTGACGGACAGTATCGATGTGGGAACCGGCCATGACGATATCTTTATCAGGAGAATTTGTCTTAAGTCCTATTCGGATGTTTTGGAGGGCATCGATGTCGACACTGCAGCCGGCCTCAACAGCCCTTTCCAGTATATATTCTCTTGCCGTAGCGTCCTGTACACCGAAAGAGAATCTAGTCACACCATTTCCCGGTGTGTCGGTGAACTCTTTCAGATCATGGAGCATTTCCAGCAATCTTTCTTTATTTATCTTCATTTCAAATCCTTTTGGCGGCATACATATGTCAAGCCGAAAATTTATTTATATGCTGAGCCGTAAGGCTTGCCTGCTACCAGCTTGCCCTGACCCTTGTATCCGATATACTTAGCATCTTCAACGATCTTCTGGCCTCTGAGGAATACTGTTTCAGGACGACCTTTCTGAGCGAATCCTTCGAATGGACAGTAGTCAACGCCTTCCAGGTTGTTTTCTACGCTCATGATACCTTCATAATCAGGATCGAAGATCACGATATCGGCATAGAAGCCTACTGCCAGCTGTCCCTTCTTATCGAGGCCGTTGATCTTGGCAGGGCTTGTAGCGAACAGGTCAACCAGTCTGCTTCTTGAGATCTTGCCCTCGCATACCCCGTAAGTCCACAGGATGTTAAGTCTGTTTTGAAGTGACGGGGCTCCGTTAGGAATGTCTGCGAATGAATTGCCTTCGCCGAATCCCATATGTTTCTGCTCTGCGAAGTCAAATCCGCAGTGGTCTGAACTGATGGCGTTGAGCCAGTTTCTGTCAACTGCTTCCCAGAGAGCTTCTCTGTGCTCTTCTGTTCTCAGTGCAGGTGAGCAAACGTATTTAGCTCCTTCGAAGTTTGGCTTAGCCAGATCTTCTGTATCGAGAACAAGATAATGTGAGCAAGTTTCGCCGAATACTCTCTGACCTCTGCCGTAAGCCTGCTTGATCTCTTCGAGTGCCTCTTTGCATGAAACGTGCACTACGTAGAGTGGAGCATCAGCCATTTCGGCAAGATAGATAGCTCTTCTTGTTGCCTCTGCTTCAACTACAGGAGGACGGCTCACTGCGTGGTAATACGGATCTGTCTTGCCTTCAGCGATCAGCTGCTTAGTTTTGACATCTATCATATCGGCATTTTCAGCATGGACCATGATGGTAACGCCTGCTTCCTTGCCTTTATAAAGCGCCTTCAGGATGGCATCATCATCAGCATGGAAGAACATTCCTTTATATGCCATGAAAAGCTTCATTGTAGGGTATCCGGCCTCTGCCAGCTTAGGGATTTCTTCGATGACTTCGTCGCGAGGATCGGTCATTACGCTATGGAAAGAGTAGTCGACCATAGCGATACCGTCAGCATCAGTTTTACGATAATCTTCGATAGTTTCAACAAGCCCCTTGCCTTCTTCCTGGTTTACAAATTCGATGAGAGTCGTAGTACCGCCTACAGCCGCAGCATTGGAAGTTTCGAAACCTCTTACCTTGCTGCCTTTGTAAGTGAATGAGAAATGTACATGCTGGTCAACACCGCCCGGCAGGATGTACTTGCCTTCAGCATCGATGATCTCATCGCCTTCAGCAGCGTGCAGATTCTCACCGATGGCCTTGATGCTTTCACCATCTACATAAACGTCGGCTTTGAATTCATTGTCAGCCGTTACTACGATACCGTTCTTGATAAGTACTGCCATGGTATGCCTCCTTATTATTAAAAATCATATTAGCGCGTTAAATTGCGAACATATACAGTAAGTATAGCATAAAAAAAGCCCCTTGCATATGCAAAGGGCAGCTCTTTCTGAATTTTAAGAAAGGTCTTCCAAAGAGCAGCTTGGCTCTCCGAGGGAGTGTTTCACTCTGTCTCTTTCTTCAGCAGACTTGGCATCGTTCCAGTTGTCCATTGTTCCTACCAGGTATCCTGTGATACGTCTGATCCTTTCGAAAGGAACGTTAGAGAAAGTATAATCGAGATCTGCATATTCGCCATCGATCTTGATATCCAGTCTATCCAGCTTCCTGTTATATTTGTTTTCAAGATAATCTACATAAGCCTGAGCCTCTTTAGGATCAGCGTTTCCTGTGATGATGATTGACATTATAATACCTCCTTATATCATAAAAACTAAAAATCAATATTAAACCGGCCATCGTATGCCACCATATATACTGTCGTGTGGGATTTGATTATATAACAGACCACTATATTTTGTATATAGTTAAAGGCCAAAAAAACATCAAAAAAACAATCTGGACTAAAATTGTCCGCACGCAACGATGTGAGAGCCCTAACATATATTTACCCGCATGACGGAAGAATATGGTACAATGTAAATACGATTAGCAGAGGGAACTGTCCCGACAAGAGGTGACTGATATGGATAATAAAGAAATCAAAAGAAGCTGTGTAGACTGTGCCGTGAAGAGCTGTGATGCCAAAGGCGGCGGGATGTATCCCGACTTTTGTGCTACTGCCAATATGGATCCGGACTTTCTGGCAGAGACAATGAAGTTATACACAGAGAGTGAAGAGAATACTAAGATAATGATGGCTGCATCTGAAGTGGAGTTCGAAAACTACTGTAAGATGACACGCGTTGAAGAAATCTGCGAGTTCGCATCTAAGATTGGCGCTAAGAAACTGGGAATAGCTACATGTGTCGGGCTCCTCTGGGAAGCGCGTATGGCTGCTAAGATATTCAGAAACCGTGGATTTGAAGTCGTGGGAGCCGCATGTAAGATAGGTGCTCAGCCAAAAGTTTCTGTCGGCATAGATAAAGCACATGAGACCGTTGGTGTAAACATGTGCAATCCTATAATGCAGGCCGAAGTGTTGAATAAGGAGGGGACGGACCTTAATATCGTGATCGGTCTGTGTGTAGGACATGATAGCCTGTTTTATAAACACTCGGATGCGCTTTGCACTACGCTGGTGACTAAGGATAGGGTCCTTGCACATAATCCTGTGGCAGCACTTTATCAGGCGGATAAGTATTATTCGAAGCTGCTGAAATAAAAGGTAAGTATGGTACAGAAAGTCTCGCATGCTTTAATGTTTTGTAAGTATGCGGGATTTTTTTTATAAAAATTCCCGCTGTAGATGCTGAAACTTGTTTGCACGAAACGCAGGTGTAAGAATATCACTTAAAAGCAGTGTTTTTTAGGTTTGACAATAAAAAAACTCCCGTAAAGGCTACTATTCTGTAGATTTACGAAAGTTTCTGTTGGCACCCCATACCGGAATCGAACCAGTAACTAACCCTTAGGAGGGGCTTGTTATATCCATTTAACTAATGGGGCATGACTCGTATATAATAACATAATGAAATGATGTATTTCAAGGGCGACCATGAACAAATTGTGACATGTATCGCCCTTTTGATTTGTAGTTATGTTTTATAAATTGTCGATGGTTTCCTCTGCCAGTGATTCATAGATCGGCATACGCTCTGCGGCCATCGAGCGAAGAGTATCCATATCCTTGGATAGAGGTCTTCCGTCTGTAGCAAGATCTTCCAAAGGGCGTTTGATATGGATCATGAGGCTGTTTTGTTTAAGAGCGTAGACATTGTCTTCTCTGAGAACTGCTCCGCCTCCCGTCGCGATGACGAGCCCTCGTTGTTTACCGAGTTCTGCCGCGACTTGCGATTCGATGTCGCGAAATCCCGATTCTCCAACTTCTTCGAAAATTTCAGGAATGGACTTATCTGCTTTATCTATGATCATATCGTCCATGTCGACAAATCGTTTTCCTGTTTGCTCTGCCAGCTTCTTACCAATAGTCGTCTTACCGCTTCCCGGCATCCCGATCAGCACGATATTTCTCATATCGTTTACCATCTTTTCGATGATCCTCTCGTTTTCGCTTTCAAAGGCTCCCGGTGTTCCCAGGAAGTATCCTGCAGCGGCAGTAGCCTGTGCTACCAGCATAGGAAGACCGTTGGCTGTTTTAAGGCCTGCTTTTTCTGCATCCATCAGAAGCTTAGTTTTGAATGGATTGTATATAACATCGATCACTGCTTCGCAGTTAGGGAAGTCAGCGATATCGATGATAGACTGCAGATTATTCGGGAAAGTTCCTACCGGTGTAGTGTTGACGATGATGTCGATATCGCCCGTGATATTCGGAAGATCATCGTAGGTTATAGTTGTAATATTAACGAAAGCAGTTGTCGTTTCTTTTATTGGTATATCAGTTGACCGAGAAGTATTATCTGAAATTGCTGACCTTGACGTCACATATATTTTAGCAGCCCCCTCATCTGCAGCAGCTTTGCGCGCAGTGAGTGATGTTCCTCCGTTACCCATTATCAGCACTGTTTTGCCGGCGAAAGATATACCCGAGCGTTTTGCAGTATAGAGGAAGCCTTCATAGTCGGTGTTATGGCCGACGAGAATGTGATCTTTCCAATACAAGGTGTTTACTGATCCGATTGCGCGGGCCAGATCTGACACTTCGTCACAAAGAGGAATGACATCCTTTTTATACGGGATAGTCACATTGAGACCGGAGAAGTCCCTTGCGGAGAAGAAATCGATCAAAGCTTCCGGCTCAAGGCTAAAAAGCCCATAGGAATATTTCCCGAGGGCTTCGTGTATTTCTTTTGAGTAGCTGTGGGCCAGTGTGCGCCCGATAAGTCCGTATTTCATAGTTTCTCCATCGAGTATATTTGCAAAGTATCTCACTCAAGTTTAGTTAAATCGCTTCAGTATAGCAGCCAAGGAATACGAATGTTTCCGGCTGGTTTTCCAGTTCGCTGAGAAGATTTATCAGCTCAGGTGAATAGACAGAGGCTTCGAGGTCGAAGTAGAATAGGAACTCGAAGTCGCTTCCCGGGATCGGTCTTGATTCCAACTTGGTCAGATTGACGCCGAGGGCCGCGAATTTAGCGATAGTGTGATATAGTGAACGCGGTCTGTGCGGCAGTGAAAGGATCAAGCTTATCCTGTTTGAGCCCGGATATATCTCCATCTTCTTTGAGATGCAGATGAAACGAGTATGATTGTTATCTGTCGTCTGGATACTTTTCTTAAGAAGCTCCAGCCCATAAAGCTCCAGGCATTCCATAGAAGAAATGGCAGCAACGTCATCCCTGTCGCTGTCGGCAACTATCTTAGCAGCAAAAGCTGTGTTTTCACATACAGTGACCTTAACATCCTTAAGACCCTTCAGAAATTCTCCGCACTGGCCGATAGCCTGTTCGTGAGAAAAGATCTCCTTGATATCGGCAAGCTTAGTGCCCGGTTTTGCCATCAGGTTGTGGCTGATACGAAGGCGTATGCCCTTGGCGATATGGAAGTTGTAGTTTTGCATCAGATCGTAGACAGCACCCACAGAGCCGTAAGAGCTGTTTTCGATAGGAAGGATGCCGTACTGGCAAAGGCCTTTTTCAACGGCATTGAAAACGCCCTCGAAACTGCTGAAGTACATTATGCTTGGCACTTCGAAAAGCTTTTCTGCAGCAGCTGTGGAATGTGAGCCTGCAACTCCCTGACAAGCAACGACTGCCTTTTTAGGGAAAAGAGCAGGTGTCGCTTCAAGAGCAGCGTCTATCCTGTCGGCAAGGTCTGATCTGCGGGCAAGATAGTTGTTTTGATAAGATCTGCTGGCATCGAACATGGTGTTGAATACTAGTCTGGCATAGCCATCCAGAGGTTCCCCGATCTGCTCGGAAACCTTGTGGAGAACTTCTTTTTCTCTTCTGTCGTTGAGTACAGGGAGTCCGTTTTCTTTCTTGTATTTCGCCACATCGAGAGCGATCTCCATGCGCTGTTTGAAAAGCTCGGTGATCTGAGTATCTATATCGTCTATTTGCGTTCTCAGCTGGGACAGATCCAAGCTGTCGGTTCTATTAGTGTCAGTCAATTTGTTTGCCTCCGTCGAGTGTTATTTATCAAGTTCCATCATGCAGTCAAGGATGCCTACTGCCAGAGCCGCCTCAACTATAGGTACGGCTCTTACTACGACGCAAGGGTCGTGACGTCCTTTGACAACAAGTTTAGTGTTTTCTTTAGTTTCAAGATCTATCGAATCCTGCTCACGGGCGATAGACGGTGTGGGCTTGAATGCAACTCGCGTGATGAGAGGCATTCCTGTTGTGATGCCGCCCAGGATACCGCCGCAGTTGTTAGTGCGAGTCTTCACGCAGCCGTTTTCGTCATAATAAAATGGATCGTTGTTTTCAGAGCCGAGCATATCAGCAGCCTTGAATCCTGCGCCGAATTCCACGCCTTTTACAGCAGGGATACCGAAGAGGATAGGAGCAAGGGTGCTTTCGATCCCGTCGTACATAGCTCCGCCAATGCCGCCTGGAAGTCCCGTAACGACAGCCTCGACGATACCGCCGACAGAGTCGAGGGCCTCTTTCGCTTCGAGGATCTTGGCTTCCATAGCATCGCCCTTCACTCCGCCGATAGAATATATCTCGGCGTTGATACTTATGCCCTGCTTAGCAAGAATCTGCTTGGCGATACCTCCGGCAATGCAAAGCGGTGCAGTCATTCGTGCTGAAAAAGGTCCGCCGCCTGCCATGTTCAGCTGATCTCCGTAGCGGAGTCTTGCCGTATAGTCGGCATGTCCGGGACGAGGTACTTTCGCCAGCGCTTTGTAGTCGGCAGAGCGAGTATCGGTATTTATGATCTCAAAGGATACTATGTCACTGGCTACTTTTAGGAGACCGTCTCCTTCAACCCCGCCTTTAGCGACCGGCACATCCGGCTCCTTTCTTTTAGTTGCGAAAGGGCTGTTTCCCGGAGCTCTGCGATCCATAAATGCCTGCAGCTCATCCATATCTATCTCAGTTCCTAAAGGTAGTCCCTCGATATCCACGCCGATGGCAGGTTCATGGGAGCCGCCCCATATAGAAACTTTTAAGTTTTTTCCAAAAGAAGATCTCATATAAATATCTCCGTAATATCAGTTATATCTCTTTGACTTTCCCGCCCAATGCGGCAAAATCTTTGAAAAAGTCAGGGTATGATTTCTTGACGGCTTCTGCATTTGTTATAGTGACAGCACTTCTGCAGCCGCATGATGCGACAGCCGCCGCCATGGCGATACGGTGATCGTTGTGACTGTCTACCTCGCCGCCTGCGAGTCTTCCCTTACCTGTAAGAGAAAGTCCTGAACCGCCGTATGTGATATCGGCCCCCAGTTTACGAAGGAAATCATAAACTGTCTTCAATCTGTCAGACTCTTTTATTTTCAAACGTTCGGCATTAGTTATCATGGAGCTTCCCTTAGCAAGAGCCATGGCAGCTGCGAGCACAGGGACCATGTCAGGTGTTTGGGCCACGCTCATTTCAGCGCCTTCAAGTCCGTTAGGAGCAGTTACCGTGATGCCGTCGCCGATGACGATATCCGCACCCATCAGTTTGAGCACATCGATTATGTATTTATCTCTCTGAGATGATTCCATATCAAGCCCTCTGACAGTGACGCTTCCGCCCAAAGCTCCGCATACGAGCCAGAACGATCCGTTGGACCAGTCGCCTTCGACGGTGAGCCCATCAGGTTCGATATATCTCTGGTTGCCTGCGATCTTATATACTTCAAAACCGTCTTCAGAAAAGCTTCGATCGACTTTTATGCCGAAGGCCTCAAGGACATCCAGCGTCAGATCTACATAGCCTGCGCTTTCCAGCTTAGTAGTGAGCCTGAGCACGCTGTCTCCGTCGAGGAGCGGGAGGGCAAACAGCAGTCCTGTTATGAACTGAGAGCTTATGTTGCCTGCCAGCTTATATTCGCCCGGCTCAAGCCTTCCCGTTATAGTACAGATCTCTTTGAATTTATCGCTGATCTTCTGGTGCTTGTTTCCCATCACGAAATGACAGCCGTGGGCCTCCATCTCATCTTTGAGAGGAGAGATGGGTCTTTCGGGGAGCTTGCCCTTTCCGATAAAAACGGCCTCATCTTTAAGTGCCATCGCTACCGGGAGCATGAATCTGAGTGTTGAGCCGCTTTCCTTGCAGTCCAGAAAAGGCATCTCCTTATCAAGCTGCACCAGGCAGTTTTTAGTTGCATCTATATCTTCGCTAAAGCTTGGGATCTCCAGCGCATCTTCTTTTCTCTGTCCTTGCAGCTGCGCCAGTTTCTGGGCGATCAGCACGCGGTGGGCATGAGATTTTGACGGCATGGCGTCTATTGTCCCCAGGAGCTTTCCCGGTCTTATCAATACATTCATATAAGTCCTTTCTCGAAGAACGCTTCAAGTTCTCCTACAGGTATCTTCTTGAGCCTGCAGCTTCCTGCAGCTTCAGGGATAACAAGGGTGATGCTATCGCCTCTTCGCTTCTTATCGTGCAAAGCAGCCCTTGTCAGTTCTTTCGTATTGTACGGACAAGTCAGTGCAAAGCCCGCCTGTTTGAGGATGCTCACGATCTCCTCATGGAAAGCTTTTTCGCAAAGGCCTTCGGCCGCAGCAGCGGCAGAGATCATGGCCATTCCCATAGCTACTGCATGTCCGTGGCTTATGCCGTAGTCGCTGCATTTTTCGATGGCGTGGGCTGCAGTGTGGCCCAGATTGAGAAGAGCTCTCTTGCCGCTTTCACGCTCATCTTCTTCGACGATAGTGCGTTTCACTTTGACAGCCTTAGCTGCGATCTCGGTCAGAAGGTCGTTATCATCGAGGAGCTCGCCTGCAGAACTGCCTATCATAGTCAGTATCTGCGGATCTGCGATAATGCCTGCCTTGATGGCCTCTGCCATACCGTCAAGCTTCAATTCATCTGATAAAGTATCCAGCACATCAGGATCAAACAGTACGAGGCTCGGCTGCCAGAAGGCGCCTGCCAGGTTTTTTCCTGAAGATAAGTTGACGCCCGTCTTACCGCCTACTGAAGAATCCACGACAGCAAGGAAGGATGTCGGAACTTGTATGAACTCGATACCTCTCAGATATGTGGCAGCGGTAAATCCCGTTATATCTCCTGTAATGCCTCCGCCGAGAGCCAGCAGCAGATCGCTTCTTGTGAAACTATGTTCTGCCAGAAACTCCAGCATGCCTGTCACGGTGGACATATTCTTGTGATCTTCACCGCTGGGGAAGACGTATTTATATACATCAAATCCCGCAGAGGTAAGAGAGCCCCACAAAGCATGTTCAGACTGTCCGTAGAGCTTATCCACATTGTCATCGGTGATGATGCAGATTTTGCGGCCGTTAGCCTTGCCGATATATTCGCCGGCTTTCCCTAGTGCCCCGCGCTCCATCACCACATCATATTTTCTTGAAGCATTGACTGTTAGTTTTATCATCAATAATTTCTCCGTTTCGGAGAGTCTAGAATATCTCTCCGTCTATGATAGCTTTCTTTTCTCTGCCGTCTTTGAGGAGCCTCCTCAAAGTATCGGCATCGTTTTCCTTTATAGCCTTACTATATTTTAACAGCTGTTCTACAAGTCCGTCTATCTCATTTACAAGATTCTCGCCGTTTTCGAGAAAAAGTTCTGTCCACATATGTTCATTGAGCTTGGCAACGCGGGTAAGATCCTTGTAGCTTCCTGCAGAAAAGCCTGCGTGTTCCATAGCAGTAGGGCTTTTGATGTAAGCATTGGACACTACGTGGGCAAGCTGTGATGTGAAGGCTATCTTGCGGTCGTGGTCGGCTGCTTTAGATATCTCGATGTTAGTAAAGCCGATGGATGTAAAAAGCTCCTTCAATACTTCCATGCTTTCGATAGGCCCCTTGGTCGGAGTGAATATCATGGAGGCGTTATTGAACAGGGATTTTTTAGCATAGTTGAAGCCTGAATGTTCCAGCCCTGCCATAGGGTGCCCGCCGACGAAGAGAAACCCTTTTTCTTCGGCGAGAGGTTCCAGTGCATCGCATACTATGCCCTTTACACCGCCGCAGTCAAGAACGATGGCATCTTTCTTGAAGAGATCGGCGTGGGCTTTCACATAGTCGATAGTTGCCTGAGGGTAGAGGGCGACGATGACGATGTCGCAGTGAGGCAGCAGATCGTCTGTCAGCGGCTGCTCGATGGCATCGACTAAAACGGCCTTCTTTACTACCGACTCAGCTATGTCGAATCCATATACTGTATGGTCTGTATTTTGGCTGATGGCCTTGGCGAGAGATCCGCCGATGAGGCCCAGTCCTACGATTCCTATTTCCATGTGGTTCCTTCTTTCTTTGTCTGCAAACTATCTCTTAAATGCGTGCGGCAAGATGGCATTAACGGCATCCATCATATCTGCGAATGCGGCAGGTGTAAGTGACTGAGCGCCGTCGCACAGTGCCCTTGCCGGATCGTTGTGGACTTCTACCATGAGGCCGTCTGCTCCGCATGCAGCGGCTGCCATAGCCATCGGTTTAACGAGATGAGCGATGCCTGTCGCGTGGCTTGGGTCAACGACTACAGGCAGATGAGTCATGGTCTTCAGCAGCGGGATAGATGCCAGATCGAGGGTGTTCCTTGTGGCAGTTTCAAAAGTCCTGATGCCTCTTTCGCAAAGGATCACTTTCTCGTTGCCGCCTGCCATGATGTATTCTGCACTCATGAGGAGCTCCTGAAGGGTGCTGGAAAGACCTCTTTTGAGGAGGATCGGCTTATCCAGATGTCCCAGCTCCTTCAGGAGTTCGAAATTCTGCATGTTCCTTGCGCCGACCTGAATGACATCTACATTTTCGAAAAGCGGCAGGTGTGAGATATCCATTACTTCAGTGACTATAGGGAGTCCTGATTTTTCTTTGGCTTCAAGGAGCAGCTTTATCCCTTCCTCTCTCATGCCTTGGAATGCGTATGGGGAAGTCCTTGGCTTGAATGCACCGCCTCTGTAGAGTCCTGCACCTGCAGCCTTTACGCCCATAGCGACTTCGCAGACTTGTTCTTCCGATTCTACCGAGCATGGACCTGCGATGACCTGGAAATTGCCGCCGCCGATCTCAACGCCGTCTGCGATCTTTATAACTGAATCGTCGGGATGGAACTTTCTGTTGGCATTCTTATAAGGTTCCTGGACACGCTTTACTGCCTCTACGATATCGAGGGCGTTTATCAGATCCACATCAACTGTCGAAGTGTCACCGATAAGACCCATGATGGTGGAAGAGTGACCTTCGCTCATATGGATGCCGAGACCCATGCTTTCGAGCCATGCGATGAGATTATCAAGTTGTCTTTTGTCCGGGTTGTCCTTTAATATAACTATCATTTTTTCCTCCTAAGTTTTCGGCACTGCCGTTTTCTGCTGCAAAATAAAAGCCGCAAGTGAATTTCACCTGCGGCAAGATCATCTTAACGTAATAAAACGAAACGTCACTTGATTGCAGCGAAATTCACCTTACCTTCTTTGAAAGTAAAGTTGAAATAAAAATATCCGCCTGCAAATACTCTTGTTGACATTGTTTTATCCTTTCGGTTTACTATGTGCTTTGATGCATGTGCATCGTGCACGATTTTATCTTAATAAAGCGATTCTACCACTCTGCTTCTTGATTGTAAAGGGGGAAAATGAAAATTTTTTAATGGGCCGAGCGTTTGACTAGATGCCGGGAATAAGATAAAATACTGGCATAAGGAGAGATAAAATGCCAAGACCTAAAAAATGCAGAAAAGTATGCGCTATGCCTGAAAGCTGCGCCTTCGGACCTACAGCAGGTTCCGGAGCAGAAGAAATAGCCATGACTATAGATGAATACGAAACTATCAGGCTCATCGACGGACTTGATTACACCCAGGAAATGTGCGCCCAGCAGATGGGCGTTGCCAGAACGACGGTGCAGGCCGTATATAACGATGCCAGGAAGAAGCTGGCACAGATGCTGATAGAAGGACGGCCGCTGACCATCACAGGAGGGAATTACGCAGTCTGTCCTAATGCAGACGGATGCCATAACAAGAAAGGCTGCCAGTATGAAGGCTGCTGTCATATGAAATAAAGAAAGGTGCTCTTATTGAGCACCTTTTTCTTCTAGTTCGAAGCTTATGTCTTTAGTATATCCGTCACGAACGATAGTATAAGTGATCTTGTCTCCAACTTTATGTTTCGAGATGATAGCTGAAAGATCATCGAATGATCCTATCACTTCACCGTCTACTGCATACACCAGATCACCGCTCTTGAAACCGGCCTTCTTAGCGTTCTTGCCGTCAACTGAATAGATATATACGCTGACGGAAGAAGAACCTCCGAAGAACATACCGAAATCATCTGCAGAACCTCCGTTTTCAGTATATGTCATGCCTGTAGATGGCTGACCTTTCACGTAGCCTCCGTCCATCAGCTGCTGTGCCACATCTGCCGCAGTATTGATAGGGATGGCAAAACCAAGTCCTTCTACGTCTGAGCCTGATGATTTGGCTACTACTATGCCGATGAGCTGTCCGTCGTCATTAAAGAGTCCGCCGCCTGAGTTGCCCGGATTTATGGAGCTGTCTGTCTGGAGCAGAGTCATGGTCTGACCGTCGATGACAAGCTCTCTGTCAAGGGCACTGATGATACCTGCAGTTACTGTACCGCCCAGCTCTCCGAGAGGGTTGCCTATAGCCACTGCCAGATCTCCTACTGCCAGCTGATCGCTGTTGCCGTATGTGGCAGGTGTGAGACCTTTAGCTGCGATCTTGATGACAGCAACGTCGGTCATGGAGTCTGTGCCTATCAGCTTCGCGTCATATTCGCTGCCGTCAGAGAGAGTTACCATTATCTTACCGGCACCTTCGATAACGTGGTTGTTAGTCACGATGTATCCGTCGTTAGTTACGATGACACCGCTTCCCGCACCTTCAGTAACGTATTGCTGCATCCATACATCGGATGTGACGCTTTCAGTCTTTATTTCCACTACGCTCGGTTTAGCAGCATCTGTTATTTCCTGGACACTCATGGCTGCATCTGTAGCATCTTCGAGAGTATATCCCGATGCAGATGTGCTGGCTTTCTTGTTTGAGCCGTGGTTGGCAGGTGAGCTTCCGCCCAGAAGGGAGTTTCCTATCATGGCCCCTCCGAAACCTGCTGCTGCTGAAACTACCAGGCATAAAACGATGATGAGAGCAAGACTCTTCTTAGTCAGAGTCACAGGCTGAGAAGGTTTAGATGGCTTCTTGTCTTTTTTTCTGCCGAAGCGCCTGGAACTGCTTCTGCCTCCTCTGTAATCTTCTCTGAAATCGCGGTTCTCGTAAGTCTGTCTGTAGCCGCCGTCATAGCCGTTCTGGTATGTGGCATCGTTATTGTAGTAGCGAGGAGGTTCAGGCCGCGGATCGCTTGATGCGGGCCGCTGCGGCTCGGCAGGTCTGTCTGCCTGCTGATAGTCCTCAGGCATCGCGCCCCTCATAGTGAACCCTTCGCCGTAATGATAACCGTAATTGTTCTGTCTGTCGTCTCTGTTTTCGTCCATCGTTTTCACCTCAAAATTCCTTATATACCATTTATAACCCCTGTTACGCTTTAATATACTGCTCCAATATGTCGTTTTAGTGTTGAAAATATGTCATTATCTAAAGAAAAGATTAAACATTTCCCTCATAATATGATAAAATCATCTATGTATGGTTGCAGAAGCTATGCTTCGCGGCAGCCGTCGATTTATAAATATATAGATAAAGGAAACAGATATTATGAGCAATTCACTTATCGCTATAGATAAAAGCGGTTCTTACAGAGTATATATTACCATAACTACAGACATGGTGCAAAAGGCAGCCGATCTTCATGACACTACGCCTCTGGCGGCGGCAGGCCTCGGAAGAGTCCTTACTGCAGCAGGTCTTATGGGTATCATGATGAAAAACGATAAAGATAAGCTGACAGTGAGCTTCAAGGGTGACGGCCCTGCAAGACAGATCCTGGCAACAGCTTACGGCAACGGCACAGTCAAGGGATACATCTCAAATCCTTACGTCGATCTTCCTCTGAAGGCAGAAGGTAAGCTTGACGTTGGCGCATCACTCGGTATCGGAGAGCTGACAGTTATAAAAGATCTGGGACTCAAAGAGCCGTACATCGGAACTATCGCCCTCGTAAGCGGCGAGATCGCAGACGACCTTACTGCATACTTCTTCATTTCAGAGCAGCAGAACTCATCTGTAGCTCTCGGAGTAAAGATAGAAAAAGACCTGAGCATCGGCGCTGCAGGCGGAATGATCATCCAGATGCTGCCGGGAGCAGCAGAAGGTGCCATCGATGCACTGGAAGTGATGCTTGATAAGATGCCGCCTATGACGACCCTTATCAGTCAGGTAAAAGAAGAAGGCGCAGGCCTTTCTGAAGAAGGAATGGTGAGAAAGCTCCTCGAAGAGATCTTTAAAGATATGCCTGAAGAATACGCGGTGCGCCCTTTGGAAGAAAGAAACATCGAATGGAACTGCGACTGCAGTCATGAGAGGATGCAGCAGGCCCTCATGACTATCGGCAGAAAAGACATGACAGAAATAATAGAAGAAGACGGTCAGGCTGAGCTTCAGTGCCAGTTCTGCCTCAATAAATACAACTTCAGCAAGGAAGAACTGACTGAAATGCTGAACAATATGTAGATTTGTGATTGGAGAGAGATTATGAAGGAAATTATGGTCAAGATCCGGGGAAGCCAGGTGAGCAAAGAGGCCGGAGAGGATAGCATGGAGTTCGTTACGGAAGCCAAGCTTTATGAAAAGGGCGAGGCTATGTATCTGATCTATGAAGAATCCGAGCTTTCGGGGATACCGGGATGCAAGACAAGGCTCAAGTTCAAGGGCGACCAGGTCCAGATGAAGAGGATCGGCAAAGACGGTTCTATGGGACACGAGATAAGATTTGAAAAAGGTAAGAGATATTCGGGATTCTATGAAACTCCGTTTGGGGCCATAGAGATGGAAGTACTGACTAATAAGCTGGATAATTCACTGTCATTTGACGTAGCAGGCCAGGTGGATATCGATTACTTCATCAGCCTCAATGGACTGCTTGAAGGAAGAAATAAACTTAATATAACACTTATGTAATAAATATCCGGATAAAAAAGGAGGACTCACATCATGATGAGTAAAAAAACTATTAAAATAGTAACTATAGCGATAGTAGCCGTAATGGTAATAACGACACTTACCATGGCGATAGCATATATTTAATGACTTTTGAGAAAACTGATCAGTAAGGAGAGAGAAATGGGTCAGATAGGATTTAGCGCTGAAAAATATATGGAAATGCAGACAGAGCATATCCTCGAAAGAATAGAAAACAGTGAAGGCAACAGACTTTATCTGGAATTCGGCGGCAAACTGGTGCAGGACAAGCATGCCATGAGAGTGCTGCCGGGATTTGATGAGAATGCCAAGATAAAGCTGCTTCAGAGAATGAAGGATCAGGCAGAGATCATCATCTGTGTCTATTCAGGCGATATCACTACTAATAAGACAAGACAGGACTTCGGCATCACGTACGACCTGGAAGTTCTGCGTCTTATCGACATGTTCAGAAAATATGATCTTGAGATCAACAGTGTCGTAGTAACAAGATACGAAGAAAATTCACCTGCAGTGGACAAGTTCATCAATAAGCTTGAACGCCGCGGTATCAAGACATATAAGCATAGATTCACTAAAGGATACCCTACAGATGTAGAGACTATCGTAAGTGATGAAGGATACGGCGCTAATCCATATATCGAAGTCACTAAGCCTCTGGCAGTAGTGACAGGACCGGGAGGCGGCAGCGGCAAACTGGCAACATGCCTTTCACAGCTCTATCACGAAAACAAGAGAGGAAACAAGGTGGGATATGCTAAGTTCGAAACTTTCCCTATCTGGAACATCCCGCTGAAGCATCCTGTGAACATTGCATACGAAGCTGCTACAGCAGACCTCAAAGATATCAATATGATCGACTCCTTCCATCTGGAAGCATACGGCGAAAAGGCAGTCAACTACAACAGAGACCTGGACGTTTTCCCTGTAGTAAAGCGTATCATCGAAAAGATCACAGGTGAAGAGTCAGAATATAAATCTCCTACAGACATGGGAGTAAACATGGTAGGCTTCGGTATCATTGATGATGAAGTTGTTAAGGAAGCAGCCTGCCAGGAAATAATCAGAAGATATATCATCGCACAGTGCGACTATAAGAAAGGTAAGATCGACAGCTCAGTCATGGAGAGAGTCAAGCTCCTGATGGACGATCTTGAGCTTACTGTCGAAGACAGAACTGTAGTCAATGCGGCGAGAGAATATGCAGAAATGAAGAAAGAGTGCGACGATAGATACGCCAACGTGGTAGTTGTTGCCCTCGAACTCCACGACGGAACTATCATCACAGGCAGAAGTTCCAGAAGGATGGTTGCTGCAGCGGCTGCAGTACTCAATGCTATCAAGCACATGTGCGGCATGGCAGACAGTCTCCATCTGATCTCACCGCATATCCTCAAAGGCATCCAGGAACTTAAGACTGAAGTCCTGATGGCGGACAAGACAAGCTTGAACCTGGAAGAGATCCTTACAGCACTGACAGTTTCAGCTACTACTAATCCGTCTGCAGAAGCAGTGCTTGCTAAGCTGCCGGCTCTCAGAGGATGCAAAGCACACTGTACGGCTATCTTAAGTGATAAGGACGAGGCAACACTCAAGTCCCTCGGCATCGACGTTACGTCAGATCCTGAATATATCACTAATAACTTGTATTACGGTTAAACTATGTTTGGAAAATATTTTGTTCTGTTTGCTATCCTGTTCACGGGATACTTCATGAGGAGAATAAACTTCATAGACGATAAGATGAACAACAGCATCAACAAGCTTATCGTCTATTTCGCATACCCATGTCTCATCGTACATAATATAGGAACCATTGATATGAGCGGTGAAGTAATCACTTCATTTCTGATCGCTTTCGCACTTAGTCTCGCTTTCTTCTACATGTACGGAGGCGTGGCATTCGGCTATGCTAAGATGCGTCACTTCCCACAGGAGGAGTCGCACATCCTGGAATTCGCCATGACTACACCTAACAACGGTTTCATGGGATTTCCTGTCGCACTGCTCTTCTTCGGAGAGATGGGAATGCTGCTGATGCTGGCACATAACGCTGCCATGAATTTCTTCATCTTCACATACTGCGTCAAACTGCTTCGAAGAAATGAAACAGGCACAAGAAAAGCCACCCCGAAGAGATTCTTCAAGGCGACTTTGAAATTCCTGCTGAATCCTAATATACTGGCGCTGATGATCGGATTCATACTGAGCCTGCTGGGCGGACTCCTTCCGGAAGCAGTAGATGAATACCTTGTCTACATAGGAAACATATCGACGCCGATGGCGATGATATTCATCGGATCCACTCTGACAGCGTACAGCTTCAAGGATATAGTAAAGAGCAGGGTGATAATCGAGTCAAGTATCGCTAAACTGCTCATAATGCCGGCAGTGACATTGGCTATCGTATACTTCCTGCCGATAGATCCGCTGATCAAATGTATGGTAGTTCTGGGAGCGACATTCCCGACAGCGGCCACAGTGCCGATGCTGTCAGAGCAGGAAGGCCATGATCCCGGTCCCGGCAGCAAGGTCCTGTTCTTAAGCACAGTGGCATCCATAGTCACAGTGCCTCTGATAATAAAACTTCTGATGATGCTCTTCATGTAAGAGCATCATTTTTTATTGCTCTTCTGCATCGCAGCCAGCTTTTTCTTTGAATCAGAATATAGGTACTGCTCCTTGTCTCTGAGCATATCCATGCGTTGAGACAGCAGCAGCTTGGAAGGTACGGAAAGATACTGATATGCATTGAGCATTTCAGCCATATCCTTGTTTTCTTCATTGAAATATATCCTGTGGAATGTGCCTTCTGACAGATCGTAATTGACAAGACTGTCGAAGCTTATATCATAGAGGTTCGCCAATGCGTCGATAGTCTGCATATCGATGGGCTTGGTTCCGTTCTCATAGGAACAATATGTAGTCCTTGTCAAGTAGATGGCATTGGCCACCTTCACCTGACTTAAACCTTTCGTATGTCGCAGCAAGCGTAAGTTTTTATACAGTAAATCTTGTGTTACAGTCATTTCTTTTTCTTCTTCCTTGCCCTTTCTTCATAAAGCAAACGCTTCTCATACAGCGTATCTACAGTTACCAGATCTTCAAACCCCTCATATTTCCAAGGGAAACAATTGAATTGCTTTTCGTGTTCGTAAATTCCCATGATCTCAGCTCTTATCTGCTCTTTGCCGCTGCGGGAAAGAGCATCATATCTTTCGAGAAAAGCGGCAGCCTTCAGCCTCTCCTGATCAGCCCTTATCATAGTCATTATCTGATCGGCTATGTCACATGTGACAAGATAATTGATTTCGATCCCGTAGAAGTCAGCGAAGAAACAGAGCGTATCAAAATCCAGCTGTTTGTCTGTTCTTTCGATGGCGTGGTATGAAGTTCTGGCTATGCCAAGCTTATCCGCAAGTTCGCTCTGCGTATAGCCGTTGACGATCCTCAGGAACCTCAAGTTCCTGACAGCAGTATCGTTTTGCTTATATAGATCTTTCTTAAGTTTGTTTTCGTGTATTCGTACAGCCATGCTTTTTACCTCCAAAATGCCCTGCACTTATTAAGAGTAAAATGATGTCCGAAAAGTTGCACTTTTGTCGAAAAAAGACGAAATTTGTCGAAATCTGTCGGTTGAAAACTGCATGCCCCTAAAAGTTCCAAATTAAACCCCGTTAGTTCATAAAACCGAAAAATCCGGACACCTAAACTAAAAGTGGGCAAGAAGAATAACTTTTGGAGGGCGACAGATATGGCAATAGAATTAAAAGAACTGAATAAAAAAGAAATGGGAGCAAGAGTAAGAGCCAGACGAGATGCTCTGGGCATGAGCAGAGAAGACCTGGCGAAGAAGCTTTCCGTAACAGCGAAGACTATAGCAAATATCGAATACGGGGAGAAAGGTGTTACGCTGAAGAATCTGTACAAGCTTAAGCAGGTACTGGGCGTCAGCATCGACTATCTGATGGAAGGCGATGCCAGCTTCATCGATACCGAAGACAGAAGAAAGATGCTCAGTGAAAACATATTGAGCTCACTAAGCGTATGTTCAGAAAAAGAGCTGGATAGGATCGAGAAGGTCACAAGATTATACGTAGAAACCATAGTTGATAGAGAATAGTAGAAATCTTAGTAATAGATGAGTTATTGAAATGAGAAACAAAGGGAACGAATATGACCATTTGATCGAGAGAGTCTATGAACATTTCGATCGGCTGGTAGAGATGCTGATGTACAGAGGGCTCAGCATGGACGATGCCCTCGACGTGACACAAGAAGTCCTTATCAAGGCATGCAGGAAGATAAGACAGCTGCGCGATCCCGATAAGCTGGAAGCGTGGCTCAACAAGATAGCCAATCGCGATGCCACGAGGGCGCTTAAGAAACTGACCGCAGAACGAGAGCGAACAGTTTCGTACATAATAGATGAGAAGACCGGCGAAGAAGTAGATATCTACGAAACATTGCCCCATAAGGACAATGTGGAAGATGTCGTTTGCAATGATGAAAGCGAGAAGGAACTTCGCAAGCTCATAAGAAGTGTCGGTAAAGACAAAGGCGACATATTCATCAAGCATAACCTGGAGGGTTACGGCCTTAATGAAATAGCCGCCGCACGTAACGAAAACCAAAACACTATAAGAAGCACACATGTCAGGACAAGGAAGAAACTGCAGGCAGTAGTGGGCGAAGCCATGAGAGAGGAGGAACTGTGATGTCAGATAAGAATAGAAACATGAACGACATAAACAATCAGAAGACGGCAGAGCAGCAAGCCTTCTCTGAAGAGATAAGGCGACGCCTTGCTGAGCCCGGTTCCGGTAAACCGACACTGGACGAATTCAAAGTGATGGTCTACAAAGACCGTGAAAAGAGACGAAAAAAACGCAACGCTCTGGTTGCGTGTATCGTAGCGGCATTCATAGTAGGATATTTCACTTATGATGATCTGGTACCTGAAGTAGGAGCAGACAAGAACCTGAAAGAAACTATTCAGACTGAGGACGGAGTTATTATTGAGGATGGCGGGTACGGGAGCAGTGTTGGTGAGTGTTGGATTGTTGATGATGAAAAGGAACTGAAGGATGCAAAAAAGGTTTACCCCCAGTTGTTAATTCCCCAATATGTTCCTAACAACTATCTCTTTGAACAATTAGTAATTAAAAATATAGCGGACAATGACATTATATGTGAATATTATTATCGTCACGCTAAAAAAGAAAAAATAGAAATAGAGATACTTATTACAGACGGTGGAGAGGGATCCTTAAGTATATATGACTACACTAGTGAAGTAATGTGTACAAAGGGGACAATATATCTACAAGAGAAGGAAAACAAAGCCACCATCCATATTGATGATGGCATAGTAGTTAGCATATGGTGTAATCCTATTAATAAGTATATAATAAAGATAGTTGAAGGGTTAGAATGAACCAGAGTAATGTGTTTTAGAAGAGGTTGTACCATTAATAGTATCTGTTACTACAACTTTAGCACGGTAAACTTTACCGCTAATTAATGTAAATGTTTTTCCTGCAGTTATAGAGTTTGTATTAAAGGCCGTTTTAGTATATGAGGTGGTACCAAGTCCTGTTGCAGTTCTCCATGACCCATTATATTTTTCTTGCAAATATATAATACAAACAGCCTTAGAAGCTGTTTTAGTAAAGGTAGCATATGCAGTAACTTTTCCACTTGTGTTACTTAATCTATCTGTATTTACATAGCTTGTCGACACCGACATCACGCTCGCTTCTCCTCCAACTGTCGCTTCGGATTCGATCGGTTCTGTCGGAAGTGTCGGTGTGTCTGCAGCGAAGGCCGCTACCGGAAGTGAGAGTACCATAGCGGCTGCGAAGATAAAACATGCTAATCTTTTTTTCATAAATTTGTCTCCTTTCTGTTCATCGACAGTGATGATTTTGAAAGGGATTCTAAAGTATAATATGAAGACCAACAATCAATAACGCCCTACGAAATGACGGAGATTTCGCAGGGCGACTTTTTTCGCAGAAACAGGCGGAAATAGGAGAAATACTAATGGATTTTTCGACATAACCTATTGAAGATGGGCCATCAAGTGATACAATAGATATGTTATAAAAAAGGGTCCCGGGAAAGGAAAGGTACGAATATGGACATTAAAGTAAGTTTGAAAAATACTGATATCAAGGCAGAAGATATAGCAGCTAAAAAGGCGCAGGCCAATACAGGCCTCGACAAGCTTTGGTCGGGAGAGCTGGACTTCACAGGATGGGTGCAGGCGCCTCTCAACCAGGATAAGGCTGAGCTGGATTACATACTGAATGTGGCTGACATAGTCAAGACAGAGGCTGAGCTGATGGTAGTCATCGGTATCGGCGGATCATACATGAGCGCCAAGGCAGCCATCGAGGCATTGCCAAAGACTGAAGACGGTATCGAAGTGCGTTTTGCGGGAATAAACTTCTGCAGCCCGTACCACAGAGCTTTGATGGATGAGATGAGCAGGAAGGAAACTGTGCTTTGCGTAGTGAGCAAGTCAGGAAACACTATGGAGATCAGGGCAGCCTTCGACATACTGAAGGAACTGATGGAGAAGAAATACGGCAGCAAGGAAGCGGCAGCAAGAAGGATCATTACTATCACTGATAAAGAAAGCGGCACGCTTCGCGCAGAGACTAACGAAGCTGATTACGTCAATTTCGAGATCCCGGGAGATATCGGCGGCAGATATTCCGCAATGACTCCTGCGGGACTCTTCCCTATGGCTGTTGCAGGCATCGATATCAGAGCGCTGATAGAAGGTGAAAAGGCAGCGGCAGTTTCTCCTGAATGGGATAAGGATGCCACTGATTACGCCATCGCAAGACAGCTGATGATGGAACAGGGCAAGGCTATCGAAACTATAGAATTCTATGATCCTAGGCTCACATATCTGGGCGAGTGGATGAAGCAGCTCTACGGAGAGAGTGAAGGTAAGGACGGTAAGGGACTCTTCCCAGCTACACTCAACTTCTCTACAGATCTCCACTCCATGGGGCAGTTCCTGCAGCAGGGCAGCCAGATCTTCTTCGAGACAGTAATCGTAGTAGACGAATATGAAGAAGAGATCATGATCCCGGCAGGTGTACTGGCAGGAAAGACGCTGGAAGATCTGAACCGTGCGGCAGTACAGGGCGTTACTGCAGCTCACAGGCAGGCAGGCATCCAGGTGATCGAGATCCATATCCCTAAGCTGGACGCATATCATTACGGTCAGCTGCTGTACTTCCTGCAGACTACTTGCGCTATAACAGGAATGCTGATGGGAGTTGATCCGTTCGATCAGCCGGGCGTAGAAGATTACAAGCGCGAGATGAGAAAGGCGCTGGGCCAGCTGTAAATACAGAAATAAGAGGCAGAGCACAATAATTTGATCAATATATAAATGACATTTGAGAGAGGCAGAAATGAAAACAGTATTATTTAACGGCAAAGTTTATGTAGAAAAGGGCGTTTTTGCTCAGGCAGTGCTTATCGAGGATGGTATCATCTCAGCGATAGGTACAGATGAAGAGATTTTAGCGAAGGCAGGCGTAAGCGATGATGCGGACGAGGCAGATGGATACGAGAGCATCGACTGCGAAGGCAGGACCATCATTCCGGGACTCAATGATTCCCACATGCACCTGCTGTCATTTGGCAGGACTCTGCAGAAGGCGAAGATCGATGATGTCAAGTCCATCGATCACATGATAGAGCGATGCAGGCAGTTTATCGAGAAATATCCCGACCGCGTATCAAACGGCATGCATGCGCTGGGCTGGAACCAGGACACATTCACTGAAGGCGAGAAGCGTATGCCGACACGCCACGATCTTGATAAGATCAGCACCGACATCCCGGTGATCATGGAGAGAGTCTGCGGCCACATGCTTTCGGCCAATACGAAGGCCATCGAGCTCCTGGGATACGACAAGGAAGTTCCTGAGATCCCGGGCGGTGAGATCAGGCTGGAAGAAGACGGCTTCCCTAGCGGAATATTCACTGAAAACGCGTGCTTCGTGGTTAACGAACTGATTCCGACGCCTGACAAGGCAGAACGACAGGCAGCACTTTTGGAAGGCATGAAGTATGCTGTGGTACACGGCCTCACTTCTATCCAGGCCAACGATGTGGGCTATCCCGAGTGCAAAGGCGCAGGCGCCTTCGAAACGTACAGTGAGCTTTACGAAAGAGGCGAGGCTTTGCTTAGATTCAGGCATCAGAACTTGTTCGACAGCCCTGAGGAGTTCGAAGAATATCTGGTTTCCGGAGAAGGTGCAAAGGGCAGTTATCCGGAAAGTGCACTGGGCTTCGGCAAGGATCCTTGGCTGACTCTCGGACCGCTGAAATTATACAAGGACGGCAGCTTGGGAGCGCGTACGGCCATGGTGAAGGACGGATATCTTGACGGTCCCGACAATTTCGGTGTCAGCTGTATAGAACCGGAAGAGATGGACAGATATTGTAAGATCGCAGCCGAGCACGGCATCCAGGTGGTGACACATACTATTGGGGACTTGGCCATGACCGAGACGCTGGATTCTTATGAGAAGGCGTTCATCGATGGCGAAAACAAGCTTCGTCATGGGCTGATCCACTGTCAGGTTACGGACAATGATCTGATCGACAGGATCGTCGATAAAGATATATTAGTTATGGCACAGCCTATATTCATGGGTTCTGATATGGACGTGATGCAGCAGATATTCAAGGATGAGCTGACAGAGACTTGTCTGGCATTCGGTACGCTGCTGAAACGCGGGGCTCATCTGTCATACGGAACAGATTGTCCGGTGGAAGACTGCAATCCGTTCTGGAACATCCATCAGGCAGTAAACAGAGTCGACATAAACAACAAACCTGAAGGCGGATTTTATCCTAAGGAATGCGTTGATGTTGAGACTGCCATCGATGCATATACATACGAAAGCGCATACTGCGAATTCATGGAAGATGTGAAGGGCAGGATCAAGCCGGGATATTATGCTGACGTGGTGGTGCTTGATACAGACATATTCACTTGTGATCCGCTGACTATCAAGGATATTCTTCCTGTGATGACGATGGTAGGCGGCAGAGTCGTATATGAAAAATAACACTATTTTCTGAAAAAAAGACTTTCCAATATTGGAGAAATATCGTACAATTAAAGACAAGGCAAACGAAGAGACTCGTGCGCCTTTGGAAGAAATATAAGCTGGTAAGCTATATAAAGATAGGAGGATAACCATTATGAAAACAATTGGCGTACTCGGCACAGGTACAATGGGCGCTGGAATCATCCAGGTATGTGCACAGAAGGGATTCAACGTAGTACTGAGAGCAAGAAGACAGACATCAGTAGACAAGGGTATCGCAACTGTTGAAAAGAACCTCGACAAGCTGATCAAGAAGGAAAAGATCACTGAAGCTGACAAGGCTGAGATCATGGGAAGAATCCAGGGATCAACTGACATCGAGATCATCAAGGATGCAGACCTTATCATAGAAGCAGCTACAGAAGATATGGAAGCTAAGAAGGCTCTGTTCAAGGAACTGGACGAACTGTGCAAGCCTGAAGCTATCATCGCTACTAACACTTCAGCTCTGTCGATCACAGAGATCGCTGCAGCAACTAACAGACCGGACAAGATCATCGGAATGCACTTCTTCAACCCTGTTCCTGCAATGAAGCTGGTTGAGATCGTTAAGGGGCTGGCAACTTCAGACGAAACAAGAGAAACTATCGTTGAGCTGACTAAGACTCTGGGCAAGACTCCTGTTGACGTAGAAGAAGCTCCTGGATTCGTAGTAAACAGAATCCTGATCCCTATGATCAACGAAGGTATCGGCATCCTGGCTGACGGCGTTGCTGACGTTGAAGGTATCGACGCAGCTATGCAGCTGGGCGCTAACCACCCAATGGGACCTCTCGCACTGGGCGACCTGGTAGGTCTGGACGTATGTCTGGCTATCATGGAAACTCTGTACACTGAATACGGTGATCCTAAGTACAGACCTCATCCACTCCTGAAGAAGATGGTAAGAGGCGGCAAGCTGGGAAGAAAGACAGGCGAAGGTTTCTACAACTACAACAAATAAGAATCAAAGGCTGCGTTTGACAGCAATATGCGTGATTTGTGCCGGCGGGGATATCCCCGCCGGTTTTTATTTGAGACATTCTGCGTGACGGGGCGTCTTTTTTGGTGTGAAAAGTGCACTTTCTTGCTGTAAAGTGAAACCTTTGCCGGAAGGGTTGTTAATGTTAATAAAGGTGTTATAATATTTAACATAGACGCATAATAATGCACGACTTTGTGTCTTTATTCAAAATAATCATTCAAATTTATAGGAGGAAATTATCATGAGCGAACCTAAAAAAGTCGCATGCGTCGAACGTGTTATGCAGCAGAGTTCAGGCTTACATAGAACAATGCCTATCAAATCTGCTGTTATGGTAGGCGTAGGCGGAACACTGGGAACAGGTCTGTTCCTGAGCTCCGGTGACGTACTGTCAACAGTAGGTCCTTGGGGTGCTATCATTCTTTACATCATCGGTGGATTTATCGCATGGCTTATGACTGCATGTCTGGGCGAAATGTCAGCTGCAATGCCTGTATCAGGTGCACAGCAGGCTTACGCTACAGAATTCTGCGGTCCTGCTCTCGGTATGACTATCGGCTGGGTAGGCTGGGTAGGCGGAGCTACTACAATTTCAGCACAGGTAGTAGCAAGTGCTATCATCATGAGAGACGTTATTCCGGGCTCACCAACTTGGTTATGGATCGTTGTATTCGCATTAGTAATGCTCGGTCTGAACATGCTGGATGCTAAACTGTTTGGCGAAATCTCATTCTGGGCTTCAACTCTCAAGCTGTTACTGGTAGTTGCATTCATCATTGTTGGCGCTGCTATGCTGTTCGGCGGATTCGGATATGATGCTGCTGCAGTATCACACAGTGCAGGTGAAGAAAAGGTTACATTATTAGCAATGTGCGGTTGTATCCTGACATCATTCTACGCATATGCAGGAACAGAAATCATCGGTTCAACAGCAGGCGAACTGAAAGATGAAAACAAGATGGGTACAACAATCAATCTGACAATCATCGTTCTGCTGGCAGTAGTATTAGTATGTATCGCATTCGTTTGCATGCTGCTCCCTGCTGATCAGGCTGACGTTCTCGGCTCACCATTTGCTTATATCTTCAGAAATGCAGGTCTTGACAGCGCTGCTCTGGTTGTAAACCTCATCGTACTGACATCAGCTCTGACTTCAGGTAACTATTTCGTATACGAAAGTTCAAGATACCTGTGGTCAATGGCTAAGTTCGGACAGGCACCTAAGTTCTTCGCAACTACAAATAAGAAGGGCGTTCCTGTAAGAGCTCTGGGTATCTCAATGATTTGCGGAATGGCTGCTATCGTTGCTGAATTCGTTGCACCTGATACGGTATACGTATTCATCCTGTACCTGATCGGTGGATGTAACATCTTCCTGTACACTGTGATCTGCGCTTCCTGCTACAAATTCAGAAAGAAGTACATTGCTGACGGCGGTAAGGTAGAAGATCTGAAGTACAAGACTCCTGCATTCCCACTGATTCCTATCCTGGGTATCATCGCATTCATGCTGATGTTGGTTGCTACTCTGGTTGACCCTGGCGAAAGAGTTGGTATCATCGTTTGCGCTATCCTGTACTTAGCTATCTACATCGGATGCAGGATCTTCGTTAAGAAGAAGGGTGCTGACGCTGTTAAGAACGTAAGTGTATAATCATCTTTCTGAGGAGAGATAAGCATGATAAGTAAAGACAGAATATATGACAATTTGGAACGGCTTGTAGCCGTTCCAAGTGTTTCCGGGACAGTTACAGAAGATCTCGGCGCACAGAAACTTGAAGAGATGCTATATGAGATCCCGTACTTTGCAGAACATAGAGAAAATGTTCAGCTCGTTCCCCTTGAGGACGATGTGCTGGGAAGACGCATAGTAACTGCATATCTGGAATGTTGCCCTGAAAGCAAGAAGGTCATCCTTCTCGTAGGGCATTATGACGTAGTTGACGTTGAAGAGTTCGGACATCTTAAGAAGGAAGCTTACGATATCGAGACTATCACTAAGCGTATCAATGAACTTCCTATGGATGAAGAAACTCGCAAGGATTATGAAAGCGGCGAATGGTACTTCGGAAGAGGAACTGCTGACATGAAGATCGGCCATGCCCTCTCATTGGAACTGCTCCGTCACTATGCAGAAGAAGGCGGCATCAACGGCAACCTGCTCTATGTAGGTGTTTGCGGAGAAGAAACGAATTCCGAAGGAATGCTGAGAGCCGTTCCGTTCTTCAATCAGTTTAAAGAAGAAAAGGGCGTAGAATACGAAGCTCTTCTCATGCCGGAATGTTATATGGTAGAAAATCAGGCAACTGACCCTAACCACTATATCCATTACGGTTCACAGGGCAAACTTATGCCGATGTTCTTCTTCGTAGGCTCAGCTACTCACGCAGAAGAGCCGTTCCTGGGTATCGACCCGCTCCTCATGTCAAATGAGGTATATAAGAGAATGCAGCTGAATCCTGATTTCGTTGAATCAGTTGGTTCAGACGTTGGTGTGTCACCTGTAGCGCTTAAGAGCATGGACCTGAAGACTACATATTCATGTTCGACTCCGCTGTATGCGGCAGCGTATTACACACTTTCGACACTTTGTCTCGATCCTAAGGAAACAGTTAAGAAGCTGACAGCGATCGCTGAAGAAAGCTTCAAGGCAGCCATTGATTTTATGGATATGCGCGAAAAGGCATATATCGAAAAGACAGGCGTACATCCGGCTAAGCTCAACTGCGTGCCATGCGTCAAGACATTCGATCAGCTTTACAAAGAAGCTAAAGAAGCCTATGACGGAGACTTCGATCAGGCGATCAAAGATCTGATCAAAGAAGAAATGAAGCCGGGCGTTGAAATGCAGGATGTTACGATAAAGATCGTTAAGCTGGCATATGAAACAGCACCTGCTAAGCAGCCTATGATCATAATATCATTCATTCCTCCGTACTATCCTGACGTTATGCCGGATAAGACAGAGGAAAGAGCGGCCAGACTTCTGGCAGCAGTCGATGATATCATCGAGTTCGCTAAAGAAGAATTCGGCGAAAGCCTGAAGTCAAAAGATTACTACGGAGTATCCGACCTGGCATTCACAGCTCTCGATGAAAGCAAGGACTACGATTACTTGTTCAGCAACATCGTAGGAGCTAATCAGATGTGGACACTTCCTACAGAAGACATGAAGAAGTTCTCTGTACCGGGGATCGTTCTCGGCTGCTACGGCAAAGATTTGCACAAGCATACAGAAAGACTTCACAAGAAATATAATTTCGATGTGATCCCTGCTCTGTATGAACGCATCATCAATAATCTTTTGAAGTAAATATTACACGGTCCTCCCGATAAAGATGTCGGGAGGGCTTTTTATGTTATTGCCTGATCGGCAAATTCGGTGTATATTATTATTAGATTTCAGAATCACAGAACTATCTAATTCCCCATCTCAGATTTTGATATTAATTTGGAAATTCTATTTATCACCCGAGGAATTATAAATCATACGAATAACGGTAAATCATGGCGTCAGCCTGCAATTGGATGATGTTTTTATCGCAACCTGTTTAAGAAAGGAATTGTTTTTATGTGGAAAACAATGGATGAACAGACACTTAAGGAGAAAAAAGTGTCCGAACTTCGTGAGATCGCTAAAGTATTCGGTCTGGAAGGCTATGAGAAAATGAAAAAGGCGGAGATCATCGAAGCACTGAAGATGGACGAAGTGCAAAGCGCGCCTTTGCATGAAGAAGGCGTGCCGGAGGCGGAGACCGCACAGCCGCAAAGAGCTGAGGCTTCTGAAGAGACCGCGCAGCCACGCGGAGCTGACAGGGCCGTGCCTGAGAAAGACGACCGTTTCGAAGCAGAAGGAATCCTGGAACTGGCTGAAAGCGGATTCGGCTTCCTTCGATTCAACAACTTCCTGACTAGTGACAAGGATATATATGTGTCGCAGACCCAAATCAGAAGATTCAATCTGAAGACGGGCGATAAGGTCAAGGGCATCTGCAGACCTGCAAGAGGTGAAGATCGTTTCGGTGCCCTCCTTTATGTGGTTTCGGTCAACGGAGATGAGCCGGGGGCAGCCATCAGAAGACCTGATTTCGATAAGCTGACACCGATATTCCCTAATGAGAGATTCGTGCTGGAAGAAGGCAGAGAGCTGAGCCTCAGACTGATCGATCTGATTGCACCTATAGGCAAAGGTCAGAGAGGACTCATAGTGGCACCTCCTAAGGCGGGCAAGACAGTGCTCCTCAAGAAGCTTGCCAACAGCATCGAAAAGAAGCATCCTGAAGTTGAGATGATCGTTCTTCTGGTCGATGAAAGACCTGAAGAAGTTACAGATATGAAGCGCAGCCTTTCCGAGCGCAGCGAAGTCATTTATTCTACTTTTGACGAGATGCCACAGCATCATGTAAAGGTTGCAGAGATGGTCCTTGCCAGAGCACAGAGGCTTGCTGAACACGGCAAGGACGTAGTAGTCCTTCTTGACAGC
>JAFQBD010000002.1 GCA_017416795.1 Bacillota bacterium | reverse complement strand
ATACCGTCACCGTCTTTTACAAGGCTGAGCCCGTATTCAGAGATCGATCTGCACATTTCGATGTCTTCATTATGGATGGCGATAGCCTCTTCTCGTATCACCTCAGCCAGCCTGCTATATCCGACATTCCCTCTGATATCTCCCGCCATTCTGACTTTTTGCACCTCTACACGTGCCGCCATAAGCACTCGGTCAACTGCCCATGCTAAATTAACGGCAGTCGGTCTGGATGACTTGAGATATTCTCCGTGCCGCTTCATGTTTTCGAGAAACACCTCGTCAGCTACGCCTGTACCGCAGCAGCCGCTTATCGGCTTATACGAAGCTTCCTTCTGTGCCAGAACCGCCATGCAGTATGCCGCATATATCCCTATGGCGGGAGCTCCTCTGACCCTCAAATGAAATATAGCATCATACATTTCTTCAGGTGTTTCCTGACTGATATATTTGACCTGATTAGGCAAAAGGCTCTGGTCTAAAATGACCACAGCCTTTTTATCATCACTTAATTTTATATTTACCATATAATTATTCAAGACCTTCTTTTTTCTTCGCAAAGAAAGCGCCTATAACCATGATTACTGCAAATACGATCAAGTAGTAGATTACTGCCTGTCCATGTGAGAACACAGCAGCGATCATCATAAATACACTGCCTGCTATGGAAAGTGCAGGTGCAATGAATCTATCGAATCCATTCCATTCCTTTTCTCTCTTCATTATCATGAAGAAGATAGGAATGTAAAGAGCATAGATAGTTATGATCGGTAATTCGGATGTATCGAAGCAGAACGGTCCGAACCATCCTTCTGTCAGGTTTGCACCATAGAAGTACATCATCCAGAATCCGCAGAGAAGTACGCCGAATGCTGATGAGCTTGCAGGCATGTTTGTAACAGGATCGACCTGCTTGAAGATATCAGGTCTAGGTCCTACATTTCTGGAACCCAGTGCATATAATCCTCTTACGCATCCCAGCATAAGTCCGTTCAGCGTTCCTGCACATGAAATTACGATAAATACAAATACAACTGTTCCGCCCACGCTTGAGAATACATTTGCGAATGCGATCTTAGCGCCGGCTTCGCCGCCTGCCATCATTACTTCGTTTTCAACAGCACCTGCAAGACCTACATAGTATAACAGGTATGTAATCATAATGATGAAAGTTCCGCCTACCAGTGCTCTAGGCAGATTTTTCTTAGCATCCTTAAGTTCTGAGTTGATCGAAGTCGCAATGATCCAACCTTCGTATGCGAATGCTGTAGCACATACTGCAGTAAACAGGATAGTTGCTGTTCCGCCAAGTTCATCTGCAGGGATAGCAACTTCACTGAAGTTCTGCATTGTAAGTCCGCTGCTAAGACCCTTGATAGTTCCAACGATAGCCATCAGATAAAGAGGGATCATCTTGATAACAGTTGTTGAAACCTGGAATTTACCTGCAACGATCGGTGACAGGTAGTTGAGAGCAAAGCTTCCGATAAGAAGGAATGCCGCGATAACCATGCATGATCCGCTTGTGATATCCCATCCTAAAAGTACGCAGAAGTATCTTGCTGTAACCCATGCAAGTACGGATGTAAGTGTAGGATAATAAATGATTGCTAAAAACCAGCCAACGTAATATCCGTATTTAGGTCCTAATGCAGCTTCTGCATAGTCTACAATACCGTTAACCTTTTCATACTTTGTAGCCATTTTTGCAAAGGTGTATGCACATACGATCATGATGCATCCGCCGATGATCCAGGCTAAAATTCCCAGCGGTAAATTGCCGCCTGTGCTCAGCAGTATCTTCTCAGCTTTGAAGAATACCCCTGATCCGATTACTATACCGACTACCATAGCTATTGCTGTGATGAGTCCGTATCTCTTGTTTAATGTGTTTTCCATTTTGACACCTCGAATATAACTTAAATTTTCTACAAATTTGAGTATACAATATTCAATAAAAGAAATCAATTCAAAAATCCCGCTTCGCTTGAATTTTCATCATTTGAAGCGGGACTTTCTTGTGTTTTTTATCTTGGCAGTACGATCTGCGGATCTTCCTTGGCTCTTCTGTAAAGAGTAAACTTCCTTCCTATTGCCTGAACGAATTCAGCTCCTAAGATCTTTGCCATTTCATTGGCAGTTTCTTTAGGTTCAAGAAGGCTGCTTTCCTGGATCTTCACCTTTACCAGTTCTCTCGACTCCAGCAATCTGTCCATTTCATTAAAAATGTTCTCAGTCAGATCACTTTTACCGATATAAACAAGGGGGTCCAGATCATGTGCCAGTTTTCTTAAATAACTTCTCTGTTTGCTTGTTATCATTTACTAATAGTTCTCTTTTCTTTTTATTTCTGCTTGATAGCTGCCTGAGCTGCTGCAAGTCTTGCGATAGGAACTCTGAACGGTGAGCATGATACGTACTGCAGTCCTACTGAATTACAGAATTCGATGGACTTAGGTTCTCCGCCATGTTCTCCGCAGATACCCAGCTTGATGTTAGGTCTTGTCTGCTTACCCAGTTCAACTGCCATCTTCACCAGTTTGCCTACGCCTGTCTGGTCAATGCTCTGGAACGGATCGTCTTCGAAAATTCCCTTATCGCCGTATTCCTTGATGATCTTACCTGTGTCATCTCTTGAGAATCCGAATGTCATCTGAGTCAGGTCGTTAGTACCGAATGAGAAGAATTCAGCTTCCTGAGCGATTTCATCTGCAGTCAGAGCAGCTCTAGGGATCTCGATCATAGTTCCTACCATGTAATCGAACTTAACGCCTTCTCTTTCCATAACTTTTTCAACAGTCTTGACAACTGTAGCTTTTACATCAGCCAGTTCCTTAACAAGACCTACCAGTGGGATCATGATTTCAGGAACGATATCGAATCCTTTTTCCTTTCTCACTTCGATAGCAGCCATGATGATAGCTTCAGCCTGCATTTCAGCGATTTCAGGATAAGTAACGGCAAGACGGCATCCTCTATGTCCAAGCATTGGGTTGAATTCGTGGAGTTCTTCAGCCTTCTTAGCCAGCTTTTCGTATGGTACATTGATCTGTTCTCCCAGTTCCTTCAGTTCTTCATCAGTGTGAGGAATGAACTCGTGGAGAGGTGGGTCGAGAAGTCTGATAGTTACAGGTCTGTCTTCCATAACTTCATATATTCCCTTGAAGTCTCCCTGCTGATATGGCAGGAGGAACTTAAGGGCTTCTCTTCTTTCTTCTTCTGTATCAGCCATGATCATTCTTCTGATAGCAGGGATCCTTTCTTCTTCGAAGAACATGTGCTCAGTTCTGCAAAGTCCGATACCTTCTGCTCCGAAGTCTACAGCCTGCTTAGCATCTCTAGGATTGTCGGCATTAGTTCTTACCTTCATAGTTCTGATTTCATCAGCCCATGCCATGATCTTACCGAAGTCTCCTGATAATTCAGGTGCTACAGTCTTGATCTGTCCCTTAAGTACATCACCTGCTGTACCATCCAGTGAGATGTAGTCGCCTTCTGCGAATACATATTCACCGATAGTCAGTGACTTAGCTTCTTCATTTACCTTGATTTCTGAACATCCTGATACACAGCACTTACCCATACCTCTTGCTACTACAGCAGCGTGAGATGTCATTCCTCCTCTTGCAGTCAGGATACCTTCTGCAGCAACCATACCTGCCAAGTCTTCAGGTGAAGTTTCCAGTCTTACCAGGATAACCTTTTCGCCGTTTGCAGCTGCAGCTACAGCATCTTCAGCGTTGAAGTAGATCTGACCTGTAGCAGCACCAGGTGATGCAGGCAGACCCTTAGTCAGCTTTTCTGCAGCCTTCAGTTCTGCTGCGTCAAACATAGGATGGAGCAGCTGATCGATCTGAGCAGGTTCTATTCTCATAACTGCAGTTTCCTTATCGATAAGACCTTCTGCTTCCATATCAACTGCGATCTTAACAGCAGCAGCAGCAGTTCTCTTACCGTTTCTTGTCTGCAGCATGTAGAGCTTTTCTCTTTCAACTGTGAATTCCATGTCCTGCATATCCTTGTAGTGGTTTTCAAGGAGTTCTGCGATCCTTACGAATTCTTTGTATACTTCAGGGAAAGTTTCAGCCATTTCTGAAATAGGCTGAGGAGTTCTGATACCTGCAACAACGTCTTCACCCTGTGCATTTACCAGGAATTCTCCGAACATCTTGTTTTCTCCGTTAGCAGCGTTTCTTGTGAAAGCAACGCCTGTACCGGAAGTATTACCCATGTTACCGAATACCATTGACTGTACGTTTACAGCAGTACCGATGCTGTCAGGGATCTCATTGAGCTTTCTGTAAAGGATAGCTCTGTCATTGTTCCATGATCTGAATACAGCCTTAACAGCTTCCATCAGCTGATCTTTTGGTTCCTGAGGAAAGTCTCTCCCCATTTCAGCCTTAACGAGAGCCTTGTAATCTACGATGATAGCCTGGAGATCTTCTGTAGTCAGGTCAACGTCTGATTCAACACCCTTTTCTTCCTTCTTGCCTTCGAAGATAGCGTCGAACTTAGTCTTAGGTATTTCCATTACAACGTCACCGAACATCTGGATGAATCTTCTGTAGCTGTCATATGCGAAACGAGGATTTTCAGTAAGCTTAGCCATTCCTTCAACGGTTTCATCATTGAGACCCAGGTTCAGGATAGTATCCATCATACCCGGCATTGAGATCTTAGCACCTGATCTTACTGAAACAAGCAGAGGGTTCTCAACGGAACCGAACTTCTTACCTGTAACGTTTTCAAGTTCTTCCAGCTTTTCAAAGATGGATGCAACGATGTCTTCGCCAATAGTCTTTCCTTCTTCGTAATATCTGTTGCATGCTTCAGTAGTAACAGTGAAGCCAAAAGGTACAGGCAGACCGATCTTAGTCATTTCTGCCAGGTTAGCACCTTTACCGCCCAAAAGGTCTTTCATGTCTTTTGAGCCTTCGTTAAATGAATAAACAAACTTTTTCATTCTTCTCAACTTCTCCTCTTAATATTTTAAATAATAATTATTTAGTAACGATTTGATTAGAATACCAGTCTTTCTTCGATATATGCTCTTACTTCTGAAACCGGGATACGGATCTGTTCCATAGTATCTCTGTCTCTGATAGTAACGCATCCGTCTGTCTCTGTATCAAAGTCTACGCAGATAGAGAACGGTGTACCGATCTCGTCTTCTCTTCTGTATCTCTTACCGATGGAGCCTGTCACATCGTAATCTACAGGGAAGTACTTCACCAGTTCTTCGTAGATAGGTTCAGCTACAGGTGCCAGCTTCTTAGCCAGCGGCAGAACTGCTGCTTTGTAAGGTGCCAGTGCAGGATGCAGTCTGAGAACTGTTCTTACATCTTCCTTGCCCTTAGCGTCAACCAGCACTTCTTCATCGTAAGCATCTGTCAGGAATGCCAGTGCTACACGGTCAGCACCAAGTGACGGTTCGATACAGTATGGGATATATTTTTCGTTTGTTTCAGGATCGAGATAGCTCATATCCTGACCTGAATGTTCCATATGCTGTCTCAGGTCGAAGTCTGTTCTGTCTGCTATGCCCCACAGTTCGCCCCATCCGAATGGGAAGAGGTATTCGATATCTGTAGTAGCGTTACTGTAATGTGACAATTCTTCCTGTTCATGATCTCTGAGCTTGATGTTTTCTTCCTTCATGCCCAGTGACTTGAGGAAGTTCACACAGTAATCTTTCCAGTATGCGAACCATTCCAAGTCAGTTCCAGGTGCACAGAAGAATTCCAGTTCCATCTGTTCGAATTCTCTTGTTCTGAAAGTGAAGTTGCCCGGTGTGATCTCATTTCTGAATGATTTACCTACCTGAGCGATACCGAACGGAACCTTCTTTCTTGAAGTTCTCTGTACGCTCTTGAAGTTTACGAAGATACCCTGAGCAGTTTCAGGTCTCAGGAAGATCTCTGACTTGGAGTCTTCAGTTACGCCCTGGAATGTCTTGAACATCAGGTTGAACTGTCTGATTCCTGTATAATCCACTTTACCGCAGTCAGGACACGCGATGCCCTTTTCCTGGATAAACGCTTCCAGCTTTTCATTTGACCATCCGTCAACAGCGATATCATCGATACCCTGTTCCTTCAGCCAACCTTCGATGAGCTGGTCTGCTCTGAATCTTGACTTACATGCTTTGCAGTCGATCAGCGGATCTGCGAAACCGCCAACGTGTCCTGAAGCTACCCAAGTCTGCGGGTTCATCAGGATGGCTGCATCCAGTCCTACATTGTACTTTGATTCCTGAACGAACTTTCTCCACCAAGCCTTCTTCACATTGTTCTTGAACTCAACGCCCAGAGGACCATAGTCCCATGTGTTGGCAAGTCCGCCGTAGATTTCTGAACCCGGGAAGATAAATCCTCTGTTCTTGCAAAGTGCTACGAGTTTTTCCATTGTAACTTTTCTGCTCATGTTATCTTACTTCTCCATTAAAAATATAGTCTTATTATTTTGATTTATTTTTCTTCTTTTTCTTCTTCTACTTTGATTTCGATCTCATCGTCTTCATCTTCTTCAAAGCATTCCGAGAAGTCGAATTCTTCTTCATCGATCTTGATCTTATCAGCAGCCTTATCTACTACTTCTTCAGCCTTTTCCTTACCCTTTTCATAGAGTTCTTCAGCCTTTTCCTTGCCCTTTTCGTAGTATTCAACGCTCTTTTCCTTGAATTCGCTCATGAATCCGCTGCTCTTTTCTGCTACAGTGCCTACTGCATCTGTAACTGCATCGCTTACATCGATGATAGTGCCGTCAGTTTTAACGACTTCGATCACGCACTTGAATCCAAATGCCGCAACAACGCCTACTACTGAAGCGATAGGTGCTATTACCATGCCGACGATACCAGCATTGACAGGAACGTTCAGTACCAGTTCTCCGTCCTTCTTTACCTGGATCTTTGATACATTGCCCTTCTTGATGAGCTCCTTGATGCTTGCGAAGAGTGCTTCACCCTTCTGACCAAAGCCTCTGCCCTTCTGTCCTGCATTGATCGTTTCTTCGATAGCGATGATAGCATCTACTACACTGCCTTCAGCTTCTTCCAGTGCCTGCTTAGCTTCCGCATAAGTTACCCCTGTTCTGTCCTTCACCAGTTCGATTTTCTCTAAAGTGATTTCCATATTCTACCTCCTATTTGTTTTACACGAGCTTCTCGCTCTTTAATTCTGAAATATCCAAGTAATGTGCCGCATATTCTCTCACGAGCCTCTGCAGCAGTCTTCCGGCATCCTCTTTCAAAGCCAGTTTTTCTATGCTTTTCAGTGGATTTACCGTAAAATACCTTAATATATTTACTATACCAAATCCTGCATCATAAATCAATGTGTCATTGTCTGAATTTTCAAGATTTCGCAAACAATCATCACATACTATTCCGCCATCTTTTATGCTGAATGCCGCTGCATCCTTCTCTTCTCCGCATACCGTACACCTTTCCAGTTCAGGCATTATCCCCAGGTATCTGAAAAGCTTCACCTGATAAGCAAGCACCAGTGTCCCTATGGCCTTATCTCTAGTCTCCAGCATATCGAAAAATTCCGTCATCAGCCTGAATACTGCCGGTGCGGGAACTTCTTCTGCCAAAGCTTTTTCCGTGAACTCCAGAACATAAGCACCATTCATATATTTGTCCACATCCTCGCCTATCTTGTAATAGCTCTTGATGACCTCGGCGGCATTTATATTGTAGCTGTCCTTATTCTTAAAAAGCTCATATCTTCCGTAAGTAAAAGGTCTCAGCGCCAGCGAGCTTTTGCTTCTGCCCTTTTCACCTATGCCGGTACCTGCACTTATCTTGCCGTAACGCTTGGAAAACAGCAGAATCATCTTGCGTCCGTATGAAGTTTTCACCTGCCTCAGCACAATGGCTTCCGTATCTGTCAGCAATTTACATCTGCTCCTTATATCCGAAATTAGAAAGTGCGATATCGCTGTCTCTCCAGTTTTCTTTTACCTTCACCCAAAGCTCAAGATACACTTTCGTTCCCAGCAGAGCCTCTATCTCTTCACGAGCACTCTTGCCTATGCCCTTCAGCTTCCTGCCGCCTTTGCCTATGATCATTCCCTTATGAGACTTTCGTTCACAGTATATAATGGCATTGATGCGAGTGATATCGCTTTCTTCCTTGTATCTTTCTATCTCTACTGCTACTCCGTGAGGGACTTCATCCTGAAGATACATCAGTATTTTCTCTCTGATGATCTCACTTACGATGAATCTTTCGGGATGTTCGGTGATCATATCGTCAGGGAAGAACATCGGACCTTCTTCCATGAACTCTGCGGCAGCCTTGATGACATGGCCGATATTCTTACCTTCCACAGCAGATGTTCCGATGATCTCTTCGAATATCCCCAGCTCATCATACTCTTTATAGATCTCTGCAAACTCTTCGGGTCCCAATTTGTCGATTTTGTTGATCACAAGGATCTTCGGCGTAGTGACCTCATCCAGCATCTCTGTTATATATTTATCTCCCGGACCTGAAGAAAGTTTATCATCGACGATGTATACTATAGCATCGACTTCCTTGAATGTTCCCACTGCTGACTCGGTCATGAATTCGCCCAGCTTAGTTCTCGGTCTGTGTATCCCCGGTGTATCGATGAATACCAGCTGCATGTCCTCATCAAGCTCATCATCGGCATAATGAGTATAGATCCCTCTGATAGTATTTCTCGTGGTCTGCGGCTTATCGGTGGTTATCGCTATTTTTTCACCGAGTATAGCATTAAGAAGTGTTGATTTACCTACGTTAGGTCTTCCTATTATAGCTACAAAACCTGTTTTCATATATGTCCTCCTTTCGGTTGTTTTTTCTTATCGTTACTTTTCCAGCCTGAACCCCAGCGGCAGCAGCTCTTTAAGTGTCCTGATATTCAGGTTTTCTTCATCTGTTCCCGTTATGATCTCCAGTTCAGGCGAAAATTCATACATGAACTGCCTGCATATCCCGCACGGTAATGCTTCCTGTTCATCTCCCGCAGTCACTGCAAGCGCTTTGAACTTCCTGTGACCTTCCGATATTGCTTTGACGAAAGCAGTTCGCTCAGCACATATAGTCGCGCCGTAAGATGAGTTTTCTATATTGACTCCCGTGTATACCTGTCCATCTTCTGTCAAGAGCGCAGCTCCCACTTGGAATCCGGAAAAAGGAGCATAAGCGTTTTCTCTCGCTTTCAGCGCCTCGGCATAAAGCATCTTTTCCATCATGGTCTCCTTTCAAGGTCAAGAAGAGTCATTACCTCTTCTTCTCTAGTCCTCATCTCCTGCTTCTCATCTTCTTTCATATGATCGAAGCCCAGCAGATGACATACGCTGTGGACAAAAAGATATACTATCTCACGAGCCTCCGAATGGCCGAATTCTTCAGCCTGCTCTCTGGCTTTCTCAAGACAGATGACTACATCTCCCAGCATATACTCATCATCGGGCCCTATTTCATCAAAATCCTCAATTAACGGAAAAGACAACACATCTGTATGGTTGTCTATCCCTCTGTATTGATTATTCAGCTCTCTTATCTCTCCCTTAGACACAAAAGTAAGGCTGATCTCTGCGTTTTCCGCAGCCAGTCCTTCTTTTTCCACGCAAAGCTCTGCAGCTTTCTCCAGGCTTTCTATCATGGCTTCGTCAAGTATGTTTTCTTCGCTGTACAAAATCCTCATGCTATTCCTCTTCCTTAGGCGGGTGTTTCTTATAATATTCGTCGTATGCGTTGATGACTTTCTTGACAAGTCTGTGTCTTACTACGTCCACATCTTTCATATAGCAGAAGCCGATCTCTTCGATATCCTTAAGCACCTTTGACGCTTCGACGAGACCTGATTTCTTACCTCTAGGCAAGTCGATCTGTGTAACATCCCCTGTGACTACGACTTTTGATCCGAAGCCCATTCTCGTCAGGAACATCTTCATCTGTTCCGGTGTAGTGTTCTGCGCTTCATCAAGGATTATGAATGAATTATCCAGCGTCCTTCCTCTCATATATGCCAGAGGAACTACCTCGATGACTTCTTTTTCTTTGAGACGCAGCGCGCTTTCTCTGCCAAGCACATCATATAATGCATCATAGAGAGGTCTCAGGTACGGATCTACCTTTTCCTGAAGGTCTCCCGGCAGAAATCCCAGTCTTTCTCCGGCTTCGACGGCAGGTCTTGCCAGGATTATCTTCTGAATCTCCTTATTCTTGAATGCCTGTACCGCCATGGCAACTGCGATATATGTCTTGCCTGTTCCGGCAGGGCCTATACCGAACACGATGTCTTTTCTTCGGATAGTATCCACATATCCCTTCTGCCCTATAGTTTTCGCTCTTAACGGCTTGCCCTCATGAGTAAAACAAATGATATCCTTGCCTATGTTCTCCTGTCCGTATGAAACGCCTTTATCGCTCAGATCAGCTATATAATTTATCTTCTGTTCGTCCAATTTATCTCCTTTTTCAAGCACCTGCATCATTTCCTTGAGAAGTCTTGCCGCCTCGGACGCACGTTCTCCTTTGAGGATCAGTTCATTATCTCGCTGTATTATATCTACTTTAAGACTTTCCTCTATGATCTGCAGATTTTTATCCATTCCTCCGAAAAGCTCTCCCCTGTCAATGGCCTCGCTTATCGGAACGTTTATCATTTCTGTCATTACGTCTCCTTGCTCGTGTCATTTTATTATACATAGTCATTGTACCACAAACAGAGCTTTCTTTCCCTGTTTTTATCTATCTTTTTCGGATTTTTCCTCGTTCTTCATGTCTATCTTTCGTTCTTCTCCGATATCCTCAAGCACCTCCATGAAAACATCGGCTATGATAAGGTTTTCTGTCTCTGAAAATGCTATATCATAACTTACTATTTCTTCTCCTCTCGTCATTTCTTCCCTTTTGTATTGTCTTATGGCTGCCTCCGTCACAGCCTTTCTTTTCTCAGGAGATATCCTCCGCTTTTTAGCCTCGGTTTCCCTGACCTCAACGAAGCTTATTTTCAAAGGCAGCGGCCTCACTAAGTCTATCAGTACAGTTTCACGCCTTACGGAAACCTTATATCTGTTCATTATCTTTGCCGTATCGATCTGCATATCTCCTATCCTTATGTAAAGCCCGGGTATACTTCTTCCCGTGAGTTTTTCGCTTGGCTGAGCTTTTTGCATATAAAAAGTTACCTGTCTGGGAACTTTGGCAAGTACCTTCCCTTCGGCATGGCTGTACATATAGAAGAATCCGTCCCCCTTACTGTAGTCGGTGCTTTGGTACTTGTATCTGCCGCTTATAAGGATGTCGCCTTTATTGACATAGTCTCCCTTTTGAGCTCTGGCATTTCCCTGAAGCGGCGTTATCTTCTCGATGATCCCTGACCTGGAAGCAACGATGTGAGCAGGTGTCATATCTTTCTCTTTTGCTTCTTCCGCCTTGCCTGCTTCAGCTATATTGACTCTGATCGATCTGCCGTCCTCATAAATGCTTACCCAGGTTATCTTGCGATGGTTTTCATAAAGTGCAGCCTTGATGTTATCGTAGTTTCCCGGCTTTCTGACACCTTCTTCAAGACCGGCATCGGCAAGTGTTTGTCTTATTTCTGCCTCTGTTATACTTCTGTAACCATCCACTCTGATCTCTGCAATGAACAAGCCCTGATAAAAAATCAAGGCACCTAATAAAAAGGCGCCTATGATCGTAGGTATGTTCGATTTTATCTTGTTGAGAAACGGGATAGTGCCGCCTTCACTTATGGTAGTCATACGGTAAGAGTGACCTGCGATCTTTTTTAATCTGCGATAATCATCATCCTTGACTTCAACTGTAGATTCCAGTTGATCTTTATATCTCAGATCCTTTAGCAGTATGCCGTTCCTTATGCATTTATTCACTATTCCCGGAAGATCGGTACCTTCTATCCGTATCTTCCTATGATGTCTCAAAAAACCTGATTTCCTCAACTTTACCTGCCACCAGCATCCTTTCGTCCTTCAACTGAGTTATGACAAATCCGCTGCCTTTCAGTGAAGTGAATCTCTGTCCGTTGAAGACTGTTATTTCCGTATCTGTCAGCAGCATGACTTTCTTCACATTATCCAGTACCGTAGTCCTGCCGGACACTAATACTCTGGGCATGTTGACAGCAAAATCGAATAACAATTCATCTTTGACGGACATATTCCCCCTCACTTTGCCTATGGATTTGCCGTTCACTTGTCAGCATAGTAAAGTATATTCGGTTTTTTCGTAAATATACAGCTAATATCGCCGGTCTACTTGGGCATTACTTTTTCGGCAGCTTTGATGCCGTCTACCGCTGCAGACATGATACCTCCTGCATATCCGGGACCTTCGCCCGCAGGATATATGCCGGTTACAGATGTCTGCATATCTTCTCCTCTCAGAATCCTTACGGGAGAAGAACTTCTTGTCTCGACGGCAGTCATTATGGCATCATCAGAATCAAAGTCCCTTAGCTTTTTCCCAAGATACGGCATAGCCTCTATGATAGATTCTGCAGCAAACTCAGGCAGGCTGTTTCTTACTTTGTCATCTTCATTATCTCTGAAATCGGCATAAACAGTCTTAGGGTTCTTACCCTCTCCCATCTCATATGCCAAATGCTCGTATTTTCTCTGGAATTCCACGCCGGCCAGCGGATGTTCCGATCCGAAGTCTTCCGTTCTCACATCGACGAGAAGTCCGCTGTTAGCATAAAAACTATCTCTTCCGCTGTTGCTCATGCCGTTTGTAACAGCTGTATTTTCTTCGGAGGAAGCATTTATGACATGTCCCCCCGGACACATACAGAAAGTATATACTCCCCTTCCGTTTTCACATATGTGGTTCAGCTTATAGTCCGCTGCACCCAGCTTTTCTGCCAGCTTCGGATTTCCGTACTGTGCCTTGTTTATCATCTCCTGAGGATGTTCTATCCTGACACCTATGGAAAAAGGCTTCTGCTCCATAGGGATCTTGTTTTCATACAGCATCTTGAATGTATCTCTGGCGCTGTGACCTATGGCAAGGATCAACGTGTCTGTTTCTATCCTTCCCTTGTTTGTTACTATAGCCTTTATTTTCTTATCTTCACATATGATATCTTCAAGTCTTGTGCTGAACCTGACTTCTCCGCCCAGCTCTTCGATCTGCGTTCTTATGTTCTTTACGATATCTACAAGTCTGTCTGTACCAATATGCGGCTTCTGCTTATACAGTATGTTTTCTTCAGCTCCTGCTGCCACGAATTCTTTCAGGACCTTGCCTATCCTCATATCCTTGATACCGGTAGTCAGTTTCCCATCTGAAAAAGTGCCCGCTCCGCCTTCTCCGAACTGGACATTTGATTCAGGATCCAGCTTGCCGCCATCCCAGAACTCTCGGACAGCTTTTAATCTCTCATCTACCGCCTGCCCTCTTTCTATTACGATAGGCTTCATTCCTGCCTGTGCCAGGATCAGTCCCGCAAACATCCCGCATGGTCCGAAGCCTGCTATTACAGGGCGTTTAAGCATTCCCTTTTCTTCCAGCTTCGCTGCTTTTTCCCTGCATATGTCGATACGATCAGACATGATCTCATCGTAGTCCTGTCTCTTAGCCTCATCAAGCGGAAGTCTCTCATCACATGAAAAATCAAGAGAATATACAAGCTTGACGTCAGGCTTTTTTCTGGCATCGATAGATTCCTTGGCGATGGTGATATCACTGATCTTGATATCGCGTCTCTTAAGCTTCTTTTTTATTGCTTTCTCGAATATGCTGTGATCATCATCGATATTAAGTTTTATCTGATGTATCCTATATCTCATATCTTCCCGTCTTTTTTCTCAGTTTCATTATATGAATTTACTGTTCAATGATTTCGCCGCCTTGATTCCCGTTTCCCATGCATTCTGAAGATTGAAGCCTCCGCATGGTCCCTGCACGTCAAGTACTTCTCCTGCAAAGTACAGGTTTTCTTTCTTCTGAGATTCCATGGTATCCATGTTTACTTCTTCTGTTGATACGCCTCCGGCAGTGCACTGAGCATCTTTCCAGCCCTTCACACCTTTTACCGGCAGTCTCCAGTTCTTTATATCTTTTATATCGACTCTGGATGAAAGTTTTTCACTCAGTATACCGAATGAACTCTTTCTGCCCTCCAGTTCTTTTTCACTGAAGTCAGGTGCCAGATCAAGTTCAAGATTATATCTGCTGAGAGCCTTATCGAGGGGCTCTCCTTTTTCCGAAGTGATGTATATCGTCATGTTCATCACACAGATCCCTGAAATACCGTCTTCGTTGAACTGTATCTCTCCTGTTTCGGATGCTATAAGTTTCTCATCTTTAAAAAGGCTTACCTTTCCTTTAGCTCTGACGCCTTTGACATCCTTCATATCCCCGGTATTTATCCCTGTCAGGATAGGATATACCTTATTTACCGTATGTCCGAAAGATCTTGCAAGAGCATATCCATCTCCCGTAGTACCAAGCTGCGGAGCAGATTTACCCCCGGAAGCTACCAGCAGGGCTTTACCTGAAACTGCTCTACCCTTTGCATCTGTTACTGTGAAATATCCGTCCTCATATACTGCAGAAGCTGCTTCAGATCCTGTGATGATATCTACGCCCTTATCTTCTGTAGCGTCGAGCAGCACCTTTACTACATCTGCCGCCTGGTTCGAATAAGGATAATACCGGCCTTCAGGATCGGCATATGTCTCAAGTCCGAGAGACTTAAAAAAATCCAGAGCGATATCCTTACGGCTGCAGGCTTCGTTAGTTATATTACAACGACCGCCTCCTGTAGCCATTATCTTTCGCCCCGGAGTCTTGTTTTTCTCTAATATGCAAGTCTTTATTCCTTTATCGAGGGAAGCTGCAGCAGCAAGTCCTGCAGCTCCTCCGCCGATTATTATCACATCGTATTTAGTCATTGATCTTTACTCCCGCATAGAAAGTTTCAGGACTTCCCATTGCTGCAGTATTTCTTAAAAATTCTTCCGTTTCAGCTTCTTCTTTTTTTATCAGTCTTTCTGCTACCTTTTCAGGTGTTTCTTCAGCTGCAGTGATCTTGACAGCTGAACGTTTTCTGTTATAGATCTTTATGTATGACTTCTTTTCATGCGGCATGTTGATACCAAGCTCAAGTACATTGACACCCTGTATCAGCATGAACATTCCCAGCAGGATAGCTGTGCTCAGCCAGCCGATCATAGGGTTTATGAAGCCGAATACGCCGATGAATACTGTCAGTATCCCTGTGATAAGCGTAGTTCTGAAATTTGTTTTTTTCTTTTCTTTGTTGATGTGTGTGCTGGCTTCTATTCGCAGTATTCCGGAAACTACTACCCAGATACCGAATACCATAGGAATGGCAGCATCCACTACCAGCTGGTTACAGAGGATCAATATCCCCAGCACCAGTGTTATCAATGCTTCCGTTAGGATCCAGCCGTTGTTGTCTCCCTTATTATGAAGCCCTCTTCCTATGAGATATGCGAGTGTATGGATGATACCGTTGAGCACCATTACGAGTCCGATCACAAAGGCCAAAACGAGGAATGTCTGTCCCGGATTCATGAAACAGAAAGCTGCTGTCAATATCATCAGTATACCACTTATGATGGTCAAAATTCTCATGCTGTAACTACTCCTTTTTCTATACTGTATTTACCGATCTTTGTCTACCAAATATCATCGAATTCTTTAGTCTGAAATCCCTCGTACTGTTCCAGCTGCTTGCTCATCTGTTTGTATGCAAGCTTGAATATGATGCATACCGCACCTAAGATCAGTACTACTTTTCTTAAAAATCTGTTCAATTTTGAAAACATAATCTTCCCCTTAATTTTTTACTACCATAGAGTATAACATAAAATGCGTAATAATCAAAAGGAGATTCTGTGTAGATTATTATTAAATATGATATAATTATTCCATAAAGAATTGATTTGAGAGGAACTCATGATGGACAGAGTTATACTCCACTGCGATATGAATGGCTTCTTCGCATCGGTGGAACTTCTTGACTACCCACATCTTAAAGATAAACCAATGGCTGTATGCGGTAATCCGGATAACCGCCACGGTATTATATTGGCTAAAAATGAACTTGCTAAGGCCTATGGTGTAGTTACGGCAGAGACTCTGTGGCAAGCGAGAAAGAAATGTCCCGACCTTCAGGTGGTACCGCCTCATCATAGTAAATACAAACATTACAGCAAACTGATCAATGAGATCTACTTGAGATACACCGATATGGTAGAGCCTTTCAGCGTCGATGAATCGTGGCTTGATGTGACAGGCAGTCAGAAGCTTTTCGGAAGCGGCAAACAGATCGCAGACGAGATCAGAGAAACTGTCAAGAAGGAATTGGGACTCACATTATCTGCCGGTGTTTCTTTCAACAAGATATTTGCTAAGATGGGTTCCGACTACAAGAAGCCTGATGCAACGACAGTGATATCAAGAGATAATTACAAAGAGATCTTATGGCCTCTCGATATCCGTGCCATGTTTTTTGTCGGAAAAGTCACGGCAGATAAGCTGCATGATTTTGGAATCAAGACGATCGGCGAGCTGGCAAAAACAGATAAAAACAGTCTGATCGGGCTGTTGGGAAAACAAGGCGGTGTTATTCACGATTATGCCAACGGGCTTGATATAACACCGGTATCAAGGTTCGACCAGCAGGAAAAGATAAAATCAGTAGGAAACGGTACGACTTTCAGAAGGAATCTGACCGGTGAAGAAGATATCAGGACAGGAGTAACGGCCCTTTCTGATACGGTGGCTTCAAGGCTTAGGAAGTATAAAATGAAGGCATTTGGAGTCAAAGTCGATATCAAGGACCCGAACTTCAAGGTGATTTCAAGACAAGTCCAGCTTGATAACCCGACCAACCTGACTGAAGTGATAGCCGATACTGCCATGGAGCTGATCAGAAAACATTGGCGTATGCGCGATCCTATCAGATTGATAACGATAACAGCCATCAATCTTTGTGACGAAAATCAAGCACAACAATTATCTCTGTTTGCAGAAGAAAACATAAACACTGATAAAGAAGAGCGTGCAGAGAGAGCTATGGACGATATCCGCGAGAAATTCGGCAATAGCGCTATAAGCTTCGGTTCTGTAATAAAAAACGATATAGGCGTCGAATAAAGCAAACCCCTGTACTCTGCAAATCACTATAGCTGCGTCCTCGTCGCAGGAAACCATGGTTTTTCTTTCGCGGACCTTGGAGCACCTCGTAAACTCGCGGCTTTATTCTGTGCCGCTCAAACAGTACTAGGATGCTATCCCAAGTTCCTTGCTCAAGAAACACTCATGCTTTCTGCTGCTTCTGCGAATTGCATCTTTTAGTGACTTGCAGAATACAGGGGTTATTCTTTATAGATTCGATTAATTATAAACTGTTTGTGCTTATACATTAAAATAACCCCGCGCCCTCCTATTCGCTAAAGTCTGGTTCCCACAGGTGTTGTGGGAATCCCGAAATTCCAAACACCGAGGACTTAAGACGTAGTGAATAGGAGAGCACGGGGAATATTAATCAATTATGACAGCACTTCTGCCAGCTCATATATATCTTCGCCGAACTCGCGCTCTACTTCAAGAGCCTTTGCCAGATCATAGTGAACGATATCGTTTCCTACGATACCAATGGCCTGACTTTCTTCGTCATCATAAAGCAGTTCCACAGCCTTTGTTGCCATGAGAGATGCCAGGATACGATCTCTTCCGCTCGGCGTACCGCCTCGCTGGATATGACCCGGCACTACTGCACGAGCTTCTCTTCCTGTTCTTTCTTCAATTTCCTTGGCAAGTTCCATGGAATCGATCTCAACGCCTTCAGCCTTGATGATGATGCTGTGGAGTTTTCCCGACTGCTGTCCTCGAAGTACCCTTCTGCATACTTTATTGATATCAAGATCTGCTTCCGGTACCAGTATCACGTCTGCTCCGCCTGCAAGACCTGCATGAAGAGCTATATCTCCGCAATGTCTTCCCATGACTTCGATTATAGTTGTTCTTTCGTGAGCAGATGCTGTATCACGGATGTTTGAGATCAGTGACAGCACAGTGTTCACTGCTGTATCAAATCCGATAGTGTAATCCGTATACCCAAGATCGTTATCTATAGTTCCCGGAATACCCATAACAGTGATGCCGCGCTTATCCAGCTCCATAGAACCTCTGAACGATCCGTCACCACCTATGACGATCAGCCCTTCTATGCCAAATGTATCCAGCATCTTAGCTGCATGATCCTGCCCTTCAGGAGTCATGAATCTTTCGCTTCTGGCAGTTCTCAGCATAGTTCCGCCGCGCTGCAGTATATCACCTACAGACTTCCATTCCATCTTCTTGATATCGCCGTCGAGAAGACCTTCATAGCCTCTCTCGATGCCGTAAACCTCCATCCCCATGGAGAGACTTTTTCTTACAGCCGCTCTTACCGCCGCATTCATTCCCGGCGCATCTCCGCCGCTTGTAAGTATCGCAATCCTCTTCATATTAAAACCTTTCTATCATCCCTTGTAATTATCTTCGCCAACTATAGCGACTATCTTTTCTCTGAAGTCAGCATCAGGCTGCACCCATAATGATTCATCCGTTCTGAACGAACCTCCTGTCGGCATATATATTATAGCCTGACATCTGCCTCTATGCTGCTGCATGACTCCCTTGATTTCTGCCAATACAGCATTAGTATCTCCTGCAGGTATTCGTATCTTAACTATGCCTTCAGGCTCCGCCGGCTTTCTAGCTTCGCTCTTTTCCAAAGGTGCACTTTGCCCTTCGCTATATTTTTCTTCATGCAAAGGCGCGCTTTGCATGCTGCTCTTCTTCAGCTCTCTGAGATCTACTATCTTCTCAGCGAGAAGTTTAGGCACTTCGCCTTCCTTGAAGTTGATAGTTCCCGAGATAGCTACGATGCTGTCTTCAGCAACGAGAGAGCCATACCTTTCATATATATTAGGGAAAACAACAACTTCAACAGCACCAAGCAAGTCTTCCATATCCACAAAAGCCATCATCTTACTGCTCTTTGTGATCAGTGTCTTCTTAGATGTGATGATGCCGGCCATCACGGCATTCATGCCATCTGTTACGAAGCTGTGCTCTTCGCCTTGTTCTTCGCTATCGAGAACATCAGCTAGATCTTGTGAAGTCACGGATATGGATCTGTTTATAACTTCTTCATATTCCCTGAGCGGATGATCTGTGATATATACGCCCAGCATTTCTTTTTCCATGGCTATGAGGATCTCCTTATCGAAGTTCTTCACATCAGGAAGCGTTCCCGACTGGCTTGTCTCCATAGCTTCGGAATTGAGCTGGAACAGTGAAAGCTGTCCTTCCACATTATGTTTGGCGCTTGACTGTGCTGACTCCATAAGTTTCTCGAATATTGCCATATGAGCGGCTCTGTTCTCGTTGAGACAATCCAATGCACCGGCTTTGATAAGACTTTCTACAGCCTTCTTATTTACTCTGTGGATGTCTATCTGGTCGATGAACTTGAAAATATCATCAGGTCTGCCTTTCTGCTGACGAGCTTCGATGATGGCATCGATTGCTCCTTCTCCCACATTCTTGACACCAAGCAAGCCGAATCTTATCTTGCCGTCAACTACAGAGAACTTCTTACTGCTGTAGTTTACATCAGGCGGCAGCACTTCTATACCCATCTCACTGCAGTTTCTCATATATTTAGCTATAGCACCTGCATCTCCCATGACACTTGTCATCAGAGCCGCCATGAATTCCACAGGATAATGCGCCTTAAGATATCCTGTCTCATATGCTACCACTGCGTAAGCAGCTGCATGAGACTTATTGAATGCGTATTCGGCGAAGCTTACCATCTGGTTGAATATAGCTTCAGCAGATTCTTTATCTACGCCGTTTCTCACACATCCTGCTATCTCTACACTGCCGTCATCTGCCAGTTTACCGTTGATGAAATACTCCTTCTCCTGAAGCATAACGTCCATCTTCTTCTTACTCATGGCACGACGAACCAGGTCTGAACGACCGTATGAATATCCGCCCAGATCTCTTACTATCTGCATTACCTGCTCTTGATAAACAAGACAGCCATATGAAACCGACAGTATCGGCTTCAGTTGCTCATGTATATATTCTATGGAATCAGGATGTTTCTTATTATCTATATATGTCGGGATCGATGCCATCGGACCCGGACGATAAAGCGAGATACCTGCTACGATATCTTCGAAACAGTCAGGCTTAAGGTTCTTCATGAATTGAGTCATACCGCCGCTTTCCAGCTGGAAGATACCCTGAGTATTTCCCTTAGATATCATTTCATAAACTGCGGGATCATCATAATCCATAGATGAGAAGTCTATCTTGACTCCGTGGTTTTCTTCGATCATTTCAAGAGCATCACGGATAATAGTCAGGTTTCGAAGTCCCAGGAAGTCCATCTTCAGAAGTCCCAATTCCTCGATCGTAGTCATATTGAACTGAGTAGACAGACCCTTATCTGCCAGATACAGCGGAACGTATTCGTCTATGCTGTTCTTTGAAATAACCACGCCCGCTGCATGTGTCGATGCATGGCGAGGCATACCTTCAAGAGCTCTGGCCATATCGATGACATTCTTAGTCGTCTCTTCGCTCTCGTACTTAGCCTTTAGTTCCGGACTCGTTTCAAGAGCCATGTCTATAGTCATCTTAAGCGAGAATGGTATCGCCTTGGCGATAGCATCCGTTTCGGGATAGCTGACATTGAGTGCTCTGCCCACATCACGAACGGCCGCCTTAGCTTTCATCGTACCGAATGTTATTATCTGTGCGACTTTGTCTGCACCGTATTTTTCTGTAACGTAATCGATTACTTCCCCTCTTCTCTCATAGCAGAAGTCGATATCGATATCAGGCATGCTGACTCTCTCGGGATTTAAGAATCTCTCGAAGATCAGACCGTATTTTATAGGATCT
>JAFQBD010000049.1 GCA_017416795.1 Bacillota bacterium | reverse complement strand
CTCCATCAGCGGCACATGCTTGTGCGCCGCCGCATGAAAGACCACCTGCGGCTGATACTGATCAAACACCTCGTCCAGACGCTTCTTATCCCGGATAGAACCGATGATTTCCAGCAAATCCATAGAAGTCATCAAGGTTGCTTACAATTATGAGGAGAGAGGCAAGAGAGTGCTTGCTCTGGTTCCGGGTGTAGATGACAGATACGGAGAAGGCAAGATAACATCGAGAGTAGGTCTTCAGCGAGAAGCGACTATAGTCAATGAAGATACTAATATACTTGAAATATTCATGAGAGAAAACGATCGTGAGCCTATCGACTGCGTAGTAGTCGATGAATGTCAGTTCCTTAAGAAACACCACGTTGAAGAACTTATCGAAATCGTTGACAGTTTCGATATACCGGTGCTGGCATATGGTCTCAAAAATGACTTCAGAAATGAGCTTTTTGAAGGATCATATTACATGCTTGTATATGCAGATAAGATCGAAGAGATAAAGACTATCTGTTGGTGCGGAAGAAAGGCTACTATGGTTGCCAGAGTAGTTGACGGCAAGCCTGTCAAGACGGGAGATCAGATCGTAGTAGGAGGCAATGATATGTATGTATCATTGTGCAGAAAACACTACAATGAAGGTCGTATCGCACCGGACAAATAAACAAAAAATAAATAAACTGTGTGTTGACGAAATCAAGTCGTTGACACACAGTTTTTTATTATAATCATTGAAATGTCAACCTCATACCAGACGTCCCTGCCAAGTATTTCTGTCGCGCATTTCTTTATGGATAGTGTTCAAAATAGTCCTTTTCATATAGCTCCATTCAGGCGCTATCAGAGTTGACCGAGGAGCATCGCCTGATATCCTGTGAAGTGTTACAGACGGCGGCACCAGTTCTACTGCAGAGATCAGCAGATCCACATATTCTTCGATGGTTTTGAAAGACACGTAATCAGGATGAGTCAGTTCCATCTGAGATCCTTTGACCAAGTTGAACATGTGAAGTTTCAATCCGAATATCGGTGATGAGCATACGTGCTTTACAGAGTCCAGCATCATCTGACGATCTTCTCCCGGAAGGCCTAAAATCAAGTGAGTAACCACCTTGATCCCCTTATCAAGAAGACGAGACACAGTATCATCATACTCTTCGAGAGTATAGCATAGATTCATGGCATCCATCGTATCTTGGTGCATTGTCTGCAGCCCCAGTTCTACCCATAAAAACGTCTTTTCGTTCAGTTCGGACAGCAGGTCCAGCACATCATCGGGAATGGAATCGGGACGAGTCGCTATTGCGATACCCGACACCTGAGGATGCTCCAGAGCGGCATAAAATTTTGAGCGAAGTTCGTCTGCCGGTGCGTAAGTATTGGTGTGGCTTTGGAAGTACGCCAGATACTTGGCATCAGGCCATTTATCAGACAGAAGACTTATCTGTGCATCCAGATCTGCCACGATATCACCCGATCCGGCAGCCATGTCTCCCGAGCCTGAAGCAGAGCAGAAGAGACAGCCTCCGACACCCTTAGATCCATCTCTGTTGGGACATGTGAAGCCTCCATCTAGGGATAATTTCACTACCTTGCCGCCGAACTCTTTCTTGAGGTATGTATTGATAGTATTTATCCTCAATTCCTGACCATCTGAAGTGTCAAAAATGTGAGGTGTTTTTTGGATTTTCATTGGCTGAAGCCTCCATTTTTCAGTGTATTTTACAGCTCATGTATGGTATAATTATAACATTATGATTACCAACAGCAAGCACTCATGTGAAAAAGAAAATAATTTTATAGATGGCGGCGGATTTCAGGAGATGGTAAGAAAACCTTCCCTCCTTTTGCATAGCTGCTGCGGACCGTGCAGTACTGCAGTAGTAGAGCGCCTCGTTGATGAATTCGATGTGACTGTATTTTTCTATAATCCGTGTATCACGGACGAAGAAGAATACAAGAGGAGAAAAGAATCTCAGCTCAAATTCATCGAGAGATTCAACGAAGAAAAGATCGGCATGACTAAAGTGTATTTCAAAGAAGGCGAATACAGGCCGACCGAGTTTTTTAAAGCGGCAGAAGGCTTGGAAGGAGAGCCGGAAGGCGGAGCAAGATGTACTGCCTGTTTCAATCAGCGTCTTGAGAAGACGGCTGAAGCTGCAAGGATGGGCGGATTCGATTATTTTGCTACCACACTTACTGTAAGCCCGCACAAGAACTATAAGTTGATATCGGAGATCGGAAGATCCATAGCGTTAAGATATGGGCTCAGCTTCCTGGATAGAGACTTCAAGAAAAAAGACGGCTTCAAACGATCGATAGAACTGTCAAAAAAATATGAGTTGTACCGCCAAGATTACTGCGGCTGTGAATTTTCGAAACGATGAAATACGTAAACGTTATAATAGACAATAAAAGCGACAGCACCGATAATCTTTTTACTTACGGATGCCCTTTCGAAGGAGCGGAAGTGGGCAGCAAGGTCTACGTGCCTTTTGCGAAGGGGAATCGCCTGAGAGAAGGATATATCGTGTCTGTTCAGGAAACCATAGACGAAGAGATGGAAAAGCGCCTTAAGCATGTTGAGAAGGTGGACGAAGAAGTTTCGCTCACCGAAGAGATGATAAGGACGGCGCTCTGGCTCAAGCAAAGATATTTGTGCAGAGCAATAGATGCCATAAATCTCTTCACACCTGCCGGTAAAAAGGCAGTTCGCAAGGAGAGAAAGAATCCTTTTGAAGATGCAAAGGGCGAAGCTTCGCAGGTCAAGGCGCTTACGGATGAGCAAAGCGCAGCTCTCGGGCAGATAGAGACGGCCATCAAAAGCGGTATGCATGAGAGATTCCTGATACATGGAGTGACAGGAAGCGGCAAGACTGAAGTGTATATAAGATCGGCTGAAAAATGCATATCCGAGGGCAGGAATGTGATCGTTCTCGTTCCGGAAATATCCCTTACCGGGCAGATAATCGACAGATTCATCGGCAAGTTCGGAAGTGAGGATATCGCAGTCCTTCACAGCAGATTGACTCTCGGAGAGCGTTACGATCAGTGGAAACGCATAAGAGACGGACAGGTAAAGATAGTCATCGGCGCCAGATCGGCTGTGTTCGCACCTCTCGAAAAAATAGGACTGATAGTTGTCGATGAAGAACATGAATCGACTTACAAGTCGGACCATACACCTAAATACGATACTGTTGAAGTAGCACTCAAACGTCTTAAGGACAAGGACAACAGCGGCGTAATGATACTGGGAAGCGCCACGCCGTCAGTTGTAAGTTACAGCAGGGCCGAAGAAGGTATATATAAGCTGATAAAGCTTACAGAAAGATATAATAAAGTCAATATGCCCGAGGTGTCTGTAGTAGACATGAGGGAAGAATTAAAAAATGGCAACAGAACGATAATAAGCAGCCGGCTGTATGCTGCCATGAAGGAACAGCTGGAGTCGGGCAAGCAGGTCATGCTCTTCCTCAACAGGAGAGGGTATTCCACATTCGTCTCATGCAGGGAATGCGGATATGTGGCCAAGTGCCCTCACTGCGGACTGTCGCTGACATACCATAAAAAAGGTGACAGAGCAGTATGTCACTACTGCGGATATGAAACGGCCGCACCGATAAAATGCCCTGACTGCGAAGGAAGATATATAAGATACTTCGGCAGCGGAACAGAAAAAGTCGAAGAGACGATAGCTGAACTTTTTGAAGGATATACTGCCGAAAGGCTAGACCTTGACGCAGTCAAGAAGAAGGGCGAACTTGAAAGAAAGCTCAAATCTTTTGCTAAAGGCAAAACACAGATCCTCATAGGGACTCAGCTCATCGCCAAAGGTCTTGATTTCAGGAACGTAGGACTTGTAGGAATAATTTCGGCAGACGTTTCGCTGAACATACCGGACTTCAGATCGCCGGAGCGCGCTTTTCAGCTCATAACTCAGGCAGCGGGAAGAGCCGGCAGAGGCGAAGAGACCGGCAAGGTGATAATCCAGACTTACAGCCCCGATAATTATGCGGTGAAATATGCAGCTGAGCAGGATTATGAAGGGTTTTACAGAGAAGAGATTCTGCTGAGAAATTATATGGCATATCCGCCGTACAGCGATCTGTTCCAGGTCATATTCATGGCAGACAGTCCTGAGTCGGCAGAGGCTGCGGCTATGGATTGGCATGGTCGCATAGAGATGCGGCTGTCGGAAGAAGAACGAGGAAATCTCTTCAAGCCGCAGGAAGCTTATATGAGCAGGATTAACGATAATTACAGGTATTCACTGCTGATAAAATGCCCGAAGGGCAAGCGCAGGGAATATACGAATATATTGGCTATAGTCAAAGAAGAAGATAAAAAGAAGCGAAAAAAGGAGTATACGGCAGTTGTAGATATCAACCCGTACAGCTTCAGCTAGGAGGAAAAAATGGCACTGAGAAATATCGTTGTAGAAGGAGACGAAATACTGAGAAAGACTTGCAGAGAAGTAGGCGAAGTCACCGATCGAATCAGAGAGACTCTTGATGACATGGTGGACACTATGCATGAGGCTATGGGCGTTGGACTTGCGGCCCCTCAGATCGGCATCATGAGAAGGATGTTCGTGGCAGAACCTGAACCGGGCGGCAAGATCTACTATTTTGTCAACCCTGAGATAACTTACAGAGAAGGCAGCGTAGAAGGCGAAGAAGGGTGCCTGTCAGTTCCGGGATATTTTGGCATAGTTGACAGACCTGAGAAGATCACCATCAAAGGCCTGGACAGAGACGGCAATCATCAGGAATATACTTTTGAAGGTTTTGAGGCCAGAGTGATGTGTCACGAATACGACCATCTGGACGGTATCCTTTATAAAGATAAGGCAAAAGAAATGTTCGATGAATCTCAGGTAGGATATGAGGAGTAAACATGAGAATAATATATATGGGAACGCCCGATTTCGCAGTTCCGTCGCTTACTGCTCTCCACGAAGCAGGTAATGAGATAGTATACGTGGTGACTCAGCCGGATGCTGTAAGAGACAGAGGCAAAAAGGTCAAGTTCTCTCCTGTAAAGGAAAAGGCAATAGAGCTGGATATCCCGGTGCTGCAGCCCGAAAGAGTAAGAGGCAATGAAGAATTCATAAATACGCTCAAGGCGGCAGCCCCTGATGTGATAGCCGTAGCTGCATACGGACAGATCCTGCCTAAGGAAGTCCTCGATATACCGCCGCTGGGATGCATCAATGTACATGGATCTCTTCTTCCGAGATTCAGAGGCGCGGCACCTATACAGAGATCTATCATAGCGGGAGATGAAGAAACGGGAATAACTATCATGTATATGGCAGAAGGCATTGATACAGGTGATATGCTTGCCAAGGTCAGCACGCCGATAGGCGATAAGACAGGCGAGCAGCTCCACGACGAGCTTGCAGTGATGGGCGCGAAACTTCTCGTTGAAACTATCCCTCAGTTAGGTGAGATAACAGGAGAAAAGCAAGACGATGCACTTTCAAATTATGCTCCTATGATCTCAAAAAAAGAAGGGCATATAGATTTCACCAAGACACCTCAGGAGATCGAGAGAATAATAAGAGCCTTCACTCCTTGGCCGGGCACGTATTTCTATTACGGAGACAAGATGGTGAAGCTGCACAAAGCGCAGGTGTTCACAGCCGAAGAGTATGCGAAAGAGGCGAAGGGAAGCCTTATTGAAAGTGCTGCGGCAGGTACAGTTATCGCTGCTTCAAAAGACGGTCTCGACATCGCCGCGGGAGGCGGCGTACTGAGAGCTGTAGAGATACAGATGCCGGGCAAGAAAAGAGTGGAGTTTAGAGAATTTTTAAAGGGCAATTCCATTGAAATCGGTACGGTTTTAGGATAAAATTAAAGTTGGGGTGATTTTATGTATTTTGGGTATTTTGATCCGACGTTCATAGTTCTGATTCCTGCGATAATTTTCACACTTATAGCACAGGGTAAAGTGAAAAGCGCATACAGTAAATATCGCAGTGTTCCTACGAGAAGAGGCATCACAGGTTATCAGGCCGCCAGGATGATCCTGGACAATAACGGCATGAGACATGTGCCTATCGAGATAACTGCAGGAACTTTATCAGACCACTATGATCCGAAGAATGACATTATGAGATTATCAAATGACGTATATAACGGGACATCCATAGCATCCGTCAGCATCGCGGCTCATGAATCGGGTCATGCGCTGCAGGACGGTACATCCTATGGATTCTTGAAATTCAGGAGCGCTATAGCACCGGCGGTAAGTCTGGTGTCTACAGCCAGCTGGCCGCTGATCCTGATCGGACTTATCGTGATTGGCACCGGCAACCTGACAACAGGGAATATGATCTTTAACCTGGGTATCCTGTTCTTTTGTGCAGTAGTGTTGTTCCATACGGTGACACTGCCTGTAGAACTGAATGCCAGCAGGAGGGCTGTAAGACAGCTGACAGACCTGGGTATAATAGATGCGGCCGAAACAAGAGGCGCCAAGAAGGTGCTGTCGGCAGCAGCAATGACATACGTGGCAGCACTGGCGACTGCCGTAGCCAATCTTATCAGGATATTATTGATTAGGGGGCGCGATTAATGGATGCAAACAGAAAAACAGCATATCTCACATTGATAGACGTTGAAACTAAGAATGCGTATTCGAATCTGGCACTCAATCATCAGATCGCAGTGACAAGACCGAATTCACCGGGCTTCGTTCGTGAGCTGGTTTACGGAGTTCTGGAAAACAAGCTTACCCTGGACTATTATATCGATCTTCTCGTCAAAGACGGTATCAAGAGTTTGAGAAGCCACGAACTGACCATCTTGAGGATGGGCATATATCAGCTGGGATATATGGATTCTGTTCCTGAATATGCTGCAGTTAACGAGAGCGTACAGCTTGCCAAGAGATACTGCAGATATAAGGCGGGGCTGGTCAACGGCGTTTTGAGAGAATACTTGAACAAGAGGATACAGCTGAGACTTCCTGACAGACATGAAGATGAAGTGAGATATCTTTCGGTCAAGTACTCATATGCTCCGTGGATAATAGAATTATGGCTTGAGCATTATGATATAGATTTTCTCGAAGAACTCCTTGCGGCAGGCAATGAAACGCCTCCGACTACTATCAGGATGAACTGGCTAAAAGTCATGAAGAAAGATCTTATGACAAAGCTCAGTGAGAAGGGATTCGAGGTCAGAGAAGGGGAAGTCAGCAGAAACGCCATCCATGTCAAGGGCAGCGGTCTGCTGGACACTGAACTCTACAAGATGGGGATGTTCACACCGCAGGATGAAAGTTCCATGCTGGTTGCCGAAAAGCTGGACCCTAAACATGGCGAAACGATCATGGATGTATGTGCCGCACCGGGCGGTAAGACTACAGCCATAGCAGAGAGGATGAACAATACCGGCAGGATAATCGCTTCGGACATTTACAGAAGAAAACTCGATCTGATAGACAGAGAAGCGAAGAGACTGGGAATAACGAATATCGAAACGAGATCATGGGATGCTACAAGAGTAGATTCATCCATGCTTCAGAAGGCAGACAGAGTCCTTGTGGATGCACCTTGTTCCGGACTCGGTGTTGCCAGAAGAAAGCCGGAAATAAAATATAAAGAACTGACACAGGATATGGAACTGCTTCCTAGAAAACAGCTTGCCATATTGTCGGCTTCATCAGGATACGTCAAGCCGGGCGGTACTCTGGTGTACAGCACATGCACGATAAATCCTGAAGAAAACGAGAAGGTCACAGACGCATTCCTTAAGAAGAACAATTCTTTCAAGATGGTCGAAAGGATCCAGCTGCTTCCTAACGTAGACGGAACAGACGGGTTTTATATATGTGTTATGAAAAAAGATGTTAGCCTGATACAGGCTTAGAAAGGTCAAATAATCAAATGGTGCAGATAGGATTCAAATGCAACAAAGGCATCGTTCGAGAAAATAATGAAGATGCATGTTTCGTGATCCCAAGCCATGACGTGTACATCGTTGCAGACGGTGTAGGAGGAAATAATTCGGGAGAAATAGCCAGCAGCACTGCAGTAAGCGAGATAGCGGCTTTTGTCAATGAAGAAGACCTCGCCTCATGTCAGAATGCAGAAGAAATATTCGGATTCTTCTACGAAGCGCTGGAGATCGCCAATGACAGCATTTTTAAGATGGGAGTCGAGAACGAAGCCAATCGAGGTATGGCGACGACGGTGGTGTCTGCATACGTCAGAGACGATTCGGCATACGTATCGAACATCGGTGACAGCAGAGCTTACCTCTTCAGAAACGGCAGGCTCAACAGGATCACAACGGATCACACATACGTGAATGAGCTCATAAGCAAAGGTCTCATCACTGAAGAAGAAGCTGAGAATCACAGGCAGAAAAACGTTATAACAAAAGCACTGGGAACAGAGAGACTGGCAGACCCGGACTTTTATAAAGTCAGCCTGGAGAAAAACGATATTCTGATGCTTTGCTCCGATGGACTTCACGGAGAAGTTCCGCAGGAAGCGATAGAGAAGATACTTGATGAAGGCAGGAGCATGAATGAAACATGTACCCTTCTCGTCGAAGAAGCCATCAGATACGGCGGCAGAGATAATATTACAGTTGTTTGTATAAGGATATAATTTTAGGAGGATATTATGGCCAATAAAGTACTCGCAGGCAGATATGAGCTGTTTGAGCGAATAGGCGAAGGCGGAATGTCAGTAGTATATAAGGCAAAGGATAAGCTGCTCAATCGTTTTGTAGCTATCAAGATCCTGAAGCCACAGTTCATCGGCGACCACAAATTCATAGACAGTTTCAGAAGAGAATCGCAGGCAGCTGCAAGCATGTCTCATCCGAATATCGTAAATATTTATGACGTAGGAAGAGAAGGCAACATCCACTACATAGTAATGGAACTGATCGAGGGAAGAACTCTCAGCGATTATATCAAGGCGAACGGTGCGATGTCATATCCTAAAGTTATCGCATTATCCAAGCAGATCGCAGCAGCCCTCAGCTTCGCGCATAAGAATCATATAATCCACAGAGACGTTAAGCCGCACAACGTTATGATCACACCTAACGGCACGGCTAAGATCACAGACTTCGGTATAGCCAAGGCAGTAAATGCTGCTACTATCGTAGACAATACAGACGGCATAATCGGTTCAGTCCACTACTTCTCACCTGAACAGGCGAGAGGCGGATACGTAGACGAAAAATCCGACATTTACTCTCTCGGTATCGTAATGTATGAAATGCTGACAGGAAGAGTTCCTTTTGACGGAGACAACCCTGTAAACATCGCACTGATGCACATAAACGGAGAAATGGTACCGCCGTCAAGACTGGTGGGAGGCGTTCCTCCTGCACTGGAACACATCATCCTCAAGTGCACAGACAAGTATCCTGTCAACAGATATGCATCTGCTGATGAACTTATCGAAGCACTCAACAATCTGGAATTCGTAGGAAGCGTAGTAGGCAATTCAGTACTGATGGGCGGAGCTACAGGAACTATGGATCAGGTTAGAGGCAGAGGCCCTATCGCCGAAACAGATTACGATGACGGCGAAGATTATTATGAAGAAGAAGGCAAGAGAGACCGCAGGAAAAAAGATAAGAAACCGATGGACAAGAAAAAGAAGATGGGTATCATCGGCGGATCTATCGCAGGCGGAATCGTACTTCTCGTAGTAGTATTGGGCTTAGTACTGGGATGGTTCGGCGGCAAAGAGATCGAAGCTCCTAATTTCAGAAATATGACCCTTGAAGACGTTGAACATTATCTCGAAGAAAGCGAGATCAAGCTGACCGTCAAGAAGGGCGAAGAAGTAGTGAGTGAAGATATAGAAAAGGGCAGGATCGTTTCACAGGATCCTGAAGCAGGGACTACTATCAAAGAAGGAAGCACTATCAAAGTCAATATAAGCATCGGACTGGGAGAAGGTTCAGTGCCTGATCTCAGCGGCAAGATGGAGAGTGATCTTGAATCATACCTTGAAGCTGCAGGCTTCAAACTGGGAGGCGTATCTGAAAAAGCAAGTGATGAACCTGCAGGAACTGTAATTGGTCAGGATCCTAAACCTGGTACAGAAGCAGAAAAGGGCACAGCTATCAACGTAACTGTAAGTGACGGATCCAAGGCTAAGGCTATCATGCCGTTCGTAACAGGAATGCCGCTCAACGATGCGTCAAATGCTATATACAATGCAGGATTGTCAGTAGGAAATATATCGTATGACTACAGCAACACTTATGCCAGCGGTGAAGTAATGTGGCAGCAGTACGAAGGCAATGCGCAGAAGGAAAAGGGAACTTCTGTCAAGCTGATCGTAAGTAAGGGCAAGAAACCTGAAGAAACCACAGCACCTGCACCTGCTCCGGAAGATGAGGAATAACGGCATATGAGCATGGCAGATCCTTTGAGAGGTTTGATCGTTAAAGGAATCGCCGGGTTTTATTACGTAAAATCCGGCGATGAAGTATTTAGGTGCAAAGCGCGGGGCATCTTCAAGCAGAGGGATATGAAGCCTGCCGTGGGAGATAAAGTGACCATGGAAGTGATCCCCGATAACGATGACAGCCTCATAACCGATATACTTCCGCGAAAAAACAGCTTCATAAGACCGTTCATCGCCAATGTGGACTGCTTCGCCATCGTGATGGCTGCAGCAAGACCCGATCCTGTACTTCCCGTACTGGACAAGTTCCTGGTGATGGCAGAAAAGAATTTCACAGATGTGGTCATCTGTATAAATAAGTGCGACCTGGCAGAAGATACGAGAAAGGCTAAAGGCCGTAAGGCAGCCGAAAACATCGAAGAGATAAAACGTATCTACGGTCCGATATATCCTGTCGTATGCGTAGACAGCGTCAACGGCACGGGCTTCGAAGACCTTATGGAACATATCAAGGGCAAGACTACTGCCCTGGCAGGACCGTCAGGAGTAGGCAAATCCACTATACTCAACAGGCTCATACCTGAAGCCTTTGCAGAAACAGGAAACATAAGTGAGAAATCCCAGAGGGGAAAACATACTACGAGACACTCTGAGCTTTTCACTATAGATGAGGACGAAGGCACTATGATCTTCGACACTCCGGGATTCACATCATTTGATATCCTGGAAGCGGAGGAAGAAGAACTTCAGCATATGTATCCCGATATAGCTAAATTCGTCGGCGGATGCAGATACAATAACTGCAGACATGTGGCAGAACCGGGATGCGAAGTCATCAAGGCTGTTGAAGACGGCCATATAGACAGCAAAAGATATGAATCATATAAGACGCTGCTCAATGAAATACGAGAATCGAAGCAGTATTAACAGTAAAACAAACAATCAGGAGGGAAATATCATGAAACTGGCACCATCCATATTATCAGCAGATTTTTCAAGACTGGGAGAAAGCGTAAGCCAGATAGAAAGAGGCGGAGCTCACTTCATCCACGTGGACGTTATGGATGGCCATTTCGTTCCTAATATCAGCTTCGGAGCTGCAGTGATGAAGAGTCTTGTCGGCAAGACAGAATTACCGTTTGACGTTCATCTGATGATCGAAGATCCGGATAAGTATCTGGAAGACTTCGTAACAGATCAGACAGAATATATCGTTGTTCACGAAGAAGCCTGTGTGCATCTTCACAGAACGATACAGCACATCAAGTCTCTCGGCATCAAGGCAGGAGTAGCTATCAATCCGGCTACATCACTGACAATGCTCGATTATATACTGGAAGATGTTGATCTTGTACTGATAATGTCCGTAAATCCGGGATTCGGAGGACAGAAGTTCATTCCTTCTGCTCTTGAGAAGGCAAAGGCACTCAGCAGCATCAAGAAGGAATGCGGTCTCGATTTTGTCATTGAGATCGATGGAGGTATCACTCTTGACAATGTGAAAGAAGTTACAGATGCGGGAGTAGAGATGATAGTTGCCGGTTCATCCGTATTCGGTGCGGAAGATCCGGAAAAGAGAGTCAAGGAGTTTCTTGATATTTACAAGAACGAAGAATAGGAGGTTCTGATGAGAATAATACTGGACGGAATGGGAGGAGATCATGCTCCTGCTGAGATAGTTAAAGGTGCTGTGCAGGCTGCTGAGCTGATCCCTCATGAGCTGGTACTGGTAGGAAAACAGGAAGAGATCGAAGAAGCACTTCGTAAATGTAAATATACAGGAGATCAGATAAAAATAGTAAATGCGACTGACGTGATCACCATGGAAGACAGCCCTGTCAAGGCTATCAGAAGGAAGAAGGATGCATCATTGGTAGTTGCTCTCAATATGATAAAGGACGGCGAAGGCGATCTGCTTATTTCAGGAGGAAATACAGGCGCTCTCGTAGTAGGATCAAGACTTTTGCTGGGAAGGATCGACGGTATCGACAGACCTGTACTTGCCAGCATCTACCCTTGCCTCGGCAAGGAACCGTCACTTCTGGTGGATGCGGGAGCAAGCTCTGAAGCTAAGGCTAACAATCTGCTGGAATACGGTCTCAT
>JAFQBD010000048.1 GCA_017416795.1 Bacillota bacterium | reverse complement strand
TCACCAGAAAATCCACTTCTTGTTTCTGCAGCTTACGCCACTCTTTCTCAGCAGAAGTTTTTATCTTATACATTGCGCCATCCCCCTTAAAAGCGTATACTTAACACATGAAAAAAGTTTATTTATCAAGGCAGGCTCACCCTGCACTTACATCATATCTCACAACCTATGGATATGCAATAGAAGTTGTCGATCATGAAGGTGTCACATACTACCCTGTATCTACTCACCCGGATATTTTCATGTGCCGTCTCGGAGTATGGGAAAACCCTGTTATTTTCCCGGGAAGCCCTGAAAAGTTGAAACCTTCCTATCCGGGCAACATCATTTACAATGCTGTATGCACAAGCAAATTATTCATCCATAACTTGAAATATACAGATCCGGATCTGCTCAACTCCGCCAAGGCATGGAAAAGTGCGCTTATCTTGGTTGACGTTCCTCAAGGATATACCAGGTGTTGCTGCCTTCCTGTAGACGACACTTCATTTATCACTTCAGACCGTGGTATAGAAAAAGCACTTACTGCGGCCGGAGCAGATGTTCTTCTCATAGAAAAAGGACATATAGAGCTTCCGGGATTTGACTACGGCTTTATCGGAGGATGTGCAGGACATGTGATGATTCCGTCCGGTAATACTTCCGACGACTATAACGGCCATATGGTCCCGACCATATTATTCAATGGCGATCTTTCCAAGCACCCCGATTTCGAGTCTATCATCGACTTTATAAATAAACGTAATCTAGATATCGCATACTTTGAAGACTATCCTTTGACAGATATAGGCAGCATCTTTGCTTTATGGTAAAATACAAATCATGAAAACACATGCAATAATACCCATCTTCATACCGCACAAAGGTTGTCCCAACGACTGTGTCTTCTGTAATCAGAAGGCAATAACTGCCAGGACTGCCGATGTGTCTCCCGAAGATGTGAAAAACTTAATAGAACGATATCTGCCGACTCTTGAAAACAGGGGGCTTGAAACCATAGAAGTCGCCTTCTTCGGCGGAAGTTTCACAGGTATACCTCTGGAAGAACAGTCTGCTTTCCTTGCTGTTGCCAAGGAATACAAGGACGCAGGTAAGATCCATAAGATCCATATGTCTACAAGACCTGACTATATCGACGAGGAGATCCTGGGTAACCTGAAAGAATATGATGCAGACATAATCGAACTTGGTGTACAGTCCTTTGATCCGGAAGTCCTGGCTGCTTCTAACAGAGGTCACAAGGTCGATGATGTCTACAAGGCCTGTGAACTTATCAAGAGCTATGGCTTCGAACTGGGTATCCAGCTGATGATCGGCCTTCCTGAAGACAGCCTGGAGAAATGCATATATTCTGCTAATGAAGCTGTCAAGATCGGTCCGTCTATAGCAAGACTCTATCCTACTATAGTCTTAAACGATACAGAACTTCTCGAGATGTATCGTCGCGGCGAATATGATCCGCTTACTACTGATGAAGCTGTAGCCATCACTAAAGAGATGTATAAGATCTTAGATGAGGCCGGCATAAATATAATAAGAGTAGGTCTCAAGAGCACAGACCTGATCACAGAGGGCGGAGAGATACAGGGACATACTTATCACCCTGCATTCAGGCAGCTGGTGGAGGGAGAGATTGCCAAAGAGCATTTGGAAGAACAACTGGAGACTATTCTCGAAGAAGCCGCCTCGCCGAAGGCGAAAGAAATGCCGAACGCCGCGACCGCGTGCACCTTTGCATTTATGAGCAATGGGACTTCTTTCTCTAATATGATCGGTAACAGCCGTGCCAATAAGATATATTTTGAAGAGAAGTATCCGGACCTTAAAATCCGTTTCAAAACCGACCATTCCCTTGAAGACGGCAAGTATGTTGTGGTAAAATATTAAGTCAGAAAAGCCGATTATTTTTAAGAATCATGATTATTAATATATAGACTAGGAGGAAATTATGAGAGCAGTAATAACAGTATTAGGAAAAGACATGGTAGGTATCCTGGCAAAGGCAAGTACAGCTTGTGCAGAATCAAATGCCAACGTTGTAGAAGTTACTCAGTCAGTTCTCGAGGATTACTTCGCAATGATCATGCTGGTTGACATCGATAAACTCAACTGTTCCCTGGAAGAAATGAAAAACAGGATCGAGGCAGCTGTTCCTGAAATGAAAGTTCACGTAATGCACGAAGATATTTTTAATTCAATGCACAGGATCTAAAAGGCATTCGTAACAAACATTCATTACAGGAGGAAGACGACATGATAAATATGAAAGACATCATGGAAACTATCACCATGATACAAGACGAACACCTTGATATAAGAACTATCACAATGGGGATCTCCCTCATCGACTGCTGCGACAGCGATATCGATAAGTCCTGTCAAAAGGTGTACGACAAGATATACAGACTGACAAAAGATTTGGTAAAGACAGGCGAAGATATAGAAAAGAAATACGGTATCCCTATCGTAAATAAGAGAATATCTGTGACACCTATCTCTATCCTTGCAGGAGTTTCAGGCGGAGATCCTGTCAAATATGCAAAGACTCTGGATCGCGTAGCTAAAGACGTCGGCGTGAATTTCATAGGCGGCTATTCAGCTCTCGTTCATAAAGGCTTCTCTGCAGGCGACAGAGAACTGATCGAATCCATCCCTCGCGCCCTTGCTGAAACGGACTTCGTATGTTCATCAGTAAATGTAGGCTCAACTAAAGCAGGCATAAACATGGATGCTGTGAAGCTGATGGGAGAAGTTGTCAAGGAAACTGCAGAGCTGACTAAGGATCGTCAGTGCATCGGAGCTGCCAAACTGGTAGTGTTCTGCAATGCTCCTGAAGACAATCCGTTCATGGCAGGTGCATTCCACGGCATTGGTGAACCTGACTGCGTCCTCAACGTAGGCGTATCGGGCCCGGGTGTTGTAAGAGCTGCCCTTGCTAAAATGCCAAAGGATGCTTCACTCAATGAAGTGGCAGACCTTATCAAGAAAACTGCATTCAAGATCACCAGAATGGGACAGCTTGTTGGCACCGAAGCATCAGCCAGACTTGGCGTACCGTTCGGTATCATAGACCTTTCACTGGCACCTACTCCTGCAGTAGGCGACTCTGTAGCATACATTTTAGAAGAAATCGGACTTGAACAGTGCGGAACTCACGGAACTACTGCTGCACTTGCTATGCTCAATGACGCTGTCAAAAAAGGCGGTGTTATGGCTTCTTCAAATGTTGGCGGACTGTCAGGTGCATTCATCCCGGTATCAGAAGACGCCGGCATGATCGAAGCTGCTAAGGCAGGCACACTTACTATAGAGAAGTTGGAAGCTATGACTGCAGTATGCTCAGTAGGTCTTGACATGATCGTACTGCCGGGAGAAACTCCTGCAACAACGATCTCAGCAATAATCGCAGATGAAGCAGCCATCGGTATGGTAAACTCCAAGACTACTGCTGTCAGAGTGATCCCTGCTATAGGTTACAAAGAAGGTGAGATACTCGACTTCGGCGGACTTCTTGGAAGCGGACCGATCATGGCGATAAATGAAAAAGCTTCCGATATTATGATCAACAGAGGCGGCAAGATCCCTGCACCTATGCAGAGTTTGAAGAACTAAATCAAACAAATAACCCAATCAATTAAGGACGGAGCATATATCTCCGTCCTTTTGTATTATCTATTTAAAAAACGAACTGTTTAGTCACAGCCGCATCCGCATCTGTGTGATGTCCAAGCAGTACCGTTGCAGCCGCATCTTCCTGTTGACCATGTTGTTCCTGTTCTGTTCCATCCTGTGTTGCATCCACAGCCGGTATTTTCGCTTGTTGTGAATACTACAGTCGGAGTTGTGGTCCAGCCTGTGCCGCATCCGCAGCCGTTTCTGTAGTTCCAGTTACTCCAGTTGTTCCAACCATTGCAGTTATTACAATTTGACATATTAAAAATCTCCTTTCTTCTGTATGGTATATACTATGAAAGGAGATCATTATTTGCTACTTATTCTTCATCGTCTGCATCATCTGCTACTTTAGCTTTCTGTGCCAGCTCGATGAATCTGTCTGACTGCATTTTATTCACTTTGAATATAGCCAAAGATATCGCTGCAACGATTATCCCCAATACTACAAGATATGGCATGGCACACTCCTTTCTGCAATTCTAACTGTTTCTTTATTTATATTTTACACTGAATATACTATTTATTCAAGGTCTTCTATTGATTTGAAACTATACCCCATGTCTTTCCATTTTGTCAAAAGTTCATCAAGTATCTCGGCATTAGTCCTAGATGTGCTGTGAAGTAATACTATCGCACCTGGATGGATGCGAGGCAGCAGCTTATCAAAGGCTTCATCTTTCGTTGGTTGATCATCTTCATACCAGTCCACATACGCCAGGCTCCAAAAAATCGTTTTGTATCCCAGTTGTTGAGCCATCTTCAAGTTTTCCTCACTGTATTTGCCTTGAGGCGGTCTATAGAATTTCTTCATCTTTTCCCCTGTGACCTTTTCATAAGCTTCTTCCAATTTGCACAGCTCATTGGAAAAATTTTCTTTCGTTGATATTGCGGACATATCGGGATGAGTATATGTATGGTTACCCACTACATGGCCTTCTTTGACCATCCGCTTCACAAGCTGCGGATCAGATTCAATATAGTTACCTACGAGAAAGAAAGCCGCAGGCACCTGATGCTTTTTAAGCACATCCAATATCTTCGCCGTATATCCATTCTCATATCCTGCATCAAAAGTCAGATACATTACTTTCTCTTTTGTCTCCTCTGCGTAAAATCCATCGTACTTTTTCAAATACTCCGCACTTGCATTGCCAATTGGCGCCAGTCCTTCTGTCTGAAAGCTGAGTCCCCAATTACCATCGGCAGAAACTGCTGCTGTCCTTCCATCTTGCATCCTTGCCGCAGTAACTACGCCCGCCAATATAACGAGAACAATTGACAATACAATTGCCGCTTTTACGAGCCCGCTTTTTCTTATCATCAATATCATAAAAACACCACCCTGACTATTATACAGAGCGGTGTTTGTCTTAATGCATCATTATTCTCTCATATTATTCGATGCCCAGAACTTTGTAGTCCTGATCTTCCACTGTCTTCTTCAGCACTTCGTCTGCCACATCGCCGGCAAGGGATACTACAGCAGTCCCTGCTTCGTGGCTCACTTCCGCCGCCTCAACTTCCGGCATAGCTTCGAGTACTTTCTTGACTCTAGCTTCACAGTGGATGCACATCATACCTTCGATATTCATTGTCTTCTTCATTGACTTTACCTCCTTATCTTCAGAGCTGTCTGCTCTCATATCATCTAAATCAACGAAGCTTCGCTTCTTATCACGTGCGCTGTTATAAACGTCCAGAAGATTCAGCCTCAGCGCATTAGTAACTACACAAAAGCTCGATAAACTCATAGCCGCCGCTGCAAACATCGGATTCAGCTGCCATCCCAAAAGCGAGATGAATACTCCCGCTGCCAGCGGTATACCGATCACATTGTATATGAATGCCCAGAAAAGATTCTGATGTATGTTTTTAAGTGTTGCTCTGCTGAGTCTCACAGCCGCTGCAACATCAACCAGACTGCTGTTCATCAAGACTACATCAGCTGCATCGATGGCGATATCTGTCCCTGCTCCTATGGCTATACCTATATCAGCTCTGGTCAGTGCCGGAGCGTCATTGATACCGTCGCCGACCATGATAGTTTTGCCCTTTTCCTGAAGGAGTCTTACGGTTTCTTCCTTACCGTCAGGCAAAACTCCCGCGATCACATCGTCAACACCTGCCGCCTTTCCGACAGCACGTGCCGTGCGCTCATTATCGCCTGTCAGCATCACCACTCTGATGCCCATATCCTGCAGCTGTCTTATAGCCTGCGGACTGTCTTCTTTTATCACATCCGCTACAGATATCATGCCCATAAATGCGTCATCTCTTCCAAAGAGCAACGGTGTCTTTCCTTCGGACGCCAGGTTTTCAGCTTGCCTTTTTGCTGCCTCCGGCACTTCAAATTGCTTATCTGCAAAGGTCAGGCTTCCTGCTGTAAGGATGCTTTCGTGATCCTTTGCGGTAAGGCCGTTGCCCGGCAGGATAATGAATTCTTCAACGTCGAATGGAGTTATACTACGTGACTTTGCTTCATCAACTACTGCCTTTGCAAGTGGATGTTCACTCTTGATCTCAAGGGAATATGCCAACATCAGAAGTTCTTCTTCACTCACGCCTGCTGCAGGTATAATATCTGTTACTCTTGGTTCGCCCTTAGTTATAGTTCCAGTCTTATCGAGAGCTATTATTTGTGCTTTTCCTGTTTCTTCAAGGGAAACAGCAGTCTTGAACAGGATCCCGTTCTTGGCACCTTTACCGCTGCCCACCATGATGGCTACGGGAGTAGCAAGTCCCAGCGCACACGGACAACTGATCACAAGTACTGATATCCCTCTTGCCAGTGCATATCCGACAGGCTGACCAGTTATCAGCCAAACAATAGTCGTAATAAGTCCGATCGCTATGACAACAGGAACGAATATCTCCGATACTTTATCTGCCACTTTAGCTATAGGTGCCTTTGTCGCAGATGCATCGCTTACCATCTGTATTATCTGTGAAAGAGTCGTATCTTCTCCGACTCTGGTCGCCTCACATTTGAGGAATCCGGAACTATTTATCGTTGCTGCGGATACCATGTCTCCCGGACCTTTATCTACCGGGATGCTTTCTCCTGTCAGCGCTGATTCATCCACAGCACTTATCCCCTCTTCTATAATACCATCCACCGGGATGCTTTCTCCCGGACGCACTACGAAGATATCACCTTTTTTAACTTGCTCAACGGGAATTTCTATCTCGGTTTCTTCGCATGTAGTTTCATCCCTTTTAAGTATGACCGCGGTCTTTGGTGCCAGCTGCATCAAGCTCTTCAGGGCATCGGTAGTCTTGCCCTTTGACCTTGCTTCC
>JAFQBD010000047.1 GCA_017416795.1 Bacillota bacterium | reverse complement strand
TATTGCTCTTTAAACGCCTCTAATGATTTCTTCTCACTTTCACTTATCGCGTATGCATCATACTGCCCCTGTAATATGTTTCTACCTTCCAAGTATAATTGTCCAATATAAATTTTTAACAACTGGGAAGAATTAACGATGATATGTACCGGAAAATCATCTCTATCACAATTTTTTAGCACTCTCAATACAATTTGTTGTGGAGTATAATTAAAACTATCAAATTGAATGTTAATACCATTACCAACAAGTAAATTTTTCATATTATATCCATTCCTCTTCCTTAACTTTGCAACTGTATAATCATAACAATCCGACATCCTGTAGTATCGCATTCTGAATAATCTCCAGCTTATTATCCAGTTCATTATATGTCTTACTGTTTATTCCAAAATAGTCTTCAATAATGTGTGCACATCTTAAAGCATCTGTAGCTAAAGTAGCTAACAATTGCCTTGAATCTTCATATTGAGGTCCGATATCCATTATGCTTGGCAAACCGTCTTCAAAGACAAATTCATCTTCTAACGAACTTAAAGCATGATGGATATTCCTCGAAAATAATCTGTAAACAACATTATAGTCATCTTCCATACCTGCCATTTTTGCCCACTCTATTTGACTTGTCTTTTTTCCTTTCTCAAATTCTTTGTCTTTTGGAATTTGGTTAGCAAGATGTTCTAACCCAGGTTCTCCTCTTTTTATCGCATTTATAAGACGATAGGTCTCATTCTTATGATGCTCTACCAATAAATTGTAATTGTTATGGTTATTACTTATCGCCTGCATAACCATTAATTTATCCAAATTACTTCTGATAAGTATCTTTATTTGCTCATTTAGTCCTCTTGTTGCTAATACCATTGCTGCCTGTATGTTTTTATGTATCTTATTATATGTTCCTATGAAAAAGCATCCTAGCAAATCATCTCTTTTCGGTTCTAATTCATCGTATAAATCGTACATATATTGATTTATTTGATCCAGTAACTCAAATTCCATTCTATAGCATTTCGCTATTGCTGTATTGTAGTCGGAAGCTTCTACGAATCCTGTATTATCTATACCTATTTCATTTTTTTCATTTAATATCAGCATATCTCTCCTCACCACGATATCTTGTGTTCCATTGTTTGATTATTTCATCGCATAATATATTCCCTGGCTAACTGCATGTTTTAAATTATCATTATCTATCCAAGGATATTTATTTTGGATCCATGCGTATAAGCTTTTATAATCAATTTCTAATTTAAAATCTTGATATCTATAATAAATATATTCTTCAATATCACTTCTAACCGTTTTTATATATTCAGCGATCTTTTGCTTTTCTGCTTCACCTGTTTCTTCTATTGTTTCTTCAACAATACTCTGTATTGGCCTACGCCAATTCTCACCCCACTCCAAAGCTTTTCGGTACACTTCATTTAAAACATCAGGTTGCACTCCAGCAGGAGCATAATATTTATTACCATTGTATACTGCTGAAACAACATCTTCTTCACTTTTGTGCGTTTTATATACACAAATATTACATTCTTGCACAAATCTATCTATTTCATTATTTATCTCACTATTATAATCATACTCGTCTAAATAGAAGCTATTACTATATTGCCCCACGTGTAACTTAATAGCTTCATCCCAATCTTCTTTTATGTACTTTGAAAGTTCTTCTATCGCATTCCAATTGCAGTCACGGCATATTTTTATATTGTTCAATATTGTTTTACAAAACTTATAACACCTAGATAACCTCGTTTTCTTATGTTGATCTGCATATGACAATAATTCAAAAACAGCCTTTTCTATATCCTTAATTTGACTCTGCGTATATATAATCATAGTTACTCTTTTCTTCCATGCAATCTCAATACAAATCACTTATGCCTAAACTTTTTTCCAGAACCGAACATCTTTTATAACAACGTCTCTGCAATTAAAAGAAATACGTCCATCTTCATAATCTCTTATCTCATATCTGACTGATGGATCATATCCATATTTGCCCATATCTTTTATTTCAAATCCCGAAATTTGTCTATTAAGAAAAGCTTCTGCCCCTGGCACCTTTTCAAATTTTAAATCGATTTCATAACCATCCTCGCTTTGCATTGTCATGTAGAGGTTTTCTTGTTTTTCAGGCATATCAAAGTCCCACTCGACAACCCATCGTATTTCAATTACATTACTAAACATACTAAAATTTATAATTTCAAAATCCGGTATGTATTTTTTAATTAATGATAAGTCCATGTTGTACTCCTTTTATACTACAATTATCTAACTTAGGTATCACATCCACTCGTGCTGTTTACTTAGTATATACCTAAAGAACACTTTACTTCTTTAACGATTTCATTGTCACTCAAATCATGTGGAAAAGGATCAATATCCTCCATACAATTGCTTAGTGCTCTTTCTAAAGACTCTGCAAATTCGATGACTATAAATGGTTTATCTTTATACAGCATTTCACATACTCTATAATACTCTTCTTGATATATATAAATAGTTCTATTGGAAGTGTGCTCACCTATAAGTTGGTTATTAGCATATGTTGATACCTTCACAGAGGCGGCATGTTCCGTAGGCACTGCACCAAGTTCAACCATCACTTTTTCAACATAATCTTTTCTTTTTTCAAACTCTTCTCTCGTTATATCTTCATATGTCCACATTTTGTACTCCTAATTTAATCAAAACATCTCACTTTATTAAACATAAAATCATGCTTGTTGAATTTTCCTCCAAGGAATTATGTTCATCTAAATGTATATGATTACCTTCCACTGCATCAGCCAAATCATTACATATATTGGCCAATGACTTCAGACCATCTTTATTTGCTGCTATTATTACTTCATCGTCTACTATTTCTACTTCTATTTTAAAATCGTCTTCCCATCTGATATCCATTATTAACTCTCTCCACTTTAATAATTAATAGTAATATTTCCAAATGTCTTTGTCCTTTTTCCGGCACTAGTATTCTTTGCCTCTAAAACATACTCTTTCAATTCGCTTATGTAATAATAATTGTTTTTCACATCGCCAGTAATAGCTCTTTCATGTATTTCAATGCCCGATGCGTTAACAAAACACAATAATATTTCTGCAAACATATTCAATTGCTGCTTGTGGTCCAGTTCTCTTAAATTGTGTTCATATACAGCATTTCCATAAATATCACTTGTAGTATAAGAATATCTTTTTGCCTCCTCATCAATAAACATAACTTCTTCATTAAAAATAAAAAGTGATGTCCTCGATTTAGCAAATTGTATCATCAAATCGCCATCTTCTATTGCTATCGTATCAACAGAATCATTGCCACTTATATCTATTCTTTCATAAGTTGACGCAAAAAACTGAATATCAATTTTGTATGACAAAATTTCATTTATATATTCGACAAAATGTTGTTTGATTTCATTGTTTGTGAACTCCATACAGTATATACTCATTTGTATTCTCTCCATAAAAATACATCATTATATTAAATAGGAATCTTTTAGGATATATATCTCTAAATCACATCCAGCCACTCCATTCTCCCAGTTCCAATGTTTCTTCATCTAATATTACTTTTCTGCCATAGTAACCTTTTATATCAATATAAATCCACATATGCCCTTCTTCAAAGCGCATATCATAGAAGCTCATTGCGTTTTTTCTAAAAGAAACACCTTCCATTTTTCGCAATTCAATTCTTTTTATTAAATACTTATTTTCATCTAATACAAAGATTTTATCGTCTGTTATATAATACTCATTACTATTCATTTCTGACCAAACATGTCTTCCATACTTAGTACAATTGTATTCCTTCTTATCCTCATCTGAAGCATTCAAGCGAAATTCTATAAGTTTTTGTTTGAACTCTTCATACTCCGCCTTATCTACTGTGAATGGTTCCCATTTAGCTTTTTGAGGCCATCGTCCTGAAGATAATGTTTCATTCAAAACATCAAGCGTGGGTGTTTCCATTTTATAATTTATAACACCAAACATAGTACTGTCTTTTATTAAATCAGCAACTGTTCCCGTTTTAACCATATAATTTCCATTTTTACTTTCGTAATCGCCATTATAATTACTTCTAGGTAAAAGATAATATTTGTGTAATTTCATGCTGAACACCTTAATATTTTTCGAATTATCTGTTAATTTATTATAGCTAATGCTTTTGTATAACACAACACCTATTTTCTCTGCGGTTCGCCGTGCTTCGTTGGTTGTCACGGAAACAATGTTCGCGACATTTTGACAAACTTAAATACATATAAAATAATGCAGATGATAGATAAGAGGTTAAGCATCATTGATGCACCAATCAAAAACCCCGGAATGCCAGCTCTGGGGTTTTTGGGTTGCTCCGGCAACGTTCGCACTGCTCGCAGTGCTCACTCCTACGGTCGCTTGCCTACAGTCGGCAAGCTCTCTTCGCTGTCCTGATTTGCACTCCAGCTAAAGCTGGGCAAATCAGGCAGTCCTTGAACTACGGTTCAAGTCCCGACATCCAAACCAAAAAAGAAAATAAAAACGGTAGCCGATGCTACCGTTTTATTTTCTTGGTTGCGGAGGTAGGACTTGAACCTACGGCCTCCGGGTTATGAGCCCGACGAGCTACCAACTGCTCCACCCCGCGTCATCATATTCTATTGTATGGCAGTTAGGACTTATTTATTCCAGTCTCCATAAATTGGTGCCGGAGACCGGGGTCGAACCGGTACGATCGGTAAGGATCGCAGGATTTTAAGTCCTGTGCGTCTGCCAATTCCGCCACTCCGGCATTTTCCCGAAGCAAGCTTCAGAAAAAAAATGGCTCCGAGGGTGGGGCTCGAACCCACAGCCTACCGGTTAACAGCCGGTTGCTCCACCATTGAGCTACCTCGGAACATTAGGTTGTCTCTCATCGCGACAAGTAGTATTATAGCTTATCATACGATAAGTGTCAACCTAAAATTTAGTATTTTTTAATTTATTTTGAGATTATTATCTACAGTTTTATTTCTTGCCAAGACGCTTAACGAGAGGCTTCTTTTCAGATTCTTCTTCAGCATCATCAAGATCGTCAAGCGCATCGATATGTTCAGGTTCGATCGCTTTAGCTTCTTCTTCCTGAAGTCTTCTGTCTTCTTCTTCGATCGCCTTGAGATTCTTCTGTCTGTCGGCTTCGATTCCGGCTTCGATCATTTTGATCTTTTCTGTGTACTTCTTGATGTTAGCTCTGTCGTCGTCTTCTTCGTAGATCTTGAGCAGTTCTCTCATTGTTTCGATATGGCTGCCATTGAGCTGAAGTGCTCTCTTGAAGGATGTTACAGCATCATCTCTCTGTCCCATCTGTTCGTATCCGACTCCCAGATAATAGTGGAGCGGCCACCAATCTTCGAACTTAGTAGTTGCATAATGTTCCAGTACAGGCATACCTTCGTCAAATCTTCCTGCCAGGATGGCATTGCATCCTGCTTCGATCTGACGTGGGTCTTCTATCTGCTGTATACGAGTTCTGATCTCCTTCTTATCCTTGCCGTTTTTACTGAATTTAAGGAAGTTTCTCCAAGCGATATCAGCCTTAGTATAAAGACCAAGGTTCAGATAGGCATAACCAAGGTAATAATATCCGTTGGCAAATCTAGGATGAGCTTCAGTTACCAGTTCGAACCAATCGAGTGCTTCGGCCTTGAAACGGCCTACATACTCTTCATTTTTGCTTGCCAGATACATCGCTCTGCATGCTCTCGCATATGAATACATACCATGGAGATATTCCTTGTTGATGCAAAGTGTCGCTCTGAACATGATGCAGGCGTAATCCATTTCACCGATTTCAGCTGCGTCTCTTCCCTTTTTCAGGATACCTTCTTCCAGCTTACGGTTATACAGTTTAGTAAGGATAGCTACATAATCCTTAGTATGCTTGAAATGCGGATCACATCCCATTACCCAAGCCATATTTTCTGCAAGAACGAGAAAATCTATGCCTTCTCCTCCCGCGAAATCTTTAACTTCTTTTTTTCTCAGAGGAATAGGTACGCCTTTCATCAGATGACCCACCTTGGACTTAGCCATAAATTCTTCCGAGAATTCCGCAAATACGAACTTATTCAGATACTTCCTGAAGTACTTACCGATTCGGTCTTCTCTAAGCTGTATATCCTTTTCTTCCCAAGGTCTGTCTACAGTTCTTGTTATACCCATGCTCTGGGCTAAAGTTCTCTTTTCTTTCGCCATTTATCTTACCTCTATAAATATATCGAATGTTTAAGTTTACAGTGCTCTGAACATTTCGTGTCTGAACATATCGTGGTTGCCCATTGCCTTTTTCAGCATATCCATCATCTTTTCCTTATCCTGCGGCAGATCGCCTCTTAAAGATACGTAGTTGGATGCATGGTTGCTTCTGAATACGCACTTCTTATCGACATGTGTATGCTCCAGCATCAGCAATGTTTCCTGCATAACTTCTTCCGGAGAAAGAAGCCTCAGCTTTCCTGACTGGATATCATCGTACATAGGAACGTTAGGTTCTACTATAAGTGTCAGCAGGCCCACATATGATGGATTCATTTCTGTGATCATAGTTCCTGTCTGGATAGCATGATCTTCCCAGCCATCTTTGCCTGCAAGACCTGAAATGAACGTTACGGATGCTTCCATACCGCAGTCTTCGATCTTTCTCACCGCATCGATCAGTTCCTGTCTTGTAACGCCCTTGTTTACAGCCTTCAGAACTTCATCACTTCCTGATTCTGCGCCGATATATACCATGGTGATTCCGGCATCGTAGAGTTCCTTCATTTCTTCTGCAGATTTCTTATTCACATCGTTGGCTCTGCCGTAAATAGTAACTCTTTCACATTCAGGGAAGTTTTCCTTGATGTACTCGAGTATAGGCATCAGCCTTCTGTTGGAAAGCGCAAGTGCGTCTCCGTCGCACAGGAACATCCTTTCTACTCTGCTGTATCTGGCTCTTGCCCATGCCAGATCTTCCAGCACCTCTTCCAAAGCGCGAACTCTGAACTTTTTATTCTTGAACATCTTACAGAATGTACACTTGTTGTGGGTACAGCCTATAGTCACCTGGACCAGCAAGCTGTACGCTTCACTCGGTGGTCTGTAAATATCTCCTTCATATCGCATCGGTATTATCCTCCTGATTATCTTCTCAAATATTCTCATCAAAATTACATCTTTTCAGGTGCATTCATTCCCAGCAGACCGAGACCGTTCTTGATAGCAGCCTTAGCAGCCATAACGAGAGCGACCTTAGCGATCTTTTCATCTTCGTTGTCTACCAGGATATGTTCATCATGATAGAACTTATTGAATCCCTGAGCAATGTCTACTATATGTCTTGTCACGATGGACGGTTCGTATTTTTCTCCTGCTTCTACGATAACGTCCGGCAGATCATAAATCAGCTTGATCAGCTTATGAGCACTTTCTCCTGTGATATACTGAGGATCGAAGCCTTCACGAGCCTTTGCAGCAACTTCTTCTCCTGCATTTCTCAGGATAGAGCATGCTCTCGCATGAGTGTACTGAACGTATGGACCTGTTTCTCCTTCGAAGTTGAGCACTTTATCCCATGAGAATACATAGTCTTTGATCCTGTAGTTTGACAGTTCATTGAATACTACTGCACCGATACCTACATCTTTAGCTGTCTGGTCGATGTTTTCTGTATTTACATTCTTTTCGATGATGATCTGCTTAGTCTGCTCAACAGCTCTGTTGAGAACGTCTTCCAGGAATACTACTCTTCCCTGTCTTGTTGACATTGTTCCTTCTTCAAGGCTTACAAGTCCGAACGGGATGTGCACGCAGTCTCTAGCCCATTCGTACCCCATCATTTCAAGGATCTGGATCCACTGCTGGAAGTGGAGATTCTGCTGTGAAGCTACTACATAGATATTCTTATAGAAATCGTAAGTTTCCTTTCTGTATACTGCTGCAGCAATATCTCTTGTGATGTAGAGAGTTGAGCCGTCCGACTTAGTGATCAGTGCAGTTCCCAGATTATAATCGTCAAGTCTTACGATGTTAGCACCTGCATCTTCTTCCATGATCCCCTTATCAGCCAGTTCCTTAACGAATCTAGGCATCTTGTCGGAGTAGAAGCTTTCGCCGTTATATGAATCAAAAGTGATCCCCAGCATATCATATACTCTGTTGAATTCCTTCAGAGATTCATCTCTGAACCACTGCCAAAGCTCAACTTCTTCAGATTCGCCGTGTTCCAGCTTAGTGAATATAGCTCTTGCTTCGTCTTCCAGTGAAGGATCGTTTTCAGCTTCTTCATGGAACTTAGTGTAATATGATAACAGAGTCTTGATAGGCTCTTTGATAACGTCTTCCTTGTTTCCCCATCTTCTGTATGCACAGATCATCTTACCGAACTGAGTACCGTAGTCACCCAGATGGTTGATCCTCATAGCATCATATCCCAGGAAATCATATATCTTATAAATGGAGTTACCGATAACTGTACTTCTGATATGTCCGATATGGAACGGCTTAGCGATGTTAGGTGAAGAATATTCAACGATAACCTTTTTGCCTTCTCCTATTTCGCTTCTTCCGTATGCATCGCCTTTAGCTACTGCTTCGGAAACTACTTCCTTGGCAAATTCAGTCTTTGATACGAACATGTTTACGTATGCGTTTACCTGTTCAACTTTGTCGAATGCTTCGTTATCTGCGATAGCTTCCGCTATGCCTTTAGCGATCATTGGAGGAGCCTTTCTAAGCACCTTTGCCAGCTTGAAGCAAGGGAAAGCATAATCACCCATCTTGCTGTCTGCAGGCTCTTCTATCATAGACATTATTTCTTCTTTTTCAAGACCTTCGATCTGTGGAGCCAGTATGTCCGCGATCTTCTCTTTGTAGCTTATCATATCGTTTCTCCTTATAATTTGATTAGTCTTTATTATTTCAGCTTCAGTACGGTCACACCGTCTCCGCCTTCGTTATAGCCTCCCTTACGGAAGCTCTTGACATTCTTATGTCTCTTGAACATATCCTGCAGACCTTTTCGCAGGATACCTTCGCCTCGTCCATGTATGATGGTCACTTCCTCAAGACCTGAGATAAATGCATCATCTATATATTTTTCCACATCCATAAGTGCATCGTCAAGATTTTTTCCTCTGACATCTACAGATGTAGATATATTCTGTGATTTTTGCTTGTAAAGGCTGCCGTATCTGGTAGCCTTAGGCTTTTTCTTAGGTTTAGGCTGATCTATCAGCATGATATCTTTAAGCTTGACGCCTATCTTCATCATACCTACCTGCACCTGCATATTGCCCTTATCGTCAGGAAGCGTCACTATCTCGCCGTTCTGATCCAGCGTCAGTATCTTGACTCTGTCGCCAAGTGAAAGCTGATCCGGATCTACAGGCTTATCATTAGTTTCTCGCTTGATCGTATTCCTGTTTTTCTTTTCGATCTCGCGAAGTCTTTTTCTTCCTTGGTCAAACTTGAGGTTACGTTCGCCCATGCTTTCCAGCTTGGCAAGGGCCTTAAGCTCTTCCTTTACCTCATCAGCAACTTCCCTCGCTTCGCGTATGATCTCACGAGCCTGTTCGCGAGCCTTTTCCATCTCGCGTTCTTTCTGCTTCTCGAACTTCTTGGCCTTTTCTTCCAGTTCTTCCTTCTGCCGCTTCATTTCGATGTTGATCATGATGGCTTCATCACGTTCTTCTTCAGCAAGCCTCTTATCTTCTTCCAGAGAAGTTATCACATCTTCGAATGCGATATCTCCTGCTTCAAGAAGTGTCTTCGCTCTATCTGTTATCTCTCTGGAAAGGCCCAGCTTATGAGATATCTCAAAAGCATTTGATTTGCCCGGTATACCGATTATCAATCTATATGTCGGACTCAATGTCTCAACATCGAACTCCATCGACGCATTCTGCACGCCCGGAGTTGAAATGGCGTATTTCTTTAATTCCGTATAATGAGTAGTTGCCAGTATAGCTGCCCCGGAAGCTGCCAGCCTCTCTAAAATAGATATCGCCAGTGCCGCTCCCTCAGTAGGGTCTGTTCCTGCACCCAGCTCATCCAGAAGCACCAATGTCTTCGGCCCTGCTTCTTCAACTATACCAACTATATTAGTCATGTGAGATGAGAACGTAGATAAACTCTGTTCTATGCTCTGCTCATCTCCTATATCTGCGAAGATATTTTCATATACAGGAACTCTGCTTCCGATAGATGCAGGGATATGGAGCCCTGTCTGTGCCATCAAGGATAACAGGCCTGCTGTTTTCAATGTGACGGTCTTCCCGCCCGTATTCGGTCCTGTGACCACAAGCGTACCATAATCTTCGCCTAGCTTTATATTTACAGGCACCACCTTTTTTTGATCTATGAGCGGATGCCTTGCTGATTTCAATTCTAATATGCCGTCTTCGTTTATCTCAGGTTCTTCGCCGCCCATAGCCAGGCTTAGTCTTCCCTTGGCCATGAATATGTCCAGCTGCAGCAGCAGGTTCTGATTATTCTTGAGATCGTGATATACTTCCGAGACTCCTTCGGAAAGCTCGGCAAGTATCCTGTTTATCTCAGCTTTTTCATCAAGTTCCAGCTGTCTCAACTCATTGTTGAGATTCACTATCGCCTGAGGTTCGATGAACAGTGTAGCCCCCGTACCGCTCTGATCGTGAACTATACCGGGAACCCTGCTTCTATGTTCCTGCTTGACAGGGATAACGTAACGGCCGTTACGCATAGTAACTATGGAATCCTGCAATATAGTCCTGTTATCTGCAGAATTTATGATATGGTTCATCTTAGCCTTGAGGGCTTCATTTTGACGGACCATAGCTCTTCTTATGCTCCTAAGCTCCGAGCTGGCATTATCAGCCATCTCGTCTTCCGAAAGGATACATCTGTCTATTTCATCTGCCAGTCTCTTATGGAGTACTATCAGTTCAGCTATTGAACTGATGATCGGCACCTCGGGGACATCTCCCTTGAGAAATGACACTACACGCTCTGCCG
>JAFQBD010000046.1 GCA_017416795.1 Bacillota bacterium | reverse complement strand
TGAAGCAGTTCCTAACGCTATCGGATGCGCTTACAAAGCTTGCATCGCAAGAGGTGAAGGCGCTATGTTCGAAGACGTTGACGGAAACATCTTCCTCGACTGGATCGGCGGCGTTGGCGTACTGAACATGGGATACACTAATCCTGAAGTTGTTGAAGCAGTTAAGGAACAGGCAGACAAGTTCTTCCACTCAATGTTCAACATCACAACTCACGAAGGATACGTTAAGCTGGCTGAAGAAATGAACAGAATCGTTCCTGTTAAGGGCGACAAGAAAAAGTCAATGTTCGTTTGCTCAGGTTCAGAAGCTGACGAAAACGCAGTAAAGATTGCAAGAAGCTACACTGGCAGACCAAACATCATCGTATTCACAGGCGCATTCCACGGAAGAACTGCACTGACAATGACAATGACTGCTAAGAAAGCTTACGCTGTAGGCATGGGACCATTCCCTGACGGCGTATACAGAGCTGAATTCCCTAACCTCTACAGAGCACCGGGCGGCATGAATGAAGAAGAAGCTATCAAGTACTATGTAGAAAAGCTGGAACAGGTATTCGTAGAAGCAACACCATATGATTCATGTGCAGCTATCGTATTCGAACCTGTACAGGGCGAAGGCGGATTCATTCCTGCACCTATCGAATGGGTAAAGGCAGTTAGAAAGATCTGTGACGATCACGGTATCCTGATGGTATGTGACGAAGTTCAGACAGGATGGGGAAGATCAGGAAGAATGTTCGCATCACAGTACTTCGCAGAAGCTGGTTGTGCTCCTGACATCATGACAACAGCAAAGTCCATCGCTGCAGGTATGCCTATCTCAGCAGTAACAGCAAGAGCAGAAATCATGGATAAGGTTGCTCCTGGAACAATCGGCGGTACATTCGGTGCTAACGCTATGTCAGCAGCAGCAGCTCTGAAGGTTATCGAAATCATGGAAAGAGATGACTATCCTGGTAAGGCACTGCACATCGCAGAAAAGGTAAGAACAGCATTCGATGCATGGGTAGACAAGTATGAAGTAGTTGGTAACGTAAGAGGTACAGGTGCTATGATGGGTATCGAATTCGTAACTGACAAAGAAACTAAGACACCTAATGCTGCTATCGTAAGCGCTATCGTTCAGGAAGCTATGAACAACGGTCTGATGCTGGAAGCTGCAGGTACATACGGAAACGTTATTAGATTCCTTTGCCCACTGTGCGCAACTGACGCTCAGCTGGAAGCAGGTATCGAAATCTTCGAAAACGCTCTGAAAGCTTGCATGTAGGTTCAAAACTAAAAAGCATTGGATCCGGTATTGAGTGATTCATGTTATTTTTTAGATATGATAACAAGTAAGGTGCCGTTTTCTATAGAGAGCACGGCATCTTTTTCACCTATGAATTCATTGCTTACACAGAGGGAGCCGGTTCGCGGTAAAGTGTAGTCTGTAAGAGGATATTTGGCATTATTTATCGTCAGTCCGGTACACTTTTCAGATAGTGAAAAAACGGAAAAATAGCAGTTGTCATCATATGGAAGTACAATACCTTTACTTTGATTTTCATTTAGCACAAAACACTCGTTTCTGCCATCTTTCATTATAAGAGAGTCAAAAAAACCGGTATATTGAGACAGAAGCTGGATGTTGGCCATCGTATGATCGAGACGCCCGCCCATACCGCCGATTACAGTGATGTTTTTACCATTCAGGTCTATGGCTTTTTTTAAAGCCAGCTCCAGATCGGTGTAGTCTTTTTCAGGCTTGAAACGTTCAATTGGAACGTTTTCGGGAAGTTCTCCCATAAGAGAGTCCATATCGCCCATGATAAGATCGGGAAGTATGTTTTCGCCGGATGCGATATCCCAGCCCCCGTCAAGACATATGATGAAATCAGCATCATTTGTATATGGTAATAGTGACAAATTTGTATCGATATATGATGTAATTATTACTATGTTGTTCATTTTAATGTATTTCCTTTTTGTATTATTCTGAATAATTATAAACCCTTGAAAAACAACAATGCAAGTTATATAATTGAATTGTTCAAAAAACAACGAGGAGAGGCTTATGGAAGCGAAAATTACAGCAGTTTTAAAAGAACAAGTTGATCCCGTACTGTCGACTCATTTTGGCGGTGCAGTCCTTACAGGTATCGAGGATGGGACCGTATATGTCAAACTTACAGGACAGTGTGCATCTTGTCCTTCAGCCGGGGAGACCCTGGAGAGTGTTGTCAAGGAAATCTTGATGGCAGAGATCCCCGAGATCAAGGATGTGAAGCTCGACCAGACGGTAAGTGAAGACCTTTTGGAAATGGCGAGAAAACTTTTGAACAAAGAAAAATAGTTTAGGTTATCTCATTCTCAGGCAATGACGCACTGAGAAGAGTGTATTTTATCAAAGGAGTGATTTTAATATGTTAATGACAAAAGAGCAGTATATCGAAAGCTTAAGACAGATGAAGACTAGAGTTTACATGTTCGGTGAACAGGTTGAAAATTGGGTTGACCATCCAATCATCAGACCTTCAATCGAATGCGTAGGAATGACTTATGAACTGGCAAGCGATCCTGAATATGCAGATCTGTGCACAGCTAAGTCAAGCTACACAGGTGAAACTGTAAACAGATTCACTCACCTGCATCAGAGCACAGATGACCTTATCAAGAAGGTTAAGATGCTGAGACTTCTGGGACAGAAGACAGCTTCATGCTTCCAGAGATGCGTAGGTATGGACGCTTTCAATGCTATGTTCTCAACTACATATGAATTAGATAAAAAGCATGGTACTAACTATCATGAAAACTTCAACAACTTCCTGAAGATGGTACAGGAAAACGACTACGTTGTAGACGGCGCTATGACTGACCCTAAGGGTGACAGAGGTCTGGCTCCAAGTGCTCAGAAGGATCCTGATCTGTTCCTGCACATCGTTGAAAGAAGAGAAGACGGTATCGTAGTTAAGGGAGCTAAGGCTCACCAGACTGGATGCGTTAACTCACATTGGCACATCGTAATGCCTACACAGGCTATGAGAGAAGACGATGCTGACTATGCAGTAGCATTCGCAACTCCAACAGATGCTGAAGGTATCTACATGATCTACGGAAGACAGTCATGCGATACAAGAAAGCTGGAAGACGGAGCAGACGTTGACCTGGGTAACGCTGTATTTGGCGGACAGGAAGCTCTCGTAGTATTCGATAACGTATTTATCCCTAATGAATACGTATTCATGGCTGGAGAATATGATTTCTCAAACATGATCGTAGAAAGATTCGCTGGATACCACAGACAGTCATACGGCGGCTGC
>JAFQBD010000045.1 GCA_017416795.1 Bacillota bacterium | reverse complement strand
GCCGCGTTTCTTAGTCTGCTTGCCGTAAGGATATTTCTTATCCAGCTTGTCAGTGACTTTAACTGTCAGCTTGTGAGCTGTTCCGCCGATTTCTTCGCCTTCGGCGTCTTTCGCTCCGCTGACAAGCTCAGTTATATCTAATGTAAAAGGCAGGTATCCGCCTTCATGGCTTCCTGCATGCTTATCGTCTATCCAGACTTCTGCTATCTGGTCTACTGCACCGAAGTTGAGCAAAACGCGCTCTTTCGTAAAATCTTCAGGTATGCTGAATGTTGTTTCGTATGTAAGTTCGTCTCCTACTTTGCCTTCAAATCCCGAAAGTATGGACTGCGACGGGAACGGCATCCTGATCGGTTTGCCATCGAGTGTCCAGCCGTCTTTGAGGATCATGTATTTGTCTCTCTTCATCTGGGGACGAGGATATACGTCCCAGCTGTCAGCGAACGAGCCACATCCGGCTTGCTCATCGTCGGCGTCGCCTGCCGACATCTTCTCGTCTTCCGCTGCCAGCAGTCTCTCCCCCGCTTCAGTCAACAGATCGTTATGACCTACTCGCATCATCACGAAAATACCGTACACACATACAGCCAGTACTACCAGTACCAGCAGAGCTGCCATGAATATGCCTTCATTAGGCAGGAATGAATATGTCCCGTCGTTGTTTGCTATCTGCTCCGCATCACGCAGCACATAAGCTCCTATAGCAGGTCCGATAACTCCAGGTATCAGCACTTGCCCGATGATACGCACGCCCTGGAAACGACCTGCCATATGAAGGGGGATCCTCGATCTGATCATGGCCCCAAACACTGCCATGCCGGCAAGATATCCGCACATCATGAGGACAGAACCGATAAATACAGGTGCTGTCGTCTTGAAACAGAACAATACGATATATCCGAGAGCCAGTATTATCATCACCGGAACTACACTCATCTTGAACCCCAGCTGGTCATACAGTCGACCGTACACTGCCGTGAAAATCGCTGCCAGAATAACAGCCGGTGCCAATATCAATACGTATCCGCTCATCTGCAGGCTCTGCTCGTAATATACGATTAGATATGGCATGAACACTTGTATCGAGATATTGAATACAGCAAATGCTCCAATCACTGCATAAAGCAGTTTATTCTTCAGGAAAACAGACGGTCTGAAGCTGTAACGCAGATTATCCCAATAAGACAGCTTCTTTTCGCCATCACCATCCGCCAGCTCATCAGCATCTGAAATATCCACATCTTCAACCAGGAAGAATCCAAGCACACCGATCACCAGTACAACTGCACCGATGATAGTAAATATCACGGTCCAGCTTCCCGCCTGATCAAGATCGAATCCCATGAATCCGCCGAATACGACAAGTATCGCCACCAGCGGCATCATGGCGTTGATACCTTCTATCTTTCCTCTGTTGGAGTCGTTTCCCGAGTCAGTCAGCCAGGCATTATATGCTGCATCATTGGCAGTAGAGCCAAAGAACGTCATCACACAGTCCAGCACGATAACGATACTCACCCCTGCCGCTGCAGCTTCCGCCACACCTCCAAATATAGGCGTAAGCACATCCATCTTCACTAGACCAAAAGCCATGATGGTCACGCCCCATACGAGATAACCGCCGCAGATAAATATCTTTCTCTTGCCCACTCTGTCTGACAACGCGCCCATCAAAATAGTAGTCACAGCCGCCGCAACTGCCGAAGCACTTACCATCATAGCTATCTGCGCCGCCGACGCATGGAACATCTTATATATGAACACGTTGAGATACATGTTCTCAACTACCCATGCCACCTGACCCACAAGGCCAAACAGCACCAGTGCTATCCAGAATTTCTTGTTTGGTTTAGTCATTACAAATTCTCCAATTCTCTATCAGCATTCATCGTCTACATTATCTCGTCCGATACGCAGCACCTTGCATGCACCGTCGCCGAATAGCTTATCCATCGCCTCCCTGTATCTGTCAACGGCATCGTCCTTAACGAATGCCTGTATAGTTCCTGCGAATCCTCCTCCGTGGACTCTGCACACTCCGTCTTCTCCAAGAACGGCTTCGCTCATTGCCAGGCCTACGGCTATGCTCTGGATACCTGATTTGTCAGCCACATATATATTCTGAAGCAGCTTGTACGACGAATCCCCTGATTCCTTCACAAGCCTTAAGAATTCTCCAAAGTCGCCGTCTTTCAAGGCTTCGGCCTGCGCCTTCGCCCTCTCGGTCTCTCCTGCGAAATGCAAAGCGCGCAGCAGCGCTCTGTCCCCGGCTTTATCTCTGATATCCGTCGCTTTCTCAAGGATCTGCTCCGTAGTTATACCGCGCAATTTTTCCTGACCGAACAGTTCAGCCACTGCGCTCATCTCAGCAGGGACAGCCGCATATTCATCAGTCAGATCAGCATGAGATCCGCCTGTATTAGTGATACACAGTTTGTACCCACATTTATCGAAATCAAAATCTATCTCTTCTATTATCGGACAGTCATCGTATGCGAAGTCGATGTAGATGATACCTCCAAAGGCACTTGCCATCTGATCCATCAGTCCACACGGTTTACCGAAATACTCGTTCTCTGCGAACCTGCCGATACGAGCCAACTCGACAGGAGAAACACTGCCGTCGTTATAGAGCTCCGACTGGATACGACCGATCAAAACTTCGAATGCAGCCGAGGAAGATAGTCCCGATCCCGGAGGCACATCGCTTGTTATATACGCCTTGAACCCTCCGACCTTGAAGCCCTGATCTTTAAGACCTGCCAAAACACCTCGAACCAGTGCTGCCGTAGTACCCACTTCGTCTTCAAGAGGCGATAAGTCGGTAATGTCTAGCTCAATAAGGCCGAAGCCTTCGGAATAGATCTCCACAAGGCTGCCCAACTCGTTAGCCTCATCAGGTACACCCCCGCCGGTCACTGCCGCACTCACCTGCAGATCTACTGCCGCAGCAATCACCTGTCCGTTCTGATGATCCGTATGATTGCCACCAAGTTCAGTACGCCCGGCAGCTGAAATCAATAAAGACGGGTAAATGCCAAACTGCTTTATGAATCTATCATTAAGAGCACTCTTTTGTTTTGCAATAATCATCATTGTCTCCATGAATATGATTTCTTGATATAAACATCTATTTCATCCGTAAACAATTATACCATCTATCACGCTTTCTTCAAAGAGCACAGTTCATTACCATCAATAAGTCGATTTAAGATCATTGACCAAATCCCGCACCGCAAGTACCAATTCTCGCACCCCTTTAGTTCATATTTATGGATTATTCTATAAACAGACATTACAGTAAGGTATTTTGAAAAGGAGAATAGAAATGAAAGAGTACAATCATCTTGCACGAAACTTAAGAAGCTATAAAGCTGCTAAAAACCTTACAACAAAACAGCTGTCAAGCGAACTGGACATTCCCGAAGCAACATTGAGAAATGTGATGAAAGACGGCAACACTACGCTTGATACTGTGATCCGTATTTCAAAAGCTCTGGATATCAGTCTGGACATGCTGATAAACGATGCTGACCTTCCCGACAAACTGATAGTCCTCAAGCAGATCCAATGGGTCGGTTATTGGCTTGCGGAGCTTCCTCCGGAGAAAAGTGATAAGATAGCCTCCCTCATTGCTGAGATATGGGAGGTGATGTCAGAGTGATGCACAGCATCAGTAGAATCGATGAAGTGATACGCATCTTATGCCGCCTCGGTATCACTGCCAATTACGACGGTTTCTATCAGACAGTTCATGCAGTGGAGCTGGCAGTAGCCGCTCCTGAAAAACTGCAGTCAGTAACTAACTTCATCTATCCTGAAGTGGCTGCCAAGTATAACACCTCTCCGGATAATGTGCGAAAAAACATCGCCAAGATCCGAGATATTGCCTGGGAAAGAAATCCGCAGCTCATCTCAGAAATGGCGATGCACGAAATAAAGAAAAAGCCGGGAACTAGTGAGTTCCTGGCTATTCTTGCTGTATATGTTATTAGTAACCATCAGGATGGTTTTCATGCCACTGCCATGCAGTGCGGATGATATCTTCGATATCAGTATATTCCGGCTGCCAGCCCAGTATCTTATGCGCTTTCTCGTTGGATGCAACCAAAACTGCCGGATCACCTGCCCGTCTCGGCTCGATAACCGCAGGAATAGGATGTCCTGTCACATGGCGTGCATGTTCGATTATTTTAGCTACTGAGAATCCCCTGCCGTTACCAAGGTTGAAAACATCGCTATCACCGTCGTTCACCAAATACTTCATCGCCAGCACATGCGCCTGAGCAAGATCCATCACATGGATATAATCTCTGATACAAGTCCCGTCTGCAGTCGGATAATCATCACCAAACACCGAAATCGACTCTCGCTTACCGTTAGGCACCTGAAGCACCAGCGGTATAAGATGAGTTTCCGGATCATGGGCTTCGCCGATCATGAAAGATTCACAACCGCTTCCGGTTAAATCAAGCGCCCCACAAGCATTGAAGTATCTGAGTGCTACATAATTCAATCCATGGGCTTTCGCTGTCCACTCTATCATCTTCTCCATGGCAAGTTTAGTTTCACCATAGACATTCTTCGGACGAGTCGGCGCATCTTCAAGTATCGGGATCTTGTCGGGAGAAGGCTCACCATATACTGCTGCCGTAGATGAAAATACAAGATTTGAAATCCCATGGTCGACCATAACTCCCAGCAGCACCATAGTCCCATAAAGATTATTTTCATAATACTTCAAAGGCTCACGCATACTCTCTGCTACCAGCGAATTAGCGGCAAAATGTATCACTCCGTCTATCTTCTGCCCGCCGTTCGTCGTTCCTGCAGCATGTTCTTTATCAAACAGTTCATCAAGAAACTTACGGTCCCTGATATCGCCTTCATAAAAGCGAACCTTAGGATGCACGGCTTCGATATGACCTGTCTGCAGATTATCTGCGACTACTACATCGTGACCTTCTTCTATTAACTTATAAACAGTATGGGAGCCGATATAACCGGCTCCACCTAATACTAATATTGACATAGCATTATCCGCACTCCCAACTTTTTTCTTTATGATCAAATACCATATTCATTATAATTTACAATATTTATATCCGCTTCTATTACTGCTGTAAGAGTTGTATTTTTTATGTACAGCCTTGACCTTATAGTAGTATGTCTTATTCTTCTTGACTTTCTTGTCTACATAAGAGCGTGAGCCGTTAACAGTTGCTATTTTTTTGTATGTTCCGTTTTTGCTTGTTGAACGGTATACATAATAACGTGATTTTTGATTTGCTTTAGACCAGTTGATGCTGCTCCATTTAACTTTGATCTGTGTTTTGCTGCTTACTTTCTTGCAGCTTGTTATTGTAGGAGTTGCCAGCCTCGGTTTAACTTTGATCACAGAACTGGTCTTGGCCGTGCTATTGTAACTCTTATATTTTGAATATGGCTTTACCTTGTAATAATATGATTTGCCTGTCTTAACATTGTAATCTACATACTCTGTAGTATTTCTAGACTTGATCGTCTTGATTTTCTTGAATTTGCCGTTTTTTGATGTGGCTCGATAAACATAATAGCCGTTCCCTGATGTTTTGCTCCATTTGATTTTGGTGGAACTAAGATTTCTGGGAACTTCGGTGATTTTTGGCTTGCCAATCTTAGCTTTGTTCTTAGAAAGAGCAAATGTGGAGTTATGATCTACTTCATATTCATAATAATCATCTCCTGCGACATCTACATCCGAATCTTCAAGAAAGGCATTATTATTCGCATCAAGATATGTGAGTTTCATATTTGTTTTGTTGAAATTATACTTTTCAGCAAGATATTCGTGGTCGACTCTCATATCAACTTCGCCTGGAAGTTCTCCATTGTTCCTAAAAATCAACAGAGCGATCTTTGTATCTGAAGCGTATCCATAAGGTGCTCCGTCAACAACCTTTATCGTCGAAGAGATATTTATAGCCTTGCACTTTGATTTAGAAACATTCTTGCCATTAAATACCCACTGGACATTTTCATCTATCAAAGCTAAGGTCACATCCTTGCCTGCGATAGCCAGGAAGTAGTCTTTGCTCACTGTCTTATAATACCTGCAATCTAAAACAGCGGTCTGCCCCTCTTCAAGATTTCTGACAGCTTCAAGTGCTGCAGCATTTCCTAATGAACCGAAATACGTGATATCATATTGAGTTTTTAAGTTGATATCTGCATTTGAGAAAAAGTCATAAAGATGCCTATTGTAGTAATTTATCTCATCAGGACCTGTATCAGATATATATTGAACTTCCTGTATACAAATCATTTCTAATTTCAGCTCACCTTCTGCTGAAAACGGGCTCATTGGAATGTTTACATAGTAGCGTCCATCTTTCTCTTTGATCCTAAGATTCTCATAATTTATGATTTTCCCATAATCTGTTTCAAAAGCTACGTCTGCCCAGTACAATGTGTTTCCGTTAGTATTAAAATCCATTGTCAAGGTCAGGACTGCAGGTGCTGTCAAGTCCTTGCTGTTCACCTCCACATTGGTAAGTTCCAACGGTTTGCCGTTTAGTGTCGATTCTGTTACCGTTATAGAAATTGCATCGAAAAAGTCCGGATCATCGTCATATGTAAATTCAGTGCTGTATTCCTTTTCCCCTATGCCATAATGAAATCGCAAATAATCTAGATTGAAAGTTCCTGTAGGGATTTCATTATTCAAATCTATATATAATGTATGTGTCCCTACGGACAGGTCTTTCACATACTGATCGAACTGATAACTGTTTTCGGTATCATTATTCTTAAATACGAACGCTAAATAATATAACGGCGCTGTGATTTCATCAATAGTAAATGTCATCGCAAGTTTATCTCCTGCGTTTATATTGTCTGACGGGGAAAAGCTGATATCAGATACTGATATACCATACTCTTCTACAACTTTATTCTCGACTACCGTAATCTTAGCATTTTCGGATCGAATCGAAGTATCTTCTTTTAGATAATAAGAAGCTGTGTTCCCATTGCTGTCAGTCAAATGAACGCTTTCTATACGATACACTCCTATGTCAAAATGATTTTGGATCCAAATAGGAAATGTGTGGGTTCCTGTAAACAGCAATTCCCCATTCATTTCATCGCCGTTTCTCACATCATGAAAATAAGTCGTTTCTGACCCCTCAAATCGAAGCTCTACCGCACATATTCCCGTACCTTCTTCAACAGCTTCAATTTGCACCTGCACCCATTCTGTTTCAGAAGTTACATTGTCCCCATCAATCACAGCTATCGATTTTAACGCAGGCGCAGTTCTGTCCACCTCTGTATCTGCGAAAGCAGTCACGCTGAAGACCGTTGTCATCATCATTATGATAGTGATCCATGATATAATCTTCTTTCTCATACCACAATTCCTTTCATAAATTCACTGATTTAGAATATTATACTATGCTCTGATTTCAGAGTAAACAATTATCGCATTGTCATGAATTTCATGAAAGTTATGGCATTCACTCCAGTTCTACATAAGGTTTTTTTAATGACCAATAAAATAAAGAGCCGATAACAATTATCGGCTCCGATACCGTATGGTTTATCAATGTCAAACCTTAAAGTCATAAACCATCAAGCTACAATTGCAAATATTAATACTTTATAAATCACTCATCCTCAACTAACCGCTCCATAAATTCTTCTTGTCTCTTGAGATATTTAAACAACTGATTATATCTAAGCTGTGAAATATTTTCTTGATACATTTCCCATATTATATCCATAACATCTTCATTCAAGCCAAACATATCATACATTTCTTTACAATAATATTGCTTAGTGACATTATTTTCTACAACCATTATACTTACTGTATTAAGCATTTTAACGACATATTTCATCTGATTTGCATCTATGTCCTGTTTCTCATAAAAGTAACTTGGATCCTCAACATGTATTATCATGTGTTCAAATGCTGTCTGCAACATATTTTTTTGTTCTGAAATGTCCATTTTTCTGAAAAAGCTCATTTCATGATAAGGTTCTAATTTATTATCCACGCTACTACTTATTACATTCAAGAACTTTTCTGCATTATCATATTTGTTATTAAGTCTATCTATTATTTTTTCTGTTGTTATTGAACCTTTTTTAACCTCTTCTGAAACTTCAATAATCATCTTATTTATCAGATGAAACACATTTTCATTTTCACTTTTAAGAATGTCATTTAAATCAGAAGTATCAATATATTCAAGTAGCTCATTCACCAATTTATAAATGCTGTCCATGTAAAATCACCTCCAAATATACTATTAACCACTTTATCTATATGTGTCATTTTGCATTGATAAACATGCTCCTACATGTTTTATTTTGTATTTACAATATGTGAAATCATCAGATTTATCAATAAAATTCTCATTAAATCTAACATCTCGAGCATTAATCACATTTTCAATTCCTCTTTTTAACACTTTCGATGTAAACATAGAATTATTAGGAATATCATTGTTTGTCTTTATTATAACAGAAAACGCTTTTGGTTTGCTCTTCTTAAGTTCCTCTGCCAAATTTTCTAATAAGCAATGAAAAAAACCAATATTATCGGCCTTAACAGAATAATTATCAGTAGCCTTTAAGTATTCAATATATTTTTTGCCATTTACAGATAAAGAATAATAATTCTTATTTCCAACTTTTACGCATCTAAATAGCTTGTAGCGCTCAACTCGGTTCATAAAATTTGTCAAATCACTTCGATTTTTCATTCCAAGAGCCGCCGCAAGTTCCCTTCCACTTATATTTCCTTTTTCGTCAATTGTTGCAAGTGCTTTCTTCAAATATTTCGACTTATATTTAATCTCATCTAAGTTTTCTCTTTCCTTTTGTTCTTCAGCTATCTTGCTCAGCAAAACTGCAATAGAATACATTCTCCCATAATCATATGCTGCTTTCCTTATAGGCTCATTATCCAATTCTAGAGTCTGAGAAATCACTTCATAACTCAATAATATCTTTTCAAAATCTTTTACAAAATACTTCACCCTGTCATTTGTTATGCCTTCAACTGATATATCAATCATATCATTTATAACAATTTCAGGCTCTTCAATTCTTTTTCCCTTGTAAACAATCCTGCTCAATGTATTTTCCATAGTGTCACCTTAAATATTTTTAAAACATATCATTTCTATTGTTCACTTTTTGTTCACGTTTATTATAATCTATTTCCACTTACTCTTCAACTTTTTTATATCTTTTTCTATAACTATCTACAGTCATTCCTTTGCCTTTTGTGTCAACCTTTATTTTAAAGACACTAACACATCCTTTACATAGAGCTTTATTTTCATAACATACATCTTCTTTATATGAATATTTGCAGTCATTACAAATCTCCTTTTCATTTATATAAGGAACAGACACAAATCCACTTAACGAGTGCTTGCCATTATTGCATTCAATCGCAGCACAACTATTACAAAAGATATTTGACATATAAAATCCTCGTGCTGATGAATTGGCCATTTCATTAAACTCATCAGTCTTTTGTGAATACGCCGATATCACTTCCATATTGCTCATCAAATATCCTGCTTTTATAGAAATAGCATCTCTTATCAATCCATCTCTGCATATGGAATACGTTATTCTTCCAACTCCTTCTATATCCACCATATTCACTTTTTTATCCATTTTATTTAGATCCTCTATATACTCTTTCTGTTCTTCTTTATCGTAGTATGTATATGGATTTATTTTTTTTGTTTCAAACAAGACTCTTCCCGCCGCAGACAAAACAACACCTGTATTTTCTCCGTTTTTCCATAGGCTCCCCATAAATACCAGTTTCAAATTTCCAGCATCACTATAACTCTTTATGAGATATTTTCTTACCGCCTTTTGAGTCGTCTCATTCATAATTATTTCCGGGAGTACAATAAAGTCCACATTTTCCTCCACTGCAGATTTTATACAATCTATAATAATTTTATTAGCTTCATTACACTCATCCTTATATATAATATGGAAACTTTTTTCTTCATTATTCTTTATCATTTCAAACCAAGGATTGTTAAATATAGATATTATACCAATACTATAACTGCCATCAATACTGCTGTGTACAGGTGTATATTGCTTCACATTAATTTCATATCCGCTCAAAATCTCTTTGTCTAATATGATTAAGTGCTCAAGTTTTCTATCTATATTATATTTATTAATTATTGCAAAATTACCCCCACGCCTTTTTTTATTTGCTTTTATAATTTTACCATCGTACCCCTTAGGTGGAATGTTATATATATAACAGCCTGTTGTTCCACCATTCTTATTCAGAGTTCCTTTATCAGAGCAATACCCCGGCGAGTCCTTTTTTTCAAACTCAGCAGTCAGTTTATCACATAGAATTATTGTCTCAATTAAAATATTTGTTAATTGCTCTTGCTTATCATTTATAAATGTTAGATAGCTTTCTATGAAATCACTATGGTTTTGGCAGGCAGATTCAATTTCTAATCTTAACATACTTTCGATTTCATTAACGATAAAAACATTCTCTGGCTGTATATGCCAAACTTCCCATTTTCGCACGGAACGATTATCAGTCCTATCTATTAAACAATAAATCACTGCGATAAAGTCATATATAGTATATGTTCTTCTTAATAAATCTAAATATTTTGTAGATAATCCTCTCATAATTATCGTCATCGCCTCCAAAGGTTCTTGTGTAATAATTATATCTCATAAAAACTCCACCAAAAAACTCTTTCGTTCGACAAATTCCGACAAAGCACTATAAACCCAATTCAAAATGTCATGTTTCATTACTGAAAGGGATCCCAAAACAATAAGGCTTCGTTAAACCGAAGCCTTAAAAGATAATATAAATTGCCTTTATTATGGGGAATATTTCACCATTCTTAACTTCCTAATAAAGAGCCGATAACAATTATCGGCTCCTGCTAGGGTTTATCTTCTATATGATTTAGTTTCAGACCAAGGACCGTATACTTTAACAGTCTTACCATTGACTACATAGCTCTTATAAGCCCTTACTTTGTAGTAGTACTTAGTTCCCTTCTTCGCTGTGATATTCTTGTATGTACCCTTAGTTGTCTTATAAGTTGCAACTATGTTTGTACCTTTGCTCTTAGTGGATCTTGAGATTTGATATCCTGTTTCTCCACTGATGTTTGTCCATCTTACTTTTACCTTGGTTCCACTCTTAGATACTTTAGGGGTTGAAATCTTCTTCAAAGTGTATGTAGCGGCTGAAGTCTTGTAAACATTAGCTTTTACTTTTTCACCGTATGCATCTACATAAGGAACTATTTTGAATGTATATTTAGCACCATCTGTAAGGTTAGATGCTGTCGCATAAGTTCCTGTTACACGTTTAAGAAGATTGTAGCTGCCTGTTCCTTTCTTGTAATAAACATAGTATCCGTCCGCACCTGTTGATGCTTTCCAACTCACTCTGATATCATCATGTCCTGTGAGCCTTGTGGATACACTGGCAGGCGCTTTCGGGGTGATCACGAAATAAGTGACCCATGAGCCTTCATACCCATCATAATCTTCGTCAAATACGATCTCTATATCATATACTCCCGGCAGTTTTCTACCATCTGCATAATTCAGAGTGTAGTTGTCTTCACTAACAATATTGCCCTGCCAATCAACTACACCGATTTCAGGTGTCTTCACCTTACCATCATAGGCAAAGATATCTTGATCAATCACTACTGCTACGCCCTTTACGGTTACAGGGAACTCAGCCATAGTAACTTTTTCTCCATCAGGATATGTGAAAGTCATAGTGATATCAGCCTGTCCGAAGCCTGTATAATACAGAGAAAAATACTGTGTAGTAAAGCCCTCATCATCTACATCCAGCTTGCTTGTCGCCTGGATATCATTCTGATAAATATAATCATATTCATCAGTCTTCTCATTATATACGCGTTTTTGCAGGATAGGTGCTACAACGTCAACATCTGAACTGGTTATGGTGATCAACCCTTCAGGTACGGCATCCTCTTGATCTACTCCGGGATTATCCGGATCTTCGTCGAAGATACCATCATTATAAGTAATCTCAAATTCATGATATGGTCCATCGCCATAATCAAGTTCTTCATCATAAAGGTCGTCAACAACAACGCCTTCATCTGCTATCGGTGTATAACCACCTTCGATGTGGTCACCGATAGCTACACCGAATCCGTTCTGTGCGGCTGATGCAACCTGTCCTTCTGCTGCATGTCCCATAAACGGAATATTGAATACTGTGATAAGCATGGCTACTGCTGTTATTATGCTTATCCGCTTCAATAATGATCTTCCTCTCTTCTTCATACTCTCCCTCCTCTTTTTTTGTATTTTCTGAATCTTCCTAAAACATTATAAGCTACTATTTCGCTATAGTCAATATATAACAATAAGCCATATTTTACCTAAAATTGGGAGCCGGTTAAACCGACTCCCATATCAATTCATTTATTCATTCAACTATTCATTATGCTTATTGACACGGTTATATCATTGTCAAGTACTCTATTTCTTGATCTTCACGCCCCACGGTTTAGAAAGTGCTCCGTATACGTTCTTACCGCCGACCACACGGTAGGCCTTTACCTTATAGTAATAAGTCTTGCCCTTCTTGAGTCCTGTGTTTTTGAACTGTTTTACCTTCTTAACAGTCTTGATCAGCTTGAACGAGCCGTCCTTGCCTGTAGTAGATCTGTAGATCTTATATCCATGGGCACCGTTAACACCTACCCACTTGATAGTAGCAGTGCCTTTAGCTGTATTCTTAGCCGACTTGATAACGCCCTTATACAGCACGGTCTTCATCTTCACGGCCGATCCCTGGATACCCAGATAAGTACTTCCGCCGCTCTTTCTGACTGCCCTCACCTTATAGTAATAAGTTCTGCCCGCTTCGAGACCTGTGCTCTTATATACACGTGATGCCGATGATTTAACAGTCTTCATCAGTTTAAAAGTCTTATTATTGGATGATCTGTAAACCCTGTACTCAGTCGCACCTGTAACCTTGTTCCAGGTAACCTTCTGCTGGTTGTACTTCACATTTTCGACCTTATGAACAACCTTCGCAGGTCTTATCTTGAATGTCACGGATTTAGTTCCTGTGTATCCATTCTTTTTAACGCCTGTGATCTTAACTGTAGCTGTGCCGCACTTAGTATTGTTTGAGTATGCTACTGTGTAGTTCACACCTTCCACCAGCTTGAGGCTGCCGTCCTTAACACTTACTACAGGCTTTACAGCCTTGCCGGTATATGCCTTAGTTCCTATACTTCCAAAGGTGCACTTCGTTACACTTTTAGCTGTCGCAACCACGTCGAAGTTTTTAGTGATGCTTCCTGTGTAACCGCCTATGCCCTTGACAGTAACCGATGCCTTACCTACAGCAGTGTTCTTTGCATAAGAAACTTCGTAGTCAGTTCCGGCTTTCAATACAGTTCCGTTAAATGATACAGCAACTTCCGGCTCAGCAACGCCTGCGCTAAGCAGTGCCTTAGAAGTTACCTTGACATCTGCCTTTGCCAGATCCTGAGGCAGGATTCGGTATGAAAGCTCATACTCGCCCTTATATCCTGCGCCGTCTATAGCCTTTATAACATAAGTCGCGTATCCCGGACCGACAGTGTTCTTATAAGTTATAGTGTAATGAGTCCCTTCAATAAGCTTTTCTCCGCCATATGAAAGGGTCACAACAGGCTTGATTTCCTTGCCTGTATAGTAATTGTCGTATCTGTTGCTGCATGTCAGCGCACACGCTGTGATGTTGATGTATTCCTTCTCGATTTCAGTGCTCACATCGCATTTATCTTTGATACATACTCGAACATCTTCTTTATCCGCGAAATCGTGGATGTTAGTTCCGTCCGAACACATCTCCCATACTGCATTGAGCGTCACATCTCCGCTTACAGCGATCTTCTTACCAGCTTCATATGTAGCCTTACCGTCAGACCATCCTAAGAACACAGTATTCTTGTCCATCTGCTGTGGCTCGTCGAGATACACCTTTTCCCCGGCAATCACCTTGACTGCACGAGTTCCGCCCATATCGTTGAAGACTACGTTGTACATAACCTGATCGGCAATCACCTTGACAGTCAGGAACTGCTGCTCAGTCAGGCTGCCATCCTTATCCTTCAGCCACACAGTGATGACATTATCAGATCCTACAGTTTCAGTCAGCTGATCTTCTCTTACAACTATATTCGCCTTACCATCAGCGACAGGAACAGTTCCCTGATACTTGCTGTTGATGTAATAATTAAGTTCAGTATATTCACCTTCACCTACAGCTGCGGTCATATCGAAGCTCTCACTTCCCGATTTCAGGACATATTCACTTCCGCCGCTGTGAGTCACTCCTTCACCGTTCAGGCTGAGCTTCACCTTATCACTGAGCACACCGCCAAGTGATGCTATAGCGGATTCATCAGATGCGAACTGCTTATCCATCCAGCTGATACGCTCATCCAGCCATCCTGCCAGCGCCTGACAATCAGCGTCGAATCCTCTGGAGTACTTCCAAAGCTCATAGTTATGATCGCCCGCCTCTTTCAGATAGTCATACCATCCATCCAGCAATCCGTCTTTAGAGATGATATTCTTGAAGTATTCTTCATTTTCAAGATAGATGTTTCTTGCCTTGACTGCGAAATAAGGATCCTTCATTGCCTGCACGAACCACCACTTGTCCTGCGTACCGTTCCAGTACTTATTATCGGATGTCCGGTCACACGCATTCTGTGCACTGAACGGAGAAACAGATCCGGAGCTGAAATCAAAGTCCCATACAGGTCCGAACTTTATATTCTGATCGATATCCTTCTGGAAATATGTACTCTTACATCCTATTTCATTCATGAGAAATTCTGAAGCGAACCAGAAGTTCACCATGGAATCCATATCGACAAATTCAGTATATGAAACTGTCTTATCTCCGGACACAGTATTGAAGTCCTTGCTATACAGTGCATCTTCAAATGTCTGTACATACTCTTTGACAGTATTCATTGCGATCTCATCCGTGCAGATGAATTCAGGACTCTTGAACATGAGTGTCGCACCGTTATCTGTAGTGAACTTAGATACTTCATCATATCCATAGTCCATCTCCATCAGCCAGCCGCCGCTGAAAGATGAAGGCAATCCCTCATAATATTCAGCAGTCTTATATGTCTTGCCGTTGAACACGACTTCACCTGTTGAGATCCATGACATATCTTCTTCGACCATGAAAGTTTCAAGAGCATCATGCTCATCCTTTGAATATCCATCAGCATCGGCGATAGCCTCAGCGATATCCTCTCCCGCACTTTCCCAGTCAAATACATCTACACGATCTTCAGACAATCTCACATGCTCGCATATCATGTAAAGGCCCAGGTTCTCACCATTCATAACGACTTCCACCCAAGTGCCGTCCATCTTGCCGACATTCAGCCTGGTGGCAACGTCGCCTGCAAGCATATTTCTCATGCCGCTCTCATCGATATAGTTAGCCAGCAGCACCCAGTTCTTTTCCTTGCCCATGCCGAAGAGGTCAGTCTTCTTGTCCAGCTTCAGTCTGTAAGGCTTCTTAGGGAAAAGCTCCCATGTGGAGTTTCCTCTGCCCTTGATCTCTGTAGCTCCCGTATAAAGCGTAGTATTATCTGAATTGTAAAGGGCATTTCCCTGAAGATGCATCTGCGCATTCAGGTAGTAATCCTTAGTAACCACCTCTGCTCCGCCTTCAGTATCTATGTAAAGCACAGGAAGCTTGCTGACAAACATGGATGCTTCTCCAAGCTTATTGCCTGCCGCCCAGACTTCTGCCTTGATGTTCTTCTGATAATGCTCCTTAGTTATATCAAAGGTCGCATCTTCCTTTTCATCTACAGGTTCCCCTTCAGGAACTACTGCTTTACCGCCTACATACCATTTGTATTCCAAGTCCGTCTCACTGCCGTCATACTTGACTGTCAGCACCTTGCCGGCCTCAGCATACTGCTCGCTGAAATATACGCCATCGCCCTTATCATCTACGACAGCATCGGCAGGACTCATAAATCCTGTAAGCCCTACAACCGTAGTGATCATGGCTATAACCAGTAACATATGCAGGATTGCTTTTTTATTTCTTTTCATGTTCTCTTTCTCTTTCTTGAATGAAATAAACACTATCTAATATTCTAGCTGATCTATAATACATAGTTATAGTAATTATACAGTAATTTGTTTTAAAGTACAATATCTTCGAAATGATAAACAAGCGACTTGACATCGTCAAATCGCTTGTTTTGAATGTTGCTTACTATTTAGTCTTAACCTTTTTATACTTGCTCCATGGCGAGTAGTATTTAACACCCTTTACTGTCTTGTATGTTCTCACCTGAACATAGTATGTTTTCTTGGCTTTCAGTCCTGTCTTCTTAGCACTTGTCTTACCGTAGCCCTTGACTGTCTTGATCGTAGCATTTGTCATCTTGGATGATGTGCTGTAGCGATACTGGTATCCTGTGATCCTTGTCTTCGCCATCTTTCCTGTCTGCTTCTTCCACTTGACTGTGAAGCCCTTCTTTACCTTTGCCAGGCTTGAGATTGTCGTTCCCTTAGGGTTGATCTTGAATGTAGTGTCAATCTTTCCTTCATAGTCAGCACTGTTCTTGTTGAAGGTTACAGTGACTTTGTACTTACCTACATTCTTGCGTCCGGATGCGTAAGATACCTTGTAATTAGCTGAGCTGATCTTATTGCCTTCGCTGTCGTATACTGCCTTCACAGTAGGCTTCTTGATCTTGCCGTTGTATGTGTATTCAGCATATGAAAGCTTGATCGTCTTAGGGGCTGCAATAGGTTTAGTACCTTTAGCAGAACATACTGTACATGTTGCTGTCTGTTCGCCGTTCTTGCCAAACTTAGCCTTATCTATTGTTTTGTATGGACTGTATTTGTGTCCGATAGCGTTTACAAATTTATCGGTATATGTATGCTTAGGATCACGTTTACATGTATATGTTGTATACCCTTTTTCTGTACATGTTGGTGCCGTTACTACTGCCTCATAATCATGGTCTTTCACAGTGCATGCTGTAATCGCATAGAATTCACAGCCATATTTAGCAGCATATGCTTCTGCTGTAGATTCTTTCAATCCACATATTATATTTATTCCAAAAAAGCTTTCATCTTCAAACGAACAGTCTTTGTTCAAAATACTAACTGAATATATTGTCCTTGGAAAAGCATGACTGCCCACCTGACAAACTGAGTCAGGTAAAATTATATTACTTGCTGTATCCACAATATGTTGACTGCCATAAAAGGCAAATTTCCCAACCCTGATCAAACCATCAGGCATTGATATTGATGTGAGTTGAGTATAATCCCTAAATGCATAATCACCAACACTCGTTACACCCTCTTTTATCAGGACACTCTTAATTTGATGCCTATATGATGCCCAAGGAGGGGCAACAATATATTCGTAACCCTCCATTGTATAGTTATCCATTTCACCTGATCCCGAAATCGATAAGAGACCGTGATCATCAAGAGTCCATGTCAAGTTTTCCCCACAGCTTCCACTCTCAACAACAGTCAGTTCATAGTTGGCTTTGTCTATAGGGTATTTAGATGTGAATGAAGCTTCGTTGTATTTGCTGTCACTGAAATGACCGTCAAAATCATCAGAACCTTTCAAGAAGTAGTTATAGTCACTATTTCCTGCATCCCATGTGGCATCCACATAATAATATTTGCCATCTAGCTTAACTATATTCCATCCGTGATTCTCATTATTCGATTTTCCGGTTATGACTCTCGCATCAACACCACATTCAAGTGCAAGTCTGTAGAATAACACGGCATATCCCTGACAAACCGCAGTTTTATCTATCAAAGCCGCATATGCAGTATGTTTGAGCTTATATGAATCATCATTCAGGTTCTCATAGTCGTACTTTATATTTGAAGTCATATAGTCATATATGGCTTTTACTTTCTCATAGTCACTTTTGCTAGATACATTCAAGTCATTCTTCAGGTTATTAACTGCCACATCTACTTTGTTTTCCTGAGAAGCATTAGTATAATAACTTATCTTATATCGGTAAGTTGCAAATGCAGTACTTCCTACGAAAAAGTATTCCATCTGGCAATTCATTCCTTGCCATACGAATCCTAAATAATCACCTTCAGTCGGAACTCCGGTATGCTCTATGGCAATATTAAAAAGCTCATGGCACGCTTCCTCAACATCTTTGACATCTGAATTTCTGATCATCAAATAAACAACAGCTTCGTTAGCTCTATCCTTCATTTGCTCTCTAAGCGATTCTGCAGCGAACTCAATACCATTCTCATATATGATTTCATCTTCATCATCAGACGATGTATTTGGCTTTATGCTATCATTACTGAAACTATTCAAAGGTTCCAAATCTTCGTCAACAATAATGTCCTCGTATATAGGATTTATAACTACATCAGAAGTTATGACACCTTCACTTGTTTTGTTTTCTCCTACTGCTTGATCACTCACATTATCTGCGAAAGCAACATATGGCATCATTGTTAATATCATCATAATAGTGATCAAATAGCTTATTACTTTCTTCATTTGGCACCTCGAATATTCAAATAAAAATGACACTGTTTTAATCACCTTTATTATACACCTTATTTTGAATATTGTTTTAAAAAATACATAATAAGTTCAAAAAAAGAAAACAAGCGATCTGACATTGTCAAATCGCTTGTTTTGTTTATATCAAGTTTTTTATCTCTTGAATCCTTTTACATATGACCATGGTCCGAATACTTTCTTACCGTTTACAGTCTTGTAAGCTCTTACTTTGTAGTAGAATTTCTTACCCTTCTGAGCCTTCACAGTCTTAGATTTACCTGTAGTTGTCTTGAATGTAGAAACGATATTTGTTCCTGACTTCTTAGCAGCTCTTGAGATCTGATATCCTGTTTCACCTTCAATATTAGTCCATGATACCTTGACCTTAGTGCCACTCTTAACTACCTTAGGCGTAGATACTTTCTTCAGAGTATAAACGCTTGATACCTTGGATGAAGTTGACTTGTACTTCGTACTACCATTCTTGTAGTAAGGAATTACCTGGAATGTGTACTTAACTCCATCTGACAAGTTCTTCTTAGTGTATGTAGTCTTAGTAGTTGCAGTCAGATAAGTATACTTAGTTGCTGTTGATTTTTTGTAGTATACATAGTATCCGCTTGCACCTGTAGACTTCTTCCAGCTGAAATAAACATCATCGTATCCGCCGGATACTGTTCTAAGTCTGGCTGTAGCTGAAGTTGGTGCTTTAGGTACGATAGTATAGTACAGAGTCTTTGTTCCGCTGTAGTTGCCCTTGAATGTTACAGTCACCTTGTATCTTCCTACATTTTTGCATCCTGTTCCGTACTTAACACTGTAGTTGGAAGATGTGATAGCTGCACCGTTTTTATCAAGAACATTAACTTCCGGCTTCTGCACTTTACCATTGTAGTTGATTCTGTCATATGACAAAGTAACTGACTTTATAGCGGCAATATGTTCTTTTCCTTCTCCACAATTAGTGCAATGTGTACCTGCTTTAACGCCGTCTTCGGTAAATGTTGCTTTTTCTACCTTATGGCTCACCATTACATGAGTCAGATCTGTCAACGGCTTACCATTGGCATCGACAGCATATCCGCCTTTTGACTTATCAAAGTTTATGATAGTACATGCACCTTCGATACCGTGTTCTACAGTTCGCTTTCCTGTAGGCATACCACCGTATCCTTCACCATCTTTATGTGGTTTGAAGTAATAATACTTGCCATCGATTTTCTGCAGTCCCATAGCACGTCCGTATTTAAGAACATCACCTTCTGCATCCCAATCCTGTACGTCTTCAGGGAACTCACCGCTCATACGCTGTTCTTCTGTTGGATAGTAGAATGTTGAACCCTTCCATTCAACGAAGCCTTCGCACATCTGTACCCAGTATCCGTTTTCATCGAACATATGATACATAGCAGGTCTGTTGGAGTCTTCTCTGATACGAACGATATTGTTGTTCAGCAGGTGACCTTCCATAGCGAAGTAAACCTTCTTGCCGTCCTTTTCACCCCACTGTCTGCAAACGAATCCAGGTCCATAGTAGAAGTAAGTCTTGTTGTCCATCTCCTTATTTTCGAACCAAGTACCGTTCATGTAATACTTGTTGCCTGACTGGTCTGTCAGCCAAGTACCGTCGCCAACTACCTTACCCTTATCATCGAATTCGTATTCTACAGTTGCTTCGATAGTAATAGGTTTAGCATCTATCGCAGATGACTGGCTCTGTGATTTAACTACGATCTTACGCTTACCTTCAACTGCAACCTTTGCAGTTGGATCGAAGTAATGCCAATCTTCACCGATCTTTACCCAGCCACCTGTCAGTTCACCGTAAGTTGCATAGCTATATGTTTTCTTACCTGCGATACCTTCGTTTACGATCAAGCCTGAGTATGTCTTCTTTTCATTGCCCTTAATAACGCCGTCTGTGCCGAAATCATAGTAAAGTGACTTATATTGACCATCTATACGCTCTCTTACCTGCTGGATTCCTGTCAGATATTCGCCATCCTTATAGTATCTCCAGCCGCCTTCCTCTACGATCCAACCAGTCTTTTCTTTTACTAATGTATATGAATCGGCAAACTCCTTATAAGTGGATCCGAATCCGCCACCTGATTCTGACTGTTCTACGCCATCCTTATCGATATATTTGCGTGAGAACGGTTTCAGTCCATATTTAGCCTGATTATCCTTGTCATTAGAGAATGTGTACAGTGAACTTGCTCTCATGTATACATCATAGCTTATGTCACCTTTGTTGATCACGTTGATAGTATTATCGCTTCCCCAATCTGCATCGTTCCTAGGCATCAGTTTAATACCATTTACGAGGCAGAGAGGATCTGCCATTTCGAGATCGATAGGTGAATATTGACGTACCCAGTTGAGTCTTAATGTAAGGGTATTAGTATCCTTATCATATTCTACACCACTTCCATCATCTTTCAGCTTGAAGTATTCATTCTTCACTGTGATCTTTTCAGGATTAACAAGTTCGAAATTGTCATCGATCTTAACTGTTGCAGTTACTTCTGAAATATCACTGATACGCTGTGCCAGGTTACACAGATATGTCCATGCGCATGCACCTTCAACATCGTTACCAGGCAGCATATCTGTCAGCTCTTCCAGAACTTCAGGTATAGGGATTTCTGTCATGTCAATGGCGAATACATAGTCAGTTTCCATTGGTGAGTTCTTGTCTTCTGCATAATATGTCGTACCATCTTTTGACTCTATTATTTTCCCACCATTAGTTACTGTACGTAACCATGCGAATTCCTTGCTTCCGCCAGTCTTCTTATCAAAGTCAAATGTATTTTCACCCTGGTTGTATAACTTAACGGTTACTTTAGCTGTAATATTCTTATTTTCTTTTACTGCTGCAGTTACTACGCAGTTTCTGATGCCTGTATCAGCAACACCTGCTATGAAGTCAAGGCCTGACATTTCACCGGCCTTTACTCCGTCCTTTTCACTTACAGTGAATTCGAAGTCACCGGCATTTATCGTAACAGCTTTACCTTCATAGTATGCCTTGATAGGCAGGGTTACACTTGATTCATATACCACATCTACACTTGCCTTTGTAAATGTGATTTTGTCAGGAATAACTACATTGATAGTCTTCTGGCCCACAGGCACGCCATCCAGCATCAGATTCACATGAACCGCACCTGTCTTCAGTGCTTTTAGCTTACCATCTGCAGAAATGGCAGCCTTTTCTTTATCTTCATCATTTACTGTCCATGTAGCACCAACAGGTATATCTACAGCATTGCCCGTAGAAGTCACACCACTTGCTGTCATCTGCATTTCAGATCCTACAGTCATACAGTTTGTAGGTGCGTTCAATACAGCGTGATCAAATACAGTCGATGATTTAGCTGTTGATACTGCCATCAGTGATGATCCCAATGCACGAGGATATCCGTCTGATGGGCTGCTGACGAGCGTGATCTCATCGTCTCCCGGCTGCTTAGCAACGTAAGTTGATGATCCACCACCGTCAAGGTTTATAGCTTCTACACATCCTGCTTCATACATGATATGCGCGATATCAAGCATATCGCCACCATTTGATACGCCACCAGGCTGTCTGCCATCAAGTACCATCATAACAACCTTGCCTGATGCAGTGATACCTACAGCAGTTCTAGGTGCGAAACCGCCTCTTGAAGTCGCTACGATCTTACCATCTTTTACAAGCATCGACCCAAAGCCACCAACAGCTTCTTTTATCTTTCCTCTATAGATGTTGTTATATTCATTTGCTGTTCCGATAACAGCTGTTCCATCCTCAAGAATACCAAAGAACCCGTTATTAGTGATCGGAGCTATTTCTTCTCCATCCATGATGAGGAGACCTCCCGGCTCACCTCTGCTGTCCCCTGTCATATCAAAGCCGTCAGCATTAGTACTTGCAACTACATTGAAATTAGGTTTGTAAAGTTCGCTTTCAGGGTTTCCGTATGTTTCCTGAGCTGCCAGTGCCTGTTCTAATACAGTCTTTCTGCTCCATACGTACTGGTCTTTACCATTTTCATCCTTTACCTTTTCGATAGGTCTTGTAGGATAGTTAGCATATATGGATACATCTTCTCTTGTGATGTCAGCAGTTGCGATGTAGTATTTCATGTCATACTGCACCGGCTGACCATCCTCAACGTAATCCATAACTGCAGTCTTGATTTCCTGAGTGATTCCCGGAGCAAGTGTTGCGAACTGTTCCGAAGTTACTGTATAGCAATCATTCTCAATATCTGCAGTATAGTCGCCGGCTAGGTTACATATGTAGTCTGCAACTGTATAGCATGCTGCCCTTCTTAAGTCATTAAGGATATCTTCTTCAACCTTATTCTTAAGGTCTCTTGTTCCTTCAAGAGTAGCGATAACTGAGTTTCCACAGTATGCAGTATATACAGCATCCCTTATTGCAGCCTTAGAACTTCCGCACTGAAGTCTGTTTGTCAAATAATATGCTGCACGTTCTTCTTCTGTCAGGTCTTCTGTAAAGTATGCTTTTATCAGTTCTGTAAGCATTCCCTTTTCATAGTCCTGCATAAGAAGCTCACGATTGAGATAATATCCGTCAAGGTCGCCTAACATGTCTGTATAACCAAACTTGTCATCCCAGTGAGCATCCTTGAGGAAATAATTATCAGTGATATCTTTGACCATTTCTTTGACAGTACCTCTTACTTCGAAGTTGATAGCTGTTGTCAGCAGGTCAGTAGTATCTCCGAAGAATCCTGCAACGTCTGCATGATTGATACTTGTCTTATTTGTATATGAGATATCAATCGTTCCAAACATATGACCGAAATCAACATAGTCATCGTTGTACAATGTAAAGTTGCTGATGTTCTTAAGACCTGTTACATTTACCTTGTCAGCATCTGTAGCTGCTGCATTGTTGATTTCAAGTTCCTTAGTTGTAACATAGTCAGTAAATTTAGTGTTGTCGAATCCTGCCATGATTTCCCATGAACCTGAATTGTATCTATCAACGCCTGTACGCACATATCTGATAACAAGTGCAGCAGGATCTTCGATATTATTATCTATGGCATATTCAAATGCCCAGTCTTCCAGAATTTCAAGGTTAGTTACAAATTCATCATATGTCTTGATCTGACCCCAATCAAGCTTTACTTCTTTTTCTTCTTTACATCCGGTATTTTCACACACATGCTTTATCTTACCTGATGCATATTCCAAATCTCCAGATGTGTTCTTCACCATGCCTGGAAGCTTGATTACCGTTCCTTTATCCCATTTATGTCCGCCAAGAGATGGAACTTCTTCCTGTGCAAGAGTAATTTCTCCACATACAGTACATTTCTTTCCTGCTGTCAGTCCTGTTTCATCACATGTTGGATTCACCGGTCTGAGAGTAGTTTCTGTATGGCCTGTTTTTTCCAAAACAGGAATAGTTGTGAATTCCGTATCACAATCTTCATCTTCGTACATCTTGCCACATGTACCACAGAGCCAGTATTCTTTATTACCATCTTCTGTACATGTTGCTGCTACTGCTTCTATCTTAGCAAGATCGTGACCAAGAGCCTTAGTTACAGGTACCGCATCAATACTGTTCTTACCTTCTGCATCTGCAAAAAGCTTGCTGCAAACTTCGCATGACCAGTATTCGTCGTTACCACCTGCTGTACATGTTGCTGCTACTGCTTCATTGTGTTTAAGCTCGTGGCCTTTAGCCTTAACTACTGTACCTTCAGCAGTCACTTCCTTAGTACATGCTTCATCAGAGAAGGATTTTTCACATATGGCGCATGTCCAGTAATCGATGTTACCATCTTCTGTACACGTTGCTGCTTTAGCTGCTGTCCTTGTTTTATCGTGTCCGAGAGGTGCGATAACTCCTGCACCTTCAGTGTAGTCACAATTCTTACACTTACCGCCGGATCTGCTTCCTGCTTCTGTACATGTTGCAGGCACTTCATCGAAGTTTTCCATATCGTGGGCAGCTGCAATAACAGGTTTTCCATCGTATGAAGTAAGGAAATCTTTATCTGCGAAGTACACTTCACACTTATCGCAGTACCAGTATTCCTTATTACCGTCTACTGTACATGTAGGAGTCTTAGCCTCTACCTTAGGGGCATTATGTCCAAGCGCTGCAATTTCTTTATATGTAGTATAATCACATCTTCCGCATGATACATATGCATCCCAGCCGATCCCAGTACATGTTGCTGCTTTAGCTTCATGCTGTGTGAGATCATGATTCAGCATAGAAATACTAGGGTCTTCTGTTTCCTTAGTGCATGCACTGTCAAGGAACATCTTGCCGCAGTCTGAACATGTCCAATAAGCTTCGTTACCATCTTCTGTACATGTTGCTGCCTTAGCCGCTGTCTTGATAGTGTTTACATGTCCTGTTGCAGGAACAGTCAGTTTATATTCGTGACCCAGTTCACAAACTACTGTTTTAGTACCGATTTCCGTACAAGTAGGCTCTTTTGTTACAGTTTCTTCATTTTTATGGTTACATACCCATACTCCTTCTGTGTATGTATATGTTGCTGCTGTTTCTTCACCAAGAGTCTGGATATAAGTGCCATCTTCGTTCTTTAATGTTGCAGGTAAGATACATATATTCTTATACGGTGAACTGTCGTTTTGTACATACTGATAAGTATAATACTCAGGACCTGTTACAGTTATTATCTTACCATTTCCGGAACTGTAGATATTGCCGAACTTACTTTCAAAATCTGAATTGGTAGTAGTGTAAATGAAGCCTTCTGATGCATCTAATGTACCGTTTACAAGTACTGCTGCATCTTCAAGAGCTTTACCTTCTCTATCATACTTTTTGCCCGGTGCATAAGTTATAGGGATTATTGGTTTATTACTGCTTCCACAGTATCCGCTCCACTGATCAGCATCATATACATAAACGTTAGCATTGTTGAGTGCGCATGTCGCACCATCACCGATTATGATCTGTGATCCCGGAAGCAATGCCAGATCCTGATTGATTTCTACGTCACCGCTGCTGATTTTAACTGTAATATTACTGTTGATAGGAAGTTCGAATTCCTTTGAATTGATGTTCTTATCTTTGAGGCTTACAGTGATAGGCGAAAGTGACATAACACCGTTGCCTTCTACAATCAATCTGTCTGTACTGCCATCATATGACTTGGTAACATTACCGCTTGTGAGATTGAACATAGCATCTCTGTCACTGATGAATGCTACTGCAGCACCGAAAAGAGTATTTTCCATGAATATACTTGTATAAGTGTATTCAACTGCACCTGCTTCAAGAGTCAAAGGCACTTCGATATTCTGAACATAATACTGTGATAATGGAAGAACTCCGTGATTTGCTCCTTCTTCTGAACCTTCAACCGGCAGAGTATTGTCTGCTGCCATATTGGTTGTGGCAGTACCGCCTCTGAAGTCTTCGATCTGGAAGTTTTCAAAAATAGTCGCACCGTCCTTAGCAGTCACAGTACCTTCCCCTACGATATATCCGTATGCATATAAATATGCTCCATCGTTTACTGTTACAGAACTTCCCTTTTTCAAGTCAAGGAAGCTGACATCACCTGTAGGCGCACCGGAACCACGGCCACCACCGTTAGCTGCATACTGCATAGCAGATAAGCTCACAGCACCATTAACGATAAGTTTAGCACCATCTGCCATAGTCAGCGTACGATATGCTACCGGTGTTTTGTATGCATCATGAGTTCCTTTAGGTACGTCGGTATATAAAGTGTTTTTGTCATCAAATGGGATAAGGAGTGTAACGCCTGCAGGCACTTCATATTCACCGGCTGTAAGTGTAGCGTCGTTCATCAAAGCTACAACTTTCTTTGACATTCCCAAAGCTTTATCTGTCGCTTCTTTAAAATCATTAATAAGATATTTATCCGCAACAAGATAATGAGCCTTGGAATCTGCGTTTATGAATACAGCCTCTAGGGTTTCATTTGCAGTTGGGTTAATGGCATATGTAGCTTCTTTGGTATAAAATTCACAAGTTTCTCCATTGATCCATCCCAGAAATTCTGCGCCATTTGCAGGTGTTGCAGTCAGTTCGATACCATCTGTATGAGTAACTTCTTTTGTGGTACCGCTTGCAATACTTTCACCATCTGCTGTAACACTACCCAGTTCATTATATTTCACTGTAATATCATATGAATCAGCAATAGCTTCCAGGCTGAAGTTACTCATTTCCAGCACTGCATTTCCTGATCCAACCGTTCCTGCGGTGATATACAGCTTTACGGAATCTCCATCAGTGTCTTTTGCCTCCAGTACTTTCTTATAAGTACCGGTGCTGTTAGTTTCACTGAAATCCGCAAAGTTAGACGCAGCATAGTCAAACTTAAGTACGGCCTGACTATCTGTCTCATTATATATCGTAACATAATTTGTTTCCGGCTTACCAATGGCAGTTGCCGGTGCCTTAGCCGTTACTGTTACGACTCCGTTTTCTAAACTAGCTGAACTTCCGGTATTATCGATAGAGATCTTACCATCGAGCAAATCTACTGTGCCAAGGCTTGCTACAGCAGTTCCGGAATCTTCGTCGGTCGTTGCTTCATTGGCTGTATTAGCATCAACTGCTTCTTCGGCAGGTTCAGTTTCTACAGCTGTCGTTTCCACGCCGGGATCAGCATTAACATCGTCAGCATATGCCAATGCAGGCATATACGTAACGACCATCAGCAATGCTGTGATCCATGCCAGGAAACGTTTTTTCGCGCTTACCTTCATTTCCTTCTCCTTTTCCAATTAAGATATAACTTATAAATAAAATGTTACATATATTTTATATCAAAAGTAATAAAAGCCCTTACATCTGATATATTTGATACGTTCAATTTATTACAAACATTCATCAATTACTACTGCATAATATCTTTTTCTACCCAATCTAATACGCGCTCTAATACACATATATAAGTAAAAGCTATTAAACAAGAAAACAAGCACTGTAAGAGCCAAAACTATACTTGAAAATTTATAATAGTAATAGCCCGCTACTGCAGAACCAATAAGCTTTAAAGTCGCTATATGGATTTTAAAATACGGTGAAAGCTTATCAAATGACACAAGAAATACAATCGACATAGTGAAATCTATAATAAATGCTGAAACAAGCATCCCCTGTGGTACTTGATATATAATACAAAACACTAAAACTATACATAATGTCTTGAGTATAAATATAACCTTACGACTTCGTTTTTCTATAAACTTATAATTAAGCACAAATATGATGACATCTAAACCTAGCCATAGTACGTGTCCCCATCCATATCCGGATTGCTGCATGGCGCATATTTCCCATGAGAAATTAGGAATCAATGCAGCATATGGCATAGATATTAATTTTCTACCCGTATTGATTTCAGTATATCCTGCCAAAATAACCAAAATATATGTTGCTGCCCAAAAAATAATTTGTATATTATCAGCCATTTTCAATCTGCTTTTTCTCTTTCATCATAGCGCATATTGCTATGACAATGCATATTACCGAGTATATCTGTCCAAATGTCATACCAATCCATATAATAGTATTATTTCTGATAAATTCTAACATGAATCTAAACAATCCATATAACGCGATCATCATAAAAAATGAATTGCCTGTTTTCTTTCGTTTTCACTTGATCCAATATTTCTATTTTCAATGTTGAATACAATCTGCAATATAATTAAGTCTATTATAACTTCAAACAATTGCACCGGAAGTATTAATTCAACTCCGCTTATTAAGCAAGCATCTGCACCACAACATCCATGAAAATAGCATCCGGTCCTTACGAATATCAACAATATCGCCCAAAACGGGGCTACATAATCATATAATGCCCACGTGTCCATCTTTAATATTTTAGAAAGTATAGGAATAAATAGGAATGATATAAATATCGTTCCATAAAGTGATTGACCACTCATATCAAAAGAATCGAAACTTCTATCAGTTATCACCATCTCTATACCACATAATAACTTGGCTCCTAAAAATGCCTGCAAGAAGAAAACAACTGCAATCATAAATGAAGCCAATGAGTTGATTCCATATATTTCACGTCTCAAATAGGCTACTATAATTGTGATTATTAAGCCTATAATCATAAGTATCCAATAAACATCTATTCCTAGGATCGCAGGACTACTCTCTTTTATATTGTTCCCCGCCTCTATCAGCTCAAAGAAATTCGCTGATTTTGCAGCTTTAATATCACTCAATATAATGCCTATTGTCACACACGCAACTATCACGGCGAGATATTGTGGTAACTTATATATGAGTTTCATTCTTCCTCTCCTCATAATTTATGTTGATCTAATATCCTTTCCCGACCGGTATCATATGATACCGGTCAGTTCTTATCATCATAAATCATCTTTTTCCTGATACTACATTCGAATAATTTGTCTTAGCAGTTGATTTGCCAAATACTCTGTATCCCTTTATCTTGTAATAATAGGTCTTACCCTTCTTAGCCTTCTTGTCTGTGTAATACTTATTCTTCGTTGTAGCTATCTTCGTATATGTTCCGCTCTTACTTGTTGCTCTCCATACTTCGTACCTGTTGCACTTGATGCTTGTCTTCTTTGTCCATGTTACCTTGATACCGCTGCTTACCTTAGTTGCCTTCTTTGCTGTCACCGCATCTGATCTTACTATGGCCTTCGCAAGCTTAGCATCATTTCCGCTAAGTACGTATCTATATCCCTTACTTGAGAACTTAGTATATACTTTCTTTCCATCAACAAGCTTGTATGCTCTCACCTTGTAGAAGTATCTCTTTCCTACCTTGAGTCCTGTGTTCTTCCACGAATATACGTTTGAATCTGTTGTCTTCTTCTTCGTATATGTTCCGTTCTTAGTAGTAGATCTCCATACTTCATATCCATCTACCTTGATGTTTGGTGATGTCCACATGATCTTGAGTCCCTTGTTCTCATAGTTTGTTGTTGCATACATAGGCGTAGCTTTCACTTCACTGCTTGTCACCTTCTTGATCTCAGCTGATGCTGCTTCTGATGTCAGTGTCTTATATACTGTGTCTGCATCATACTGATGATATCCGATGATTTTGTAGTAATATGTCTTACCTACTTCTGCTTTCTTATCTGTATATGACTTCGTAGTAGACTTACCTATGTAATCAAATGTTCCTACTTCTCCTGTCGTCGATCTGAATACATTGTAGTATGTGATATCAAAGCTGCTTCTGTTTGTCCACTCTACTGTTATCTGCTCTGTCTTAGTTATACCTTCTGCTGTAACAGTCAGTTTAGTTTCTTCTACTCCTGATTTCACATATTCTCTATATGTATATACCTTGTATGTCGTATAGTCACATCTGCTGCAAGACTCATATGCATAATGGCCTTCCTCTTCTTTCGTAGGCATCTTAGCCTCATGCTTTATGATGTCATGATCTAATGGATCTATAGCTTCATGGCCTTCTATCCACTCTTCACAATCAGGACACCATGTTCCTGATGCATAGCCTCCTTCTGTACATGTTGCAAGCTGGCCAGGTTTCGATTCTGCGTTCTTATGTTCTATCGCAGCTATCACTTCGTGGCCTTCTATCCATTCTTCGCAGTCAGGACACCACTTACCTGCTTCATAACCTGCTTCTGTACATGTTGCAGGAACCTTTTCCTTTACTTCTGCATCCTTATGGGCTATTGCCGGGATCTCTTCGTGGCCTTCTATCCATTCTTCACAGTCAGGACACCACTTTCCTGCTTCATAGCCGATCTTTTCGCATGTTGCTGGAACCTTTTCCTTTGCTTCTGCATCCTTATGGGCTATTGCTGGGATCTCTTCGTGGCCTTCTATCCATTCTTCACAGTCAGGACACCACTTGCCTGCTTCATAACCTGCTTCTGTACATGTTGCAGGAACTTTTTCTTTTGCTTCTGCATCCTTATGGGCTATCGCTGGGATCTCTTCGTGCCCTTCGATCCACTTTTCACAGTCAGGACACCACTTGCCTGCTTCATAGCCGATCTTTTTGCATGTTGCTGGAACCTTTTCCTTTGCTTCTGCATTTTTATGGGCTATCGCTCCAATCACCTTGTGGCCTTCGATCCACTTGTCGCATCTTTCACACCATACTCCTGCTGTGAATCCATCCTTTTCACATGTTGCTGGTTTTCCTTCATCAGCTACTTCATCGTGTCCCAGTGCATCGATAATTTCCTGAGGTACCAATACTTTGTCACATACTGAGCAGTGACTTCCTTCTGTGAGACCTGTCTCTGTACATGTTGGTGATACAGCTTCATCCTTTTCAGGCGTATGCCCTGTTGCAGGGATAATATCTTCCTTATGCTTTCCGCAGTTTTCACAAACTGTTTCTTTGATACCGTCTTCTTCACATGCAGCATCAGTCATCTTCCAGTCTACATATGCATGGTCTGTCACAGGTACTTCCTTTTGTGCTACTATTACTGCTTCGCAAGTTTCACAGTGACTTCCTCTTGTAAGTCCTGTCTCTGTACATGTTGCTGCTTTTTCTCTATCCATCACTACTGTATGGCCTAATGCTGCAGTAACCATCGAGAATTTGATCTCATCGCATTCTGTACATCTTACTACCTTGATTCCTGTTTCTGTACATGTCGCCTCGCTTACAAGTTCATATACCCAGCCTCCGTCTTCATTCTTTTCGTAGTTATGACCGGCTGCATCTATAGTTTCTTTTACGACATCATCGCATACCTCGCATATCTTCTGTCTTTCACCATCCTTAGTACATGTAGGATTCTTAGTAGTTTCCCACTCACCATATTCATGTCCCTTAGCTTCTACTACCTTCTGGGCTACAAGTTCTTCTCCGCAGACATCACAGTGCTTTCCTTCTGTAAGACCATCTGTAGTACATGTTGCCTCTACCGCTTCATCGATAACTTCTGTATGTCCCTTAGCTTCTACTACCTTTTGGGCTACAAGTTCTTCTCCGCATACCTTACAGTGTGCTCCTAATGTGAGTCCCGGCTCTGTACATGTTGCTTTCACTGCCTTATCGATAGCGATAACATGACCTATTGGATCTACTGCTTCTTGTGCTACCAATATCTCTTCACATACGAGACAGTGGCTTCCTTCTGTTGCTCCAGGATCAACACATGTTGCTGCTACTGCTTCATCAGTTACAGGTATATGTTCTGTCATAGGGATCTCAACATATGTAGTGTATCCGCATTCTCTTCTGCATGTATCATATTCTTCCCATCCGATTTCTGTACATGTCGCTTCCTTTGCCTTATGGGTTATCGGATCATGTCCCAGCGGATCGAGAGCTTCATATGTAGTCCAATCACATCTTGAGCATGTCTCATAATCTCTATAGCCACCTTCTTCACATGTAGGAGCCTTACCGTCATGCTGTATCCTAGCATGTCCTAATGCAGGGATACCTCTGATCTCATAGAAATCACAGTTGATACATTCTCTTCTTTCTCCGCCTTCAGTATTACATGTCGATGCTTCAGTTTCCTTCCAGCCTTGGTTTTCTCCCTCATATTTATGACCTGCTGCAGGGATCTCTCTCTTATCCTTGTATGCTCCGCAGTCTTTTCTCATACAGTGGACAGATTCATATCCTATCTCTGTACACTTAGGATCTTTATCTACTGTGTAAATAAATTCACCTGTCTTTTCATCTGTGTTCCACTTATGGTCAAGAGGATCTGTCACCTTAGTATCGGTCTTGCCACAGCCGTTATCACATTCTGCTATTGCTGTTCCATGATCTGTACATGTAGCATCTCCCTGATCTATATAGTTAGTAAATTTATGGGATAATGCTGACCCTTCATCTACGACTGTATTGATTTCGTCACATCTGTCACATTTAGCTGTCTTTGTTCCATCTTTCGTACAGGCTGCATTCTTATCCGATTCATATTTTGTAAAGCTATGACCTAAAGCATCAACTACTGTCTGTGCTACCAGTGTTTCTCCACATACTTCACAGTGTTTTCCTTCTGTAAGGCCTGTTTCATCACATGTTGGTGCTACTGCTTCATCGATCACTTCTGTATGTCCAAGGGAATCCACTACTTCCTGTGCTATCAGTGTCTCTCCGCATACTTCACAGTGTTTTCCTTCTGTAAGGCCTGTTTCATCACATGTTGGTGCTACTGCTTCATCGATCACTTCTGTATGTCCAAGGGAATCCACTACTTCCTGTG
>JAFQBD010000044.1 GCA_017416795.1 Bacillota bacterium | reverse complement strand
TGCCTGCCTTGCGAACACCGATCAGCGAATAGCGCAGCTTGCGACTTCCCATCCTGCCGTCATGATCTTCCAGTAAAACTTCAGCACCGGGAACAAGCAATTCTCTTAAGCGTCCGGTATTTTTTACATGGGCTTTGACTGCTCCTACGCCTTCAAGTTCTACCATCGCAATGAAGCGATTCGGTCTTGATATGAATTTTCCTTTTACTATGTTTTCGTATCTCATACTGCCATTGTATCAAAACCTAAATGATTTCACAAACCAAACCATTTGTTTTCCCAAACTCTATTGCAAGGTATTTTTGTAAAGTGTAAAATCATGGGTAGAATAATCAATGAGCAGGCATGCCTGCTATGAATAAGGAGGTATTTATGCCCATCCCTGAACCGGTAGCATTTACAATTTTTAATATAGATATCATGTGGTATGCAGTCCTGATAACTACCGGCATGGTCCTGGCAGTGCTCATATCATGCAAAAGAGCACCTCGTCACGACCTTGACTCTGATCAAGTGCTGAATTTCGTTATCATCTGCATCCCTGCAGCCATCATAGGCGCCAGACTCTACTATGTGATCTTTAACTGGTCATGGTATGCAGGAGATTTCATGAAGATAATAAATATCCGCGAAGGCGGGCTTGCCATCCACGGAGGTCTTCTCTTCGGTTTCGGTGCGGCCGTCATACTGTGTTACTTATGGAAAGTGCGGCCACTCAATGCTTTGGATCTTGTCGCTCCTGCAGTGGCGCTCGCCCAGTCCATAGGAAGATGGGGCAACTACTTCAATTCCGAAGCACACGGTGGTCCAACAGATCTGCCATGGGCGGTGATCATCGATGGAGTTCCTTGTCACCCGACATTCCTCTATGAATCCATCTGGTGCTTCCTCTTATTCATCGTCTTGATTTATGTTGACAACAAAAGGAAGTTCGAAGGTCAGACCATACTGCTGTACGGCATGCTCTATTCTCTTGAGCGTTTCTTCGTAGAAGGACTTCGTACAGACTCATTGATGATTGGGCCGTTCAGACAGGCACAAGTGATAAGCATAGCAATAATACTTGTATGCATTATCGCTTATATCTTTCTTTCAAAGCGCAATGCATCACAAAACAACAACAAAGAAACGGGGAAATGATATGAAAATAGCAGTCATAACAGGAGCATCCTCCGGCATCGGTGCCGAATTCGTAAGACAGCTGGATGCTGCAGAAAATTTCGATGAGATATGGGTAATCGCAAGACGCCTTGAAAGGCTGGAAGAGATAAAGGCATCCTCTAAGGTAAGACCATTAGCCTTAGACCTTACGGAGCAATGCTCTTTTGATGAATACGAAAGACTTCTGGAAGAACTCGATCCGGAAATCGCCGTGCTCGTCAATGCCAGCGGTTATGGATATTTCAGAGGCTTCTTAGATGATCCTCTTGAAAAGCAGTTAGATATGATCGAGCTCAACAGCAAAGCACTTACCGCCATGACATATATCAGCCTGAAATATATGAAGTCCGGCAGCAGGATATATAATATGGGCTCCATGTCATCGATCCAGCCTGTACCATATATCAACGTATATGCTGCCACCAAGGCTTATGTCCTCAGTTTCTCGAGAGCTCTCAATGTTGAGCTTAAACATAGAGGCATCAAGGTGATGGCTGTCTGCCCATACTGGGTACAGACCGAGTTTTTCGATACTGCCATCAACGACGATACAGTCAACAATTTCGGCAAGATCTACACCGCGAAGGAAGTCGTGGCTCAAGCTCTTAAAGACATGAAAAAAGGCCGCGACGTTTCATTCTGCGGCCTAAATACTAAACTTCAAAGGCTGGGCGTCAAGCTGATGCCACACAGTCTTGTTATGAAGATATGGTGTAAACAGCAAAGTATCAAGTAAGAAGGATTTCTTCTATAGTCCTTGATGATAATATTTCTTCAAATAATGTGTATTTTATCGACTCTGTATCCATTTGGGTAACGGAGTCGATTTTTTATATAGAAAGACCCATATCGTTATAAATGAAGTCATAAAACCTTCTCGCCAGTTTTCTCGTAACTACCATTGCCTGAGCATATTTATCCATATATATGTGTCCTGCCCATATATTTTCTTTTGCATCATTCCATCCAAAGACAAGGGCATCAAGTATAGCTGAGAGTTCCGCCTTGATCTGTTTCTGAACAGCATCATCATCGTACTTATCCTGTATATCTCCCATACGTCCCATAACAGCTTCTGCAGATATGCTTCCGCTTCCGCCTGTCATGATATCCATATACAGTTTGTTGTACTCGTCTCTGAGACCGGCTTCTCCTACTATATCCATAGCATCGGGATGCTCCGCTGCATAGGCTGTAAGCTTACTTTCCAGTTCCTTTACCTTCATAAGCATCTCACCTTCAGGTCCCAGAACATACAGCGCCTGCATATTGGCATCGATGATCATCTTCATAACATCCATCATCTTATCAGCTCCTTCTTATGTTCTTTTACCCATCCGGCGATGCGTATCTGCTCATCTACGATATCGGACATATCATCTCTATCATCGTATCCGCAAGCCATAAACTGATGCACGAAATCAATGAATGCCTTTATCCCACCATCTGTCAGCATCAAAAGCTCCTGTAAGCTGCCATCATCAGCATAAGCATCAAAAGATATGCCGGACGCCTGAAGCTCATTTAGAGCTTCAGACATCTGGACATCTGCATCCTTTCTATATTGGCTTTGAGGATTGAGCCGGATATTCACATATCCTCTAAAAAGTTTTCCAATTGCTTCTTTCTGTTCGTATGACATTTTGCCACCCTCATCATCTATTTTGATCTGCCGCTATACCTTCGATCAACCAATCGCTCCGCCGCAGTATTCGCACTTGCCATTTGCATCAGGGATAACAGTCGCACCGCAAAGAGGGCACTGTACAGCCTGCTTAGGTTTAGCTGCTTTAACTGCTGCATTTCTTGCTTCGCTTCTTATGGATGTAAGAGCTTCTCTTATTTCCTCACATGCCAGTTCAGCCTGTCTGTATTCTGCAGAGAATCTTTCAACATCTCCGCTTTCCACCATGATTTCAACTTCCTTGAACCAAGGGCTGTTTACATTAACGATAACTCTGAAATCATATGTACGTTCATATCTAGGAGGATCGTAACTTTCTTCTTCTCCATCAGGCCCTTCCCTGAAGATTTCATGCTCGTTTTCATCTATATCCACCATACAGCCTGTGATCTGTGAGAATTCCAGAACATCAGGGTTTTCTTCTCTGAAATCTCTCATTCTGGAAACAAGCACCTGTCCTTTGTCTTCATCGATATATACTTTGTTTTCAAGACCCAGAACTTTTGTCGGATTGAATGCTGCCACTTTATCCTTGTTCTCTTCACGATACTGTAGGTGTTCCTTCATCTCTGCCACTGTATAACCTTTGCGTCCTGTAAGCCATGGACTCATTTTCTTAGCGCAATTCTTGCACATATTGCCATCTTCCAGCTTACGATTTCCCAGCAGTCCTATTTTATCTCCGCAGATATCACATATTTTCTTATCGAATAAACCCATTTTAGTCTCCTTTCATTATACCTCAAGTACGATCAGTATGATCACTTTTATTAGTATCCAATCTTGAAATTTTCGCCTTCTTCATCAAATGCCGCATGTCTTAAATACATCTCCCCGGTAGAGTCTGACATTATCTTGACTTCACCGTTGCTTGATCTTACTTCGAGGATAAGACCCATTGCATTTGTTTCGTTCAGTTTATTCCAATCTTCAAGGGCGAGAGCAGGATATCCTCCTATTGGGAATATTATCTTGCCGTTTTCAATGAAGAATTCACTGTTATCCATAGTTCCCGGAGCCTTATCCAGCTTACCTGAATAGAGATCCAGACGACAGAACTCATAAGCTTCTCCACCCACAGCTTCTGTATAATACAAGTAGTCTCCGCAAATCACAGGGCTATGTGAAACTACATCTGTCAGCTTATTATCTTTAGCTGCTTTCAGGTCATACATGTGGATGGATTCACCGTCGGGATCGTCCTGATAGATCACCATGCCGTTAGGCAGTACATATACGTAGTACATATCTTTCTTATCTATCTCTGTCTTTTTATCCTTACCATTCATATCTATACTGCAGAGAGTGTAGTTCTCATCAGTGAAGTATATCCTGTCTCCGTATACCTGAACGTAGTCGCACGCACCTTTGTATACAGTTTCGTACTTGGAATCGCCTGCTTCCACCTTGATGATCTCTGCATTACCAAGAGCTCCATATATATATCCGTCATGCTCTGTAAGAGTAGATGCTCTTACACCTTCTGCCATGACAGCTCTGTCACCTACTCCGTCTTTCTTGACTTTAGCAGCAGAGAAAGAGCCATCTTCCCATGTGTTTCCACCGAAAGAACCATACAGCATATCATCTACTACTATGGATTCTCCCCATGCCATAAAGCTGCTCATTTCAACTACTTCTTCGTCGGTCAGCTGCAGATCCCATCCGTCGATCAATACAGATGTTCTGCCAAGATACTTGAACGTGAATGACATTTTCATCGAACCATCATCCATCTGCATTGACAGCTGATTATCAGCCAGTTCTGCAACCATAGGTGTTCCTGCATCATCGCCTTTCACCTTCAAAGTATACTTATTATCTTCCTCTGTCCATGTGAGTATCATAGTTTCTTCCATGAACAGCATCTTACCTGTACCGTCAGCATAGGCCGTAAGATGTGCCAGATCCTTGACCTGGGCTCCGAACAATTCTTCCAGATCATCTTTGGTCATCTCCGCATCACCTTCGGTCATTGTCATGTCGATGCATTCCCAATCGCCTGCTACTGATTCTGCCACAGGACCTTCGGCTTCAGGTGCTTCACCTCCGTCTCCTCCACATCCTGCCATTCCCAGGCACAGTACTATAGATAAAAACATCATAAGCAGTATTTTTTTCATATTTCCCCACCTTTCTTTATATCGGATACAGATAATTTCCGCTACTTCTTGTCGTTATCGTCAAATATATCTCCGCATTCAGGACAGAACTTCGGCGGATTCTGAGGATCATCCGGCTGCCAGCCGCACTTATCACATTGATACAAAGGTGCACCTTCAGGTTTCTTAGCTCCGCATTCTGCACAGAATTTTCCTCTGTTCACTGCTCCGCATCCACAGGTCCAGCCTTCTGCAGGTGCAGGTTTAGGGCTTCCGCATTCAGGACAGAATTTGCCTGCCGCCTGTGCTCCGCACTGACACTGCCAAGTATTAGGTGCAGGTGTCGCCTGGGCCTGCTGCATCGATGCCTGTGCCTGTTGCTGCTGCATTGCTGCCTGCTGGTTCTGCTGTCCCATGGCAAAGAGATTCTGAGTGTTCATTGCCCCGCCTGCCTGATTGGCCATGCCAAGACCCATGAATCCCATCATTGCTCCGCTTTCATTGGCTGCTGCCGCCTTCATAGCATCTGCCTGTGCTCCTACAAGAGCTGCCGCTGCCATAGACGGATCTCTCATAACTGCAGACTTTTGCAGATCCTTGATCATCTGTTCATCTTCTTCAGATGCTTTCACCGAATTCACCCCGAATGATACGATCTGCAGTCCTCTAAGTTCAGCCCATTTAGCTGAAAGGATATCGTTTAATGCCTCCGCGATCTCTGTAGTGTGACCCGGTATAGCACTGTAACGCACTCCCATTTCCGATATCCTTGCAAATGCCGGCTGAAGCGCTGTCAGAAGTTCAGATTTCAGCATGCTGTCTATCTCAGTCCTCGGATACTGATCATCCACATTACCACAAACATTGGTGTAGAACAGCATAGGATTTACTATCTTATATGAATACTCACCATTACATCTGATAGATATATCTATATCCAGCCCGATGTTGCGGTCTACTACTCTGAATGGCACAGGGTTTGCTGTTCCGTACTTGTTGCCCATTATTTCTTTAGTGTTGAAGTAATATATCCTCTGATCTCTTCCTGCAGCTCCGCCGAACTTAAAACGTTCCCATGCATCCTTAGCCGCACCCTTGAGACCTTCTTTCAAATCACCTGTAAATATTGACGGTGAAGCAGTGCTGTCGTATGTAAACACTCCCGGCTCAGCACAGAGCTCCACTATCTGGCCCTGTTCTACTATCATCATACACTGACCGTCAGCTACTGCGATTCCCGATCCATTTGTTATGATGTTGCCTCCGCCGCCCGGATTTGTCTTATTCTTTCCCTTCACTACCAATACATCAGCATCTATAGCATCACAGTAAAAGTAATCTTTCCATTGATCAGAAACTGTGCTTCCTATAGCACTGACTGCTGCTTTAATAAGTCCCATAATGTCACTCCTTTCCGATAACTACCGCTGATATGTACTACTGTACATCTGTATAATCTATCCCTTGAGATGTATAGCTGTAATAAATCAATTTACCCGTCTCTTCATCCACCTTAAACGAAACTGCTACAGAGACTGTACTGTCAAGCCATTCTTCGTCAGAGAACCATGCATATGTCTTATACGTGATCCCGTCCTCGGTCACATCGCATTTAGCATAATAGAGACCTTCTTCTCCAAACGCCTGCGCTACTTCTTCATACGTTGCCGGAGGTTCTTCCCAGTTGGTATTGCTTACAAAAGCAAAACCTGATTTGAACTGTTCAAAAGGTATCATCTGTGCTCCCTTAGGTAATTCGGCAAGATTCACCGTATCTGCAGTCCTAGGATCCCACTGCATATCATCCCCATCTGCAGGCTCACCGCATGATGCTAAGAACAACATGATCATTACAGTAAATAGCAAAGCTATTACCCTTTTCATCGATTACTATCCACCTCCCTCTCGATATTTCATTTCCTTTTGCAAAATTATATAATTTTCAGACTATTTTTAATATTAGCCTTAAGGCTACATGTGAGGCTACACAGGCTGATTTATATTAGCCTAGCACAAAAAAAGAACAGCCGTTAAAGGCTGTCCTTCTGCATTGATTTATAGCAGGCATCATTAGATACTACTTTTTTATCTTATACCCAGCTT
>JAFQBD010000043.1 GCA_017416795.1 Bacillota bacterium | reverse complement strand
GCGCCTTCACCTCTTGCGATGCAAGCTTTGTAAGCGCATCCGATAGCGTTAGGAACTGCTTCAGCTCTTCTTTCCAGTAATGCCTTAGCGTTAGGTCCCGGTAATGGTGTTACGATCTTAGGTAATGCTTCTCTTAACATATATCCTCCTTTCAATTGGATCCATGGAATTGATTTTTGATGCCTACAAGGCATCTTGTGTATGATTGTTATTGTTGTTTTTACGATATAATTTTTTATTTATCCCAGGATCACTTATATATAAAGCAACATTTATGCCATAAATCTAAATAACAACATAAGTATCTCTATATTTATGATGAAACCCTTTGAATAGTTGAAATGACAGCATTAGATCAACGAAAAAAATTCAATAAAAGAGTATGAGCATTCTAATTACACATAATAAAAACCCCCAATGAACAGAAATCGGAAATTAATTTCTTCCTTGAGGGTAATTTATTTCATCTTTATGACTGTCGGTCAGCCTTTTGCCCATCCGAACGTACATCTCACTGCTTTATGCCATCCTTCAAGCAGTTCTTCCCTGTATTCGACATCCATATCAGGATAGAAGATACAATCGACTTGCCAGTTTGACAGGATGTCTTCTGTACTTTCCCAATACCCTGTCGCAAGCCCTGCTAAATAAGCTGCTCCCAGCGATGTGGTTTCTATGCATTCAGGTCTATACAGCGGCATGTTCATAAGGCCTGCCTGAAACTCTAGCAGGAAATCATTGGCACAAGCACCTCCATCAACCTTGAATGTATTAAGCTGATGACCCATATCTTCTGCCATGGAAGTCATAAGATCGTAAGTCTGGTACGCCATGGATTCCAGCGCAGCTCTGACTAAATGATTCTTGTTCACACCTCTCGTAAGACCGAGCACTGCACCTCTGGCATAAGGATCCCAGTAAGGAGCTCCAAGTCCCGTGAACGCCGGCACGATGTATGCGCCTGCAGTATCGGGAACAGATCTTGCTATCTCTTCTGTCTGCGCTGCATTTTCTATCAGCTTGACTTCGTCACGCAACCACTGGATAGTAGCCCCTGACACGAAGACAGAGCCTTCCAGTGCATAGTTGACCTTTCCGTCAAGGCCCCATGCTATAGTAGTGATCAATCCGTTCTTTGACTCTACCGGAGTTTCTCCCGTATTCACAAGCATGAATCCGCCTGTACCGTAAGTGTTCTTCGCCTCACCTTCTTTGAAGCAAGTCTGACCGAACAGTGCGGACTGCTGATCTCCCGCAGCTCCGGAGATCTTGATAGGACCTCCGAATATCCTAGGGTGACTCTCACCGTAGATCATACTTGATGGAGCAGGTTTCGGCAGCATCACAGCCGGGATATCAAGTTCTTCTAATATTTCCTTATCCCACTCCAATGTATGGATATTGAACATCATAGTTCTGGACGCATTGGAGTAATCAGTCACATGAACTGCTCCTTCTGTGAGTTTCCAGATAAGCCAGGTTTCTATAGTTCCAAAGAGCAGCTGTCCCTTCTCGGCACGCTCACGCGCTCCCTCTACGTTTTCAAGTATCCATCTCAGCTTAGTTCCTGAAAAATACGGATCGATGAGAAGTCCTGTCTTTTTTCTGAAGGACTCTGCAAGTCCCTTTTCCTTAAGAGTATCAGAGTATTCGGAAGTTCTCCTGCACTGCCAAACTATAGCATTATAAACAGGCTCTCCTGTTTCTTTATCCCAAACTACAGTAGTCTCTCTCTGATTAGTGATGCCGATAGCATCTATATTTTCATAAGTAGCGTCTATCTTGAGCAGTGCTTCCTGCGCAACTCCTATTTGAGTAGACCATATTTCCATAGGATCATGCTCTACCCAGCCTTCATGCGGATAGAACTGTTTGAATTCCTTCTGAGCAACGCTGATCTGTCTTCCCTGCTTATCATATAATATACATCTGCAGCTTGTAGTTCCCTGATCCAGGGCCATTATGTACTTTCTTTCCATCATATAAACTCCGCCATTATCTTATTTGATATATCCATTCCGTCTTCCGAAAGAAACAGCCTGTCCTGTTTATACAGCAGCTTTCCTTTGTACTTATTGACTAGTTCTATGTCATAAACATCGAAGAAATCCATTCCGAAAACTTCTTCAAAGCGCTTGAAATCTATGCCTTCAGCCTTTCTCAGTCCCGTGAATGCAAAGATGCCCATTTCCTCACGAAGTGTGTATTTTTCTACGCTTGCCGTATCTATCGGAGCCACACCTTCCTTTATTGCCTGCACATATTCGTACATACTTTCGCAGTTTTTGAATCTTACTCCTCCTGCGAATGAGCTTGCTCCGAGACCAAGTCCCAGATATTCATCATATGACCAGTATTTCATATTATGTCTGCTGCTGTATCCCGGCAGTGCACCGTTAGATATCTCATAGTGCTCATATCCCGCAGTTCTCATCATTCTTAAAGCTGTATGATACATCTCTCTGTCAGTTTCTTCCGCAGGCAGCTCAAGGAGCTCGTCCACATATACTTTTTTGAACATCTCAGTGCCTTCCTCGACCTGCAGACTATACAGCGAAATATGTGTAGGCCTTAGGAAAATAGCTTGTCTTACAGTGTCCTTCCACATCTTCATGTTCTGCTGCGGTATGCCGAACATGATATCGATATTAATATTTTTGAAACCGAGTTTCATCGCTCTCTGATAACAGTAAAACGCGTCGTTTTTAGTATGTATTCTGCCCAGCACATTAAGTACATGGTTATCAAAAGATTGAACTCCTATACTCAGCCTGTTGATGCCTTTCCTTAAGTACCTTATGAGCTTTTCATCAGAAACAGTTGCGGGATTCACTTCTATGGTTATTTCAGCATCTTCCGTCACATTAAATTCTTCCCTGATAGTGTCTAGGATCTTGCCGATATCCCATTCAGAAAGCAAAGAAGGTGTACCGCCTCCTATATAGATGCTGTCCACCTTTTTATCACGCCAGTCAGCAGCCCTGATACGAATCTCCTTCATCAAAGCTGCTGCATATTCATTTAATATTTTGACATCACTGCATCCAAATGAGAGAAAATCGCAGTAACTGCATTTTCTCACACAAAATGGGATATGAAGATATAGACCTAGATTATTATTTGTTGTCGTCATACTTCAATACCGCAGTGAATGCTTCCTGAGGCACTTCTACAGTACCGAACTGCCTCATTCTCTTCTTTCCTTCCTTCTGCTTTTCTAAGAGTTTCTTCTTTCTTGAGATGTCACCGCCGTAACACTTGGCGATAACGTCCTTTCTGTATGCCCTTACAGTTTCTCTAGCTATGACCTTCTGACCTATAGATGCCTGTATAGGTACTTCGAACTGATGCATAGGTATGATTTCCTTAAGCTTGGAGCATACGAATCTGCCTCTTGAATATGCCTTTGATTCATGGACGATCATTGAGAATGCATCCACCATATCCTTATTGAGCAATATATCAAGCTTAACTACCTTAGAAGGTTCATATCTTGTGAATTCATAGTCGAGAGACCCATATCCTCTAGTCTTTGATTTGAGAGCATCGAAGAAATCGTAGATAACTTCATTCAGCGGCATGTCGTAATGGAGATTCACTCTGTTTTCAGTGATATATTCCATGTGTATCATCCTGCCTCGTCTATCCTGACATATCTCCATGATATTGCCCACATATTCCTTAGGAACCATGATATCTGCCTTCACCATAGGTTCTTCTATATGATCTATGAGAGTCTGTTCCGGCAGATTTGACGGGTTCTGTACCATTTCAACCGTACCGTCAGTAAGAACGACCTTGTATATTACGCTCGGAGAAGTAGTCACTACAGCCAGATCGAATTCTCTTTCGAGACGCTCTACGATGATTTCCATATGAAGGAGTCCCAAGAATCCGCATCGGAATCCAAATCCCAATGCAGTGGAGGTCTCAGGCTCGAAGTGGAAAGCTGCATCGTTTACCTGAAGCTTTTCCAGCGCATCCTTGACGTTCTCATACTTTTCACCTTCTGCCGGATAGATACCGCAGTAAACCATCGGCTGTACTTTTTTGTATCCCGGAAGCGGTTCATCAGTAGGATCGTCTGCGATAGTGATGGTGTCACCGACTCTGGCATCTGCCACCTGCTTGATGCTGGCACAGATATAACCTACTTCACCTGCTCTTAATGACTTAGTCTCTACAGGTCCCGGTGAATATACGCCTACTTCTGTAACCTCGTACTTCTTGCCTGTATTCATCAGCTGTATCATATCGCCCTTCTTGACAGTACCGTCAAAGATACGAGTATAGATAACAACTCCCTTATAATTGTCATAATATGAGTCGAATATAAGCGCCTTAAGTTTATCGTTTTCGTCACCTTCAGGTGCAGGTATCTCGGTAACGATCTTTTCGAGAAGCTCTTCGATACCGATCCCTTCTTTAGCTGAAACGAGCGGTGCATCCTGAGCATCTACGCCAATGACATCTTCGATCTCCTGCTTGATCTCATCAGGTCTTGCCGACGGAAGATCAATCTTATTAAGTACCGGTGTGATCTCAAGGTCTTCATTCATCGCCAGATAAACATTGGCGAGAGTCTGTGCTTCTACTCCCTGTGTCGCATCTACTACCAGCACTGCACCTTCGCATGCAGCAAGGCTTCGAGACACTTCATAAGTGAAGTCGACATGTCCCGGAGTATCTATCAGGTTGAAGATATATTCATTGCCGTCCTGAGACTTGAAAACAAGTCTTGTTGTCTGCAGTTTGATAGTTATTCCTCTCTCACGTTCCAAGTCCATATTGTCCAGGAATTGTTCCCTCATTTCACGTTCCGAAACAAGTCCTGTTTTTTCGATTATCCTGTCCGCAAGAGTTGATTTGCCGTGATCTATATGAGCTATGATACTGAAGTTTCTGATGTATTTCTTGTAATCTTTCATTTCTGCCTCTCGCTTTATGTTATTCTTATTCCATTCTAATTGAAAAGGCCTATTTTTTCAACATCGAAAACTAATTTTCCGCCATGTCCGGTGCTTTCTTTACATATGGTGTCGACAGCAGCTATGCAGCAGGTTCCGACAAAAAACAACATAAAAACCAAAATAAGTTTTATCATTTTTTTACCCATTTTTTTCTTTGACTTTTTCATCTGTTTTCTTCCTCTATCACATCGGCCAGCACTTCTGCTAAATACCTGCCGCATGCATTAGCTTCTTCTATAGTATTTTTGTTATTTCCCACTTCAAGAAGTAATGCCTTATTGCTTACAAACTCATTGTAATTATAATTCTTTTCTATGATCGCACCGGTGAATCCACTGTACATCTCACCTGCTCGGTTTCCCACCTTCTTGGCAAAATCATATAATTCTACATAGTTTTCATTGGCCTGACCTACTACTAAACTGAATTTTGCAACTCGTTTTCCATCTATTATCGTATATTTGCCTTCCTTTGCCGAAGATGCCGCAGCGTCACGATGAAGATCGATTATGTACACTGCAGTAGGATATTTCTTTTTTAGAGATTGTATTGTTGCAAGTGATTTATTATAAGATTCGTTATACGAAGGTCTGTCATGTACAGTTTTATCATGTATAACATTGATCCCCTTTTTCTCCAGGGTTTCTTCCATAACATCTCCGACTTCCCTCACAGTGCCCTTTACTTCTTCTCTATGATAATTGCTTTCTTTATACGGCATATATGATTCACTGCTGTGGGTGTGATAGATTATCACAAGCGGGTCATCCGGCAGCTTCTTTTTCCATACATTCTCTTTTTTTTCAGCGCTATCTTTACTATTTTCGGCAGAAGATTCAAGATTAGTATCTGCAGTTGCATCATCATCAGTATTATCAGAAGTTTCCTCTGTATTATCATCTATCCTGGCAGCAGCAGAAACTTGTCTTATGCACATCTTGCCAAGCTGTTCTTCATCAGGGATCATTGATGACAGGCCAAATGTTGTTTTAGCCGTAGTGAAGTATAGTGTTGACACCAGAAAAACTGCAGCTGTTATGATCAACATTCCTTTTCTTCTCAAATCCATAGTTGTCCTCCATCTGTTGCTCTTATGAATATATGCCAGGATGGATAGTTTTATTAATACCTGCTGCGATAATATCAGAAAATTCCTTGATGATCATATCTATATCTGTAGAAGTAACTATAAGCTGTTCATCGAACTTATCTATATACTCATCTATCTGATTTGCAGACTCGACATTCTCGTTAAGTGCATCTCTTATGATCGTAGCTGCATCTATGACTACAGGAACACCTATGGCTATCACTTTAGTGCCGATAGTACCTTCATTTATGCCTGTTCGATGATTACCCATACCTGCTCCCGGAGATATTCCTGTATCTGTTATCTGTATCGTCGTGCTGACTCTGTCTATATTTCTGGCCGCCAGTGAATCGATAACTATCAGGACTTCGGGGCATGTGACTTCAACTGCTTTTTTGATTATGTCAGCAGTCTCCATACCTGTAGTTGCAGAAACTCCCGGGATCATACAGCTGACACAAGACATCTCATCATCACCGTCAGCTTCAAACATCATAAACAGATGCCTTGTTACCCTTACCTTAGATGCCGTTTCAGGTCCCAGTGAATCAGGAGTCACAGACCTGTTGCCCAAGCCTGCAACCAAGACTTTTGAATTATAATGAAAACTTATCATTCTCTTTAGTTCTGATGCTACTGCATCTATAACTATATCTTTAACTTCTTCGTTTTCTTCAATTACACTTTTAGTTTCTATCGTTATATACTTACCCTTAGGTTTTCTCAGTAATCTTTCACCTGATTCATCTATAATAGAAATCATAGTCGCTGTCACATCACTGCCGTAATCTGTTTTCTCCATATTCACACCACTATTATCACAAGCCTTCGTACCTTCACTCTCTGCCATTTCCATTCTTTCTATAGCCAAATCGGTCCTATACATGAAAAATCCTCCAAAACCGCTATTTTCTATGATTTTCCCCTTGCAAAAGACTTTTTATTCCTATATAATTAATCTTGCGTTTTTATGCTGTGAACTAAGTCACAGCAGGCTATAGAATATGAAAGTGGGGTAAATTTAATGGCTAATATTAAATCCGCAAAGAAAAGAATCCGTGTAATCGACAAGAAAACTGCAAGAAACAGAAGAGTTAAAGGTCATCTGAAGGCAGTTTTAAAGGCTTATGACGCTGCTCTCGAAGCTGGCGACATGGAACTGGCTAAGGAAAAGCTGGCTCTGGCAGAAAAGAAGCTGATGCAGGCTGCTGCTAAGAACACTATCCACAAGAATGCTGCTTCCAGAAAAGTATCAAGATTAACAAAGAGATTCAACAAGGCTAACGCCTAATTCTCACCCGTCCCCACCGGTGCATAAGTTAAATGCACATAAATGAGTGAACTAAAGAAAAAGATGGATGTGTCTCCCATCTTTTTTCGTTTTTTGGAGGTTTATTATGATTTGGCCAACACCATTAAAATACGGCGACAAGGTGGCAATAACTGCCCCATCATCACCTGTTTCAGACGAAAAGCTTGAAATGTCAGTAGAATCCATAAAATTTCTCGGACTTGAACCTGTAGTGATGCCAAGCTGCAATATGGCACGCGGATATCTGGCAGGTCCCGATAAACAGCGTGCCGATGATATCAATACAGCATTTGCCGACGATACCATCAAGGGCATATTCTGTCTCAGAGGCGGCTATGGAACTACCAGGCTGCTCCCGATGCTTGACTTTGATATGATCAAGAATAACCCTAAGGTATTCATAGGATACAGCGACATATCTTCCCTCCATTTCAACATCAATCAAAAATGCAGTCTCGTAACTTTCCACGGACCGATGCCAACTACCGACTATCGCGTGCATGAGGGCTTTACTAACGACTCCCTGAGGATCTGCCTCTTTGCACCCGAAAAACTCAAGACCATTGGAAATCCTGAAGGAGAAGAGATAATCACGCTTCGCGAAGGCTATGCAAAGGGCACTCTTGTGGGAGGTAATCTTTCTCTAATGGCAGGCACTCTCGGCTCGCCTTATGAAATAGATACAAAAGGAAAGATCCTCTTTATCGAAGATGTGGATGAGATGCCGTTCAGACTTGATAAGATGCTTACAGCTTTAGCTCTTGCCGGTAAGTTCAGAGATTGCGAAGGAATAATACTGGGAACATTTGAAAGATGTGAAGAAGCAGACCACCCTTCTCTTACATTGCGTGAAATTATTGAAGAAGTAGTGCTGCCATGGAACAAGCCGACGATCCTCAACTTAAGGGCCGGTCATATTTACCCACAAAGCACACTGCCTATGGGTGCGGAAGTTTCATTCGAAGCTATAGAGGACATGACACACATATCTGTTTTATAAACCCATTGATTGTGGTATACTAGCAACAAAGACAACTAATGTTATGAAAGGAAATCATTATGAGTACACATATAAATGCTGCAAATAAAAACGATATCGCCAATACTGTCCTCATGCCGGGAGATCCTCTCAGAGCTAAATTCATCGCTGAGAACTTCCTGGAAGGCGCTAAATGTTATAACGAAATCAGAGGAATGTACGGATACACAGGCACATACAAAGGCGTTCCCGTATCAGTTCAGGGCTCCGGAATGGGTATGCCTTCAATGGGTATCTACTCATGGGAACTCTACACAGAATACGATGTTGAGAATATCATCCGTATCGGTACTGCCGGATCGTTCCATGATGATATCAAGATCAAGGATATCGTAGTTGCACTGGCTGCTTCAACTGACTCCAACTACATCCATGCCTTCGATGTTCCGGGTAATTATGCTCCATGTATCAGCTATGAACTGCTGACTAAAATGCAGACGGCTTCAGCTGAAACAGGCATCGGATTCAAGGCAGGCAACATGGTTTCATGCGATGTTTTCTATGAAACTAAAGAAGACTGGTGGAAGAGATGGAGAACCATGGGGATAATGGGCGTAGAAATGGAAGCCGCAGCTCTCTATATGAACGCAGCTTACAACAAGAAAAACGCTATGGCTATCATGACCATCAGCGACCACTTCGTTACTGGAGAAAAGGTTTCAGCAGAAGAACGCCAGAACACTTTCACTGACATGATGAAACTGGCTCTTGAAACTGCCATTAAATAACGATACAGTCACTAAAAATGATTTTAGGAGAATAATAAATGAAAATACTTGAATCTGCAGAAAACTATCTGGAAGCGATCCATGTACTGACTAAAGAAAAAGGACAGGTACGAGCTATAGACATAGTCCACCACCTGGGCTTTTCCAAGCCAAGCGTAAGCATCGCCATGAAACAGCTGGAAACAAACGGATATATAAGCCGTGATGAAGACGGATATATTTCACTTACTGAAGAAGGCCTCGAAATTGCAGTATCAGTAGTTGAACGTCATGAGCTTTTAACTGAACTGTTTATGGCTGTAGGCGTTTCTGAAGAGACTGCTAAAGATGATGCCTGCAAGGTAGAGCATCACATAAGCCAGGAAACATTCGAATGCCTCAAGTCAAATATTGAAAGAATAAAAAACTCCCTTTAAAGGGAGTTATTTTTTTCTTACCGGCATGATTATCTTAGTGATATGTTCATCTTCATTATCGATATCTACAGGCGATACGATGAATTCTTCTGATATAGGACCTGCCAGTTCATATCCGTTCTGATTTATCCACTGTATCATACTGATATGGCTGTTTACTGCATCGGAATATTTGCCTACATGGATCTTAGTAACAGCATCGAAACCGCCGAACTTACGGAAGTCCTTTCCTTCCTTTTCACCATCAACGAGAACTCCGAACTCCACATCAGTATCCTTCATCAGGAACTGTTCAAGAGGCTGTG
>JAFQBD010000042.1 GCA_017416795.1 Bacillota bacterium | reverse complement strand
GGCAGAATGTACAAGGAAGCTTTCGAAGACAGAAAACTGGCTCCAAAGAACCTGTCAAGATGTCTGGAAGACTCCGCTACACTTACTTCAAACTTCGTACCTTGGAACACTTGCGGAGCTACAATGTCAAGCTTCCTGCAGTGTCCACAGTGGGGTGCCGGCGGATACGCACCTTATGCTATCCTTAACTGGCTGAACCCACTCGTTTCAATCTTCTACGGATTCACCGGAATCACAATGACTGAAATGACTGACGAAGAATATGCTGCTATCCTGGAAGCTAGAGCTGCTGATAAGGCTGCTGCTGAAAAGGCTATGGAAGCATAAGCTAAACAAAGAATAAAAACTATACATATTGGTGATAATAATATTTGGATGAGAAGCGCGTGCCGCTCTCAGATATATAATGGAAGCTTACAATCTTCCAAGCTAAATATGTAAGCTCAGGAACCCGGCCACCACCCGGGTTTTTGAGTTTTTTGTATTTCTTTTGATGCCGAAATAAGGTATACTATTATATTATGGATTTACTATGTCTTAAGGAGGCTAACAAACGATGAACAGCGACATAATCGGAGATATTATAGTCATTGTCATATTAATACTTTTTTCGGCATATTTCTCAGCTACAGAGACAGCTTTCACATCTGTCAACAAGATAAGACTGAAGAATATGGCGGGCGACGGAGATAAAAAAGCAGAAAACGTACTGAAGCTGTCGGAAAAATACGATAAGCTCCTTACCACAATACTGGTAGGAAATAATATAGTGAACATAACCATGACGTCGGTAGCGACAGTTCTGTTCATAGAATTGTTCGGTGCATACGGCGCAACTATAGCAACAGTAGTCATAACCGTTGTTGTGCTTATCTTTGGTGAAATAACACCTAAGAATATTGCCAAGGAAAAGCCGGAAGGTTTCTCTAAATTTTCTGCGCCTCTCCTTAAATTCTTCATGACACTGTTGACACCTATAAACTTCATATTTACTTTATGGAAGCAATTTATTGCCAAGGTATTCAAGCTGGGTGATGAAGATGCGATAACAGGTGATGAGATCCTGACAATGGTAGAAGAAGCAGAAGAAGGCGGCGGTATCGAGAAGATGCACAGCGAGCTCATTCAAAATGCTATCGAGTTCTATGAACTTACTGCTGAAGATGTAATGACACCGCGACCTGAAATGGAAGCCATAGAGACAGACTGTCCTAAGGAAGAACTGGCAGAGATATTCAAGAGTACCGGGTATTCGAGACTGCCTGTTTATGAAGAAGATATCGATAAGATAATAGGCGTTATAAACCAGAAAGACTTCCATAATCATATAGTTGGAACTAATAAGAATATAGTAGATTACGTTACACCTGTCGTATTTGTAAGTACTGTTATCAAGATCTCAGACCTTCTCAAGAAGATGCAGCAGGTGAAAACGCATATGGCCATAGTCATAGATGAATACGGCGGTACGGAAGGTCTTGTAACTATGGAAGACATCATCGAGGAACTGGTAGGAGAGATATATGATGAGCATGATGCCGTAATATCTAAGGATATCATGCCGCTTCAGAACGGAAGCTACAGAGTCAAATGCAGTGCTAACCTGGCTAAGGTCCTGGATTACTTCGATGTTGAAGAAGAATACGATGTAGTAACAGTGAACGGATGGGTGGTTCTTGAACTGGACAACCTGCCTAAGAAAAACGATAAATTTGAAACAGAGATAGACGGCAAGATATTCAAGGCAAGAGTAACAAAGGCCGACGACAGAAAGGCCATAGAAATAAATCTTACTGTAAAAGATAAGAACGAAAAGGAATAGAAGAAAGGGGAAACGAAATGGGTTTAATGGAAAAAATCTTCGGAGATCTCAATGAAAAAGAAGTCAAGAAAGTTTCTAAGATAGCAGATCAGGTCATGGCATATGATGAAGCTATGCAGGCTCTTACTGATGAAGAACTCCGCGAAAAGACAAAAGAATTCAAAGATCGTCTGCAGCAGGGAGAAACGCTTGACGATATCTTACCTGAAGCCTTTGCAGTATGTAGAGAAGCTGCATGGAGAAGCCTCGGCATGAAGCACTTCTATGTGCAGATCATAGGCGGCATCGTACTTCATCAGGGCAGGATCTCTGAAATGAAGACAGGTGAAGGTAAGACACTGGTAGCTACACTTCCTGCATATCTTAACGCACTTGAAGGCAAAGGCGTTCACGTTGTAACAGTCAACGATTACCTGGCTAAGCGAGATATGGAATGGATGGGTAAGCTCTATACTTTCTTAGGGCTTACTGTGGGTTGTGTCATTCATGGCATTTCAGAAGAAGAAAGAAGAGCAGCCTATCAGGCAGACATCACTTACGGAACTAATAACGAGTACGGTTTCGACTATCTGAGAGACAACATGGTAGTATACAAAGATGACATGATGCAGAGAGAACTGAATTATGCCATCATAGACGAAGTTGACTCCATCCTCATCGACGAAGCCAGAACTCCGCTCATCATTTCGGGAAGAGGCGATAAGTCTACCGATATGTATAAGAGGGCAGACGGATTCGTAAGGACACTTAAGGAAGGCGAAGATAACGATTTCACTATCGAAGAGAAGGATAAGCAGATAGCACTTACCGATGCCGGTGTAGAAAAGTGCGAAAAATACTTCGGTATCGAAAACTTCTCCGATCCGGAAAACATGGAAATAAACCATCACGTTCTTCAGGCGCTGAAAGCACGTAACATGATGAAGCGTGATGTAGACTATATCGTAAGAGACGGCGAAGTAGTTATAGTTGACGAATTTACAGGTCGTCTCATGTTCGGAAGAAGATACAGCGACGGACTCCATCAGGCTATCGAAGCTAAGGAAAACGTACTCGTTAGATCTGAATCAAAGACGCTGGCGACTATCACACTTCAGAACTATTTCAGAATGTATCAGAAACTGGCAGGTATGACAGGTACTGCGAAGACTGAAGAAGGTGAATTCAGAGAAATATACAACATGGACGTTGTAGTTATCCCTACGAATAAGCCTATCGCAAGACAGGACCTGCAGGATGCCGTATATGCTACAGAACGCGGCAAGTATAAGTCTATCGTGAATATGGTAGTGGAAGCTCATAAGACAGGACAGCCGGTTCTCGTAGGTACCACATCTATCGAAAAATCAGAACTCATAGCTAATGCTTTGAGAAAGCATGGCATCAAGAACTATAACATCCTCAATGCGAAGCAGCATGAAAAGGAAGCACAGATCGTTGCTGAAGCAGGAAGACTGGGTGCCATCACCATCGCTACTAATATGGCAGGTAGAGGTACTGACATCATCCTGGGAGGAAATCCTGAATTCGAAGCCAAGAGAGATATGGCGAAGAACGGCTATGATGATGAAGCTATCGCATTTGCTACAAGCTTCGTACAGAGCGATGATCCTGAGCTTCTCAAGGCTCGTGAAGAATTCCAGAAACTCCATGCGAAGTATAAGGAAGAAAGACGCGAAGAGCAGGAAAAAGTAAGAGAATTAGGCGGGCTTTGCATCGTAGGTACAGAAAGACATGAATCAAGACGTATCGATAACCAGCTCAGAGGTCGTTCCGGAAGACAGGGAGACCCTGGCCAGACACAGTTCTGCCTCAGTATGCAGGACGAACTGATGAGACTCTTCGGCGGCGAAAGAATGCAGGCCATGGTACAGAGGCTCGGCGTAGAAGAAGATGAAGCCATCGAAGCAGGTATGATCACTAAGCAGATCGAAAATGCTCAGAAGAAGGTAGAAGGCAAGAACTTCAGCATCAGAAAATACGTTCTCCAGTATGACAACGTTATGAATAAGCAGCGTGAGATCATATACGGCGAACGTAAGAGAGTTCTCTTCGGAGAAGATCTGAGAGAAGACGTGACTTCTATGACTAAGCAGCTGATCGATGAAGTAGTAGATCCTGTAGTTATAGCATCCAAGTTCCCTGAAGAATGGGATTTCGAAACTATCAACAAGGGTCTTAAGAAAATCACTCCTGACTTCAAGGCATTGACATTCACCGAAGAAGATTTTGCCGATATGGATGAAGAAAACCTGAAGGCAAGACTTTATGACAACTTCGAACAGATATACCAGAAGAAAGAAGAAGAAATCGGGATCGAGCAGCTCCGTGAAGTTGAGCGTATGATCCTCATAAGAGTAGTAGACAACAAGTGGATGGATCATATCGATGCCATGGATCAGCTCAAGAGCGGTATCGGACTCAGAGGACTTGGCGGACAGGATCCTGCCGGTGCCTATGCACAGGAAGGCTTCGATATGTTCGAACTGATGGTAAACTCCATCAAGGAAGACTTCGTCAAGGCATGTTATAACGTAACAGTACAGACTTCTGCAGAGCGTAAGAACGTTATGGGAAGCGGTGAAGGCCACAAAGATGAATTTGCCGACGAACCGATGATGGCAGGAGATATGCCTGAACAGCAGCAGATCCCTGAAAGAGAACGCAGAAAGCCTGAAACAGTAAGGCGTGATGCACCTAAGGTAGGCAGAAACGATCCGTGTCCGTGTGGTTCGGGCAAGAAGTATAAGCATTGTTGTGGACGAAATGAATAGGAGGAAGTGATCGAGTGATCATTTTAGATCAGATAAAAGGGCAGCTCCCTGCTCTGCAGACGATGCTCAAGGAGGCGGGGGAGTCTCTTGACCCGGCAGGGCTTGAAGCAGAGCTGTCTAAAATAGAAGAACAGATAACTGTGCCGAACTTCTGGGACGACCAGGAAAAGGCACAGAAGATAATGAAAGAAAAGAAATCTCTGGAAAACTCCCTTGATGAGTTCAACGGACTCAAGACAAGACTTGAAGATCTGGAGGTAATGATCGAGATGGCGGAAGAAGCCGAAGGCAGCGGCGAAGCCGAAGAAGCAGAAATGCTTGCAGAAGAAGCACAGCCGGCGGCTGAAAGCCTCGAAAAAGATCTGGAAAGCCTCAAGCTGAAGACTTTGCTTGACGGCAAGTACGACAAGAACAACGCTATCATTTCAGTCCATGCAGGTTCCGGCGGGACAGAAGCTATGGACTGGGCTGAGATGATATTCAGAATGTACACCAGATGGTGTGAAAAACGCGGATTTAAGGCCAAGCTGATGGACATGAACGATGACGTTGAAGCAGGTATCAAGAGTGCGACTCTCCTTGTAGAAGGCGACTATGCATACGGATATCTGAAGAACGAGAAGGGCGTCCACAGGCTGGTAAGGATATCGCCGTTCGATTCATCAGGCAGAAGACATACGTCTTTCGCATCTCTGGATGTAACGCCTGAAATCGAATTCGACACTACGATAGAGATCAACCCTGAAGACCTGCGAATCGATACGTACAGAGCATCGGGAGCAGGCGGTCAGCACGTCAACATGACAGACTCGGCAGTAAGAATAACTCACTTGCCGACACATATAGTAGTAACATGTCAGAATGAGCGTTCCCAGATGCAGAACAGGGAATACGCCATGAAGATGCTCATGTCCAAGCTGATCGAACTGAAGGAACAGGAAGAAAAGGAATCCATCAAGGAGCTGAAGGGCGACTACAACCAGATAACGTGGGGAAGCCAGATCAGATCCTACGTTTTCCACCCGTACACAATGGTGAAAGACCACAGAACCAACGCAGAAGTAGGTAATGTCCATGCAGTTATGGACGGAGATCTGGACTATTTTATCAACGAGAAACTGAAGCAGAAGGAGTAACGACTTAAATGAATATAATTGAGATCCTGGCAGCGGAATTCAAGCTGAAGGTAAGCCAGGTGGAACAGACAGTAGCACTTATAGACGAAGGAAACACCATTCCTTTTATCGCAAGATACCGTAAGGAAGTGACAGGCGGCATGTCCGACGTCGTTCTCCGTGACCTTGACGAAAGACTTACTTACCTGAGAAATCTGCAGGAGCGTAAGGAAGAAGTAATAAGACTCATCGACGAGCAGGGCAAGCTGACAGACGAACTGAAAGCTCAGATCGAGGAAGCCCAGGTGCTCCAGAGAGTCGAAGACCTTTATAAGCCTTTTAAGAAAAAGAAGGCTACAAGAGCATCCAAGGCAAGAGAAAAAGGCCTGGCGCCTCTGGCGGAACTATTCATGGCACAGGAAATAGAGAGCGGCTCTGCCGAAAACTATGCAAAGGGCTATATCTCCGAAGAGCTTGGGGTTGCAGATGAGGCTGAGGCTATCGCAGGAGCATGCGATATCATCGCAGAGATGATATCTGATGACCCTGAGATCACAGCAGATGTAAGAGAGAAGACTGCTGCAAGCGGAGTCATCAATACTGAAGCTGTCGATGCCGAAGAAAAGACTGTATATGAAATGTACTATGACCACAGCGAAGGTATCGATAAGATCCCTAATCACAGAGTACTTGCCATCAACAGAGGCGAGAAGGAAAAGAAGCTGAAGGTCAAGGTGCTGACAGATACAGACAAGATGGGATCGTTGATAGGCGATGCTATCATAACTAATGAAAAATCAATATTTACAGGACTTTTAGAAGATACTGTTGCCGATGCATATAAGAGACTTATGGCACCGTCCATCGAGCGTGAAATGAGAAATATGCTGACAGAGAGAGCTGAAGCGGAAGCTGTCAAAGTATTTGCCAAGAATACTGAAAAACTGCTGATGGTACCTCCTGTCAAGGGTGCGCGTATCATCAGTATCGACCCGGGATACAGAACAGGATGTAAGGTGGCTGTGCTCAACGAAACAGGCAAGCTGCTGGCTTATACTACTGTTTATCCTACAGAACCTAAGAAAGATATCAAGGGAACTGAAGCCGTGCTGAAGAAGCTGGTGGATAAGTTCAGGATCAATACTATCGTTATAGGTAACGGAACTGCATCAAGAGAAACGGAAGAAGTAGTTGCAGACTTTATCAGAAAGTCGGGATACGATATAAGCTACACTATCGTAAACGAAGCCGGTGCTTCTGTATATTCTGCTTCCAAGCTGGCGACAGAAGAATACCCTGATCTTGATGTTACGGTAAGAGGTGCTATGTCGCTGGGAAGAAGACTTCAGGATCCTCTGGCTGAGCTGGTCAAGATACCGACAAAGAGTATAGGCGTAGGTCAGTATCAGCATGATATCAACCAGACACTTCTCGAAGGTGCCCTCGATAATGTAGTGGAAGACTGTGTTAACAGAGTAGGCGTGGAACTTAATACTGCATCACCTTCACTGCTGGCACATGTGGCGGGCATAAACATGGGTATCGCCAAAAATATCGTTGCATACAGAGAAGAAAACGGTGTTTTTAAAGAAAGAAAAGAACTGAAGAAAGTCGCTAAACTTGGTGAAAAGACATATAACCAGTGTGCAGGCTTCATTCGTATAGCAGACGGCAAGAATCCGCTGGATAACACATCAGTACACCCTGAATCATATGCAGCTGCTGAAGCCATGCTGAAGAAGCTTGGCATCGAAAAAGCCGAACTTTCAAAAGGCGGAGCAGCTGACATAGATGAAAAGATCTGGGAAGTATATGGACAGACTGAGAAGCCTGCGGTACCGAAGACAAGAGCCAAGGGACTTGCTGCACTGGCTGAGCTTTCCAAGACAGAAGAAAAGCCTAAGAGAAATATGAAGAAGGCTATCGAGAAGATGGCGGCGGAACTGGAAGTAGGTGTGCCGACTCTCACAGACATCATTGCAGAAATGAAGAAGCCGGGAAGAGACCCTCGTGAAGATGCGCCTCCGGTAGTATTCAGGAACGATGTCAAGTCATTCGAAGATCTGAAAATCGATATGGAGCTTGAAGGAACTGTTCGTAACGTAGTGGATTTCGGTGCCTTCGTCGATATAGGAGTGAAGAATGACGGCCTGGTGCATATTTCAGAGATGAGCAGAAAATACATCAACCACCCTATGGATGTAGTGTCCGTAGGAGATACAGTCAAGGTCAAGATCATCAAGATAGATTATGATAAGCAGAAGATCGGATTGACGATGAAGCTGTAGTCATTGGAAAGTCTTGTTTTGTATAATCTTGTATACTGTATTAATATTGATACATACTTGTAAAGAAAACCCATTTGTGCTATATTTTTTACGTTGATGCAGAAGCATCTATTATGTCATTTGAAGAAGGAGAGACAAACACATGGGCGCTATATTAGACTCTTTTGTAAATCTGTGGAATGACACAGGAATCGCGAATTTCAGCTATCAGAACGGTATAATGATTCTGGTGTCGTTTGTTTTCTTATATCTTGCCATCAAAAAAGGATTCGAACCTTTATTGCTGGTTCCGATCGCATTCGGTATGCTGCTCAGTAACTTGCCGATGTCCGGAATGTTCATCGAACATTTCGAACTGACAAGTTCAAGCCAGCTGACTGATGCAGGTATACTTACAATATTCTATTTACTGAAACCTATACTTCCATCACTGATATTCTTAGGTGTGGGTGCCATGACTGACTTCGGTCCGCTCATCGCTAACCCTAAGTCACTGCTGATGGGAGCTGCTGCACAGCTGGGAATATTCTTCGCATTCTTCGCTGCTATCATACTGGGATTCAATGCACAGGAAGCTGCATCTATCGGTATCATCGGCGGAGCCGACGGTCCTACTGCTATCTATCTTACAGGTAAACTGGCAGATCACCTGCTGGGACCTATCGCAGTAGCTGCATATTCATACATGGCACTGGTTCCTGTTATTCAGCCTCCTATCATGAAGGCTCTGACAACAGAAAAAGAAAGACTGATAAAGATGGAACAGCTGAGAGTAGTTTCACAGAGAGAAAAGATCTTGTTCCCTATCGCAGTAACAGTAGTAGTTTGTCTGCTTCTGCCATCAGCCGCACCGCTGGTTGGATGTTTGATGCTCGGTAATCTGTTCAAAGAGTGTGGAAGAACAGCAAGACTTTCAGAAGTTGCTTCCAATGCGCTCATGAACATTCTGGTTATCCTGCTGGGAACTTGCGTAGGCGCATCAGCAACAGGATCGACATTCATCACATGGTCAACTATCAAGATCGTTATCCTTGGTGTTTGCGCATTCGCAGTAGGTACTGCAGGCGGAGTTCTTATCGCTAAGCTGATGAACGTACTTACAGGCGGTAAGATAAATCCGCTCATCGGTTCAGCCGGCGTATCAGCTGTACCTATGGCAGCCAGAGTATCACAGATCGAAGGACAGAAGGCAAATCCTGCCAACTTCCTGCTGATGCATGCTATGGGACCTAACGTAGCAGGCGTTATCGGATCAGGTGTTGCTGCTGCAGTAATGTTGTCAATGTTCGGCGGATATTAATGGCAGTATCGAGATACTTGATACACTAAAAATAATGTGATATAATACATACGATTTAATGAGAAATCTCTAAAATCATTTTTATACACCGCGAAAAGCCCGGGTTCTTTCAAGAGCCGGGCTTTTCCATTGTTGTGAGGTGTGGTAAAATAGCAGTTGATAAGGAGCGTACACATATGAGCAAAATAGATACAGTGCTGTTCGATTTCGACGGTACGATAATGGATACGAACAATGTCATTCTGATGTCATGGCAGCATACATTCAGAACACTTGAAAACAGAGAAGAAGACGAAAGCAAGCTGACCGCAACATTCGGTGAGCCGCTTGAATATACCCTGGAGAGATTCTTTCCCGATGTGCCGGTAGAGGAATCCATAGGAGTTTACAGAAGCTATCAGAGAAAGAACTTCAGCGATCTTATAGCACTTTTCCCGGGAATGAAGGAACTTGTCATCGAGTGTAAGGCTCGCGGATATAAGACGGGACTCGTAACTTCAAGGCTCAAGCGTACAGCGATGGAAGGTCTTGAGAAGTTCGATCTGACAAAGCACTTCGATGTTATCGTCACACCTGAAGATACCGATAAACATAAGCCGGATCCGGAACCTGTCAATATAGCCCTCGAAAAACTGGGATCACAGCCTGGAAATGCAGTTATGCTGGGAGATACTCTGTTTGATATCCAGTGTTCACATAATGCAGGAATAGGCGCCGTTTTAGTTTCATGGTCACTGGCCCTCGCAGGGAAAACACGTGAAGATCTGGGAGAAGATGCGCCTGATCATATAATCGAAAAACCGGAAGAATTATTTGAAATCATTTAAACCAAAAGATGAGTTGAATGATCTGATGATCGGAAAGGTCAGATATACCGATGCTTAATATCTATTACGGAGCAGAAACAACAGATAAAGAAAGATTCATATTCAAAAATATCAAAGGCAGGACCCTGCTGCTGGTGCCAGACCAATTTTCGCTGCAGGCAGAGAGGGATGCCTTTTTTTATCTTGAAAAAGAATGTCTGATGGATCTTAGGATCGTTGACTTCAACGCACTTGGTCACAAAGTAGTCAGTGAAGCGGGAGGACGCAGACCTCAGCTCATCGATAAGTATGGAAGCCAGATGCTGCTGACAAAGGTCCTCGGTCAAGTAGATAAAGACCTTACGGTATATAGAGGTCTCAGCTGGAAAAGCTCATTCATCGATCGTATATACGGCGTTATTTCCGATATGAAAAGATACGGAGTAGGCCCGAAGGAGCTGGCAGAAACTATAGAAAAGCTGGATGAAAATACGTACCTTAAGTATAAGCTGACGGACATAAATAAGATATACGATAAGTATCAGCAGATGATAGAAGGAAAATACCTCGATGCTGAAGATTATATATTGTTCTACGGAGAGAAGATACTTAATTCGCCTATGGTATCAGAATCAGAAGTATGGATATACGGATTCGATACTTTCACCCCTAAAAATCTTCTCATAATCGAACGGCTTATAAAGGCTTCTCAAAAAGTCAACATAGTGATGACTTACGAAGAAGATAATGAAATATTCGATCTTATACGCCATGTCATGGATAAGCTGATAAAGACGGCGGAAGATATCAACGAAGAGGTGACCGTAAGTAAGATCGACGAAGAAGATAAAAAAAGCGTATGGGCGTGCATAGGCGGAACTGACGAGTGCTGCGCAGATGGTGGTACGGAAGAACCCGTTACCCTTGTAGCAGCATCTAATCAGTATGCTGAGGCAGAGCGAGCAGCAGCATATATATCCTGCCTCGTGAGAGATCACGGCTACAAATACGGAGACATCGTCGTAGTATGTAACGATATGGAAGGCAGAGGAAACATCTTGAGAAGGACATTCACAAGATGGGGCATACCTCTCTTTATAGATAAGAAACGAACAGTGATGCATCACCCTGCAGTAAGCTGTCTGCTGGCTGTGATGGAGATAGTATCAAAGGGATATAGGACAGATTCAGTGATGAGGATGATAAAGTCAGGACTCATGGGTTTTTCTGCCGATGAGACAGACATCCTCGAAAACTATGTCAATTCTTTTAAGATCAAGGGCACTGCATGGAAGAAAGAATTCACCAGAACAGGTGACAAATATACGCCGGAAGATCTGTCGATGCTCAACAGTCTGCGTGAGACTATAGTAGATACCGTTGAGAAAGCCGGTGCATCTATAGGTAAATACAATACTGCTGCCAAGAAGACTAAGGGGCTGTACAGATTTCTTGACGGCGAATTCAACATGCCTGAAAGGATAGAAAAACTCATAGCCAGGCAGGAAGCTGCGGGCTTTGCAGAAGGAGCCGCAGAAACAGGCCAGAGCTGGAGCGTCATCTGCAGTATCCTCGATCAGATAGTAGAGATACTGGGCGAAGAAAAAGTGTCTAACGAAGAACTGCTCAAGCTGATGACTATAGGTATGGAGAGAGTTGAGATAGGTCTCGTGCCGACAAGCTCAGACAGAGTGATAATGGGCACTTTGCAAAGGACACGTCTCAGCCGTGTCAAGGTGCTTCTCATTGCCGGTGCCAATGCAGGAGTACTGCCTATGGAGGCGGGCGAAGAGGGCCTCATAAGCGACAGAGAAAAGGCTGTTCTGGAAGAGCTGGACATGGAGCTTTCCAAGAGAGATGTGGTGTCAAGAAGAGAAGAGACCCTTGCTATCCACAGGACCCTGCATCTTCCTGAAGAGAGGCTTTATATAAGCTGCGCCGGAACGGGCGAAGGCGGAGAAGGCCAAAGACCGTCTGAAGTATTCGAAAGCATCAGAGATTTTCTCGATGCAAAGGGCAGCTGTGATGTGCTGGGGGATATCGAAGAAAGCGAAGGTGCTTTTGATATGCTGGTTTCTCGCGAGGGTACTTTGGCATATCTTACGGAGGCTCTTAGGAAGTACTCTGAAGGCGAAGAAATAGATGAGGACTGGCTCGATATAATGGATTGGTACGAGAAGAATCGTCCTGCGGAACTTGATAAGGTAAAGGCAGGGATGCTCTTTGACAACAGGGCAGAAGCCGTAGGCAGAAGATTCTCTGACGCACTGTATCGCGGAGACAGAGAAAGTCTCTCTGTGAGTGCTTCAAGGCTTGAGAAATACAGCAGTTGTCCGTTCGCTCACTTCATAATGTACGGGCTGCGCGCCGAGACTCCCGTCGTATATGAAATGGGTGCAAGGGAGATAGGCGACATCTATCATCATTGCCTCATGACATTATCTAAGGCGCTGACACCTGAAGAGGGAAGCGGTATGGCTGTCGACGATCCGGCATCTCCTTGGATGACTATCACGGAAGAAGAGTGCAGAAGACGCGTTGCAGATATAATAAATGGTGACATGGACGGCTTCAATGAAGGATTGCTTGATGCCGGAAAGGTTGAAAAATACAGGACAGAGCGAGTTGTGGACATATGCGGCGATGCAGCATGGTCTATGATAAAACAAGTGAGAAAAGGCCATATCAAGTCAATGTACTTCGAAGAACCGTTCGGCAAGGGAAGCCTGTTACCGCCTATCAAGGTCGATGCAGTCGGCAGTGAAGTCCTGATCCGGGGCAAGATAGACAGGCTGGATGTGATGCATGAAGATGCAGTCAGAGTAGTAGACTATAAGACGGGCAGCGATACTGTCGATGTGGACCACATAAGAGGCGGATATAAGCTGCAGCTGATGATATACTTGAAGGCGGCAGTGGAAGGGCTGAAGAGTGAACCTGCAGGCGTGTTCTATTTCAAGATAGATGACATTGAGACAGACGCAGACAAAGTTTCAGTATCTGCAGGAGACGGTCAAGGCGGAGTTAACGGCAATCTGTCCGAGAGACTGGATGATTCTTACAGACTCGTCGGCATAGTTCTCAACGATGAGAAGCTGATAAGCGCCATGGACAGCGAGCTTATAGAGGAAGGCTCCGGTTCATCTAAGGTAGTTCCTGTGAAGATAACCGGTAAAAACCGAGAGCTGAAGGCTGCAGCGGGAGGACATCTGATGGAACACGAGGAATTCGGTGAACTGATGCAGCAGGTGGATATGCAGGTCAAGAGGATATGCAGCGAGATATGCAGCGGCACAATAGACATCAAGCCTAAGAAAGAGAGAAAACAGTCATTCGGAGGTCATAAGACAGCCTGCAGATACTGCGAATACAAGAGTATCTGCATGTTTGATACGGCCTTCGACGGATGTCGCTATGAGCTGATATAGCTTGACGCGATAATATGAACATAGTAAAATGATGGAGCAAGCTAAGATGTAAGCCACTGTAGCTCATCTGGCAGAGCAGCACATTCGTAACGTGCAGGTGGCCGGTTCGATCCCGGCCAGTGGCTCCACGTTTCGGGGCATTGGCGCAGCTGGGAGCGCGTTTGACTGGCAGTCAAAAGGTCAGGGGTTCGAGCCCCCTATGCTCCACCAATCGGAATCGGACGGTATTTATACCGTCCGATTTTGATTTATAAAGATACGTAGGGGGCTCGAACCCGAAAGGGACCGACAGTCCGGTGGATTGTCGGTGTCCGAGCACGCAGAAGCGAGCGCAGGACGGCAGACTTGCCGTAGGCAAGGATGCAAAGCCCCCTATGCTCCACGAGAGTAGGGTCTTTGAAGTCCTTATGCTTTGTTAGGACAGAGGCAATAAAGCCCCTTATTTATGAAAATACTGTTTTATATTTATAGATGTGATATACTAACGCTAAGATGGGGTGGCATTATTTGCGCAGGAGGAAAACGATGAATCTGGATAATATGGAAAAGTTTGAATTGATACTGGATCACATTCCGGGAGCGCTTTATGTGGATACTGAAGGAATAGTAAAGTATCTTAATGAACAGTGTGCTAAATATATTGGTGTTAATCTTGAATGGGCTTTAGGAAAAGATATATTAGAGGTTTTTCCCGAGACAAGAATGATGGAAAATATGTATATTAACAGACCTAAGATTGTTTTTTATCATAGCTTTGGAGCCGGTATCAGCGTAAATGTTCCTGTGTTTTTAAATGGAGAACGCGTAGGATTGCTGGAATATGATGTTGTGCAAGCTTCTGAGGTTTTATATGAATTGTCTGACAATTATACTAAATTCCTTGATGAAGAACTGCATAGTCTAAGAAGAGAGATCAATGAGCTTCGCGGCGGTAAGTACTCCATAGACGATATTTTGGGACAGTCTGAAGTTATCGATAAGTTAAAGGAAGATATAAGGAGTGCAGCCTTATCGGATGCTACCGTTTTGATTTATGGAGAGACTGGCACAGGTAAAGAACTGGTAGCTCATGCGATACATAATATGAGTAGACGCTCGAAAAACAATTTTGTAAAAATGAATGCGGCGAATTTGCCTGAGAGCTTAGCAGAATCGGAACTCTTTGGATATGAGGGAGGAAGTTTCACAGGTGCCAGAAAAGAAGGTATGAAAGGTAAGTTTGAACAGGCTGACAATGGTACGCTGTTTATTGATGAAATAAATCAGATGTCATATGCTATACAGCCAAAACTGCTAAGAGCACTGCAGGAAAACGAGATTGAAAAAATCGGAAGTGATAAAAGTATCTCAATCGATGCTCGTGTAGTAGCAACGACTAATCAGGACATGAGGAAACTTGTTAAAGATGGTAAGTTTAGGCAAGATCTGTTCTACAGACTTCATGTCATTTTAATAATAGTACCGCCGCTTCGCCAGAGAAAAGAAGATATTCCGATATTAGCGGACGATTTTATAAAGAAATATAGCAGAACTGTGGGAAAGACAATCAGATATGTAGATGATGATGTATATAAAAAGCTCAAGAGTTACGATTGGCCGGGGAATGTGCGAGAGCTTCAGAATGTCATAGAAAGGGCAATCGCCTTTTCAAAGGGTGGTCGTATTACTGCAGAGGATGTTGAGCTGCCTGGAGCACAAAAGCAGCAGGATGTGTATGATGTATCATCCGACAACCCTATTGATGCCGCGAAGAAAAAAGCTGAAAGGGAAATAATCATACAGGTTTTGAATGAATGTAATGGAAACAAGACAAAAGCTGCAGGAGTTTTGAAAATTTCTAGACCTTTGTTATATCAGAAAATGAACAGGTTGGGGTTATAGTAGAGAAAGGGATAAAATAAAGATAAAAGATGTAAGTGTATACGCACAGTGTAAGCATAGAATTACATCATGTCTATAACCGTTGAAAATACAAGCTTAGAGAAAAACATAAAGACAAATAGGTGTAAGTATATACTTACACCTATTTGTCTTTTTATTCAAAAGAAATAGTGAAAACATTGAAAAATACAGAAAATTCGCACTTGGCATGATAATTGCTATATAAGTGAACAAATATACTAAATACATAAAAAGGAGGAAGATATGGACACTTATGGAATTATTAGTTTGGTTCCGGTTCTCGTTGTAATAGTGACCGCAATAATAACCAAACGAACAGTGGAACCACTTATTATAGGGGCACTCGTAGGTTACATTTTAGTTTATAAGGGTTCCTTCTTTACTGAGTTCCTAAATGGATTCTCAACGGTCGTAGCTGAAAATGCTTGGTTCATTCTAGTATTTGGCTTCTTTGGAATGGTAATCGTATTACTCGAAAAATCAGGTGGAGCATTAGGCTTCGCTGACTGGGGAGCTAAAATAGCAAAAACGCAAGGCATGACCATACTCATCACGTGGATCCTAGGCATTATTGTATTTATTGACGACTATCTTAACAATCTGGGTGTAGGAACAGCGATGAGAAATATTGGAGATAAGAACAAGGTATCCAGAGAATTGATGGCCTATACGATCAACTCCACAGGTGCTGCAGTATGTGTACTGGTACCGATGTCATCATGGGCTATCTTAATGATATCACAATATGAAGATCTTGGTGTTCTTGTTGATGGCAGTTCATTTACAGCGTATATCCACACCTTGCCATTTGTATTTTATGCATGGGCTGCAATATTAATAGTACCTCTCATTGGTTTTAAAATCATCCCAACTTGGGGTCCAATGAGAAAAGCCCAGCAGAGAGCGGCAGGAGGAGACACATGTTCACCATATTACCACGAGACACACAAGGAAATGGAAGGATATACTGATGTCAAGAAATCAAATCCTCTGTATTTCATTATTCCTCTGGTAATCCTCATTGTTGTTACTCTGGTAACTAATGATATCCTCGTAGGAATGGCAGTTGGCTTTGTAGTATGTTTCGTTCTTTACATTCCATCAAAGCTGATGACTATCGGAGAATTCTGTGACCATTCAGTAGAAGGTTTCAAGAGTATGGTGCTGGTAACAGCTATCGTAATTTCTGCGTTCGTACTTCAGGCAGCAAATGCAGAACTGGGGTTGACAGAATACGTAATATCCGTAGCAGAACCTGTATTGAGCGCTAATCTGCTCCCTGTTATTTCATTCATAGTTTGTGCTTTCATAGCAATGTGCACAGGAAGCTTCTGGGGAACTATGACAATCGCATCACCAATCCTTATTCCACTGGCAATTTCACTTGGTGGCAACCCACTTCTTGCAGGAGCAGCGATTGTATCTGCAGGAGCGTTTGGAAGCCATGCTTGCTTCTATGGCGACGCTGCAACTCTGGCATCAGCAGTTACTGGAATCAGTAACGCAGAATATGCTAAGACTGCATTACCAATGATCGCATTACCAACAATTATCGCTATCGTACTGTTTACAGTAGCGGGATTTGTATGGTAATATAATAAAAAAAAGATTATCGGGCGGCATGGTTTGAGGGGCACAAAAAAGAGCTTTATTTACGCGACAACCATGTCGCCAGTTTTTTAAGAAGAGAAAGGAAGTATAGCGATGAAGCTAACTATCAAAGAACAAGAACGTGTATTGATGTTCGGCGTCGCGGAAATTTCCAGAAGAAGATGGAAACGCGGATTGAAACTGAATTATGTGGAAGCAATGTCAATAATATGTGATGAGCTTCTCGAAAGAGCTAGAGAGGGAAAAAGCTCAATATATGATCTGGTGTCTTTGGGTTCCCGTATCATAACAGAAGAAGACGTTATGGAAGGAACGGCTGCTTTGATGCCTATCATCCAATTAGAAGTCATGCTTCCTGACGGAAATAAATTAGTTACAGTACAGGATCCAATCAGATTGGAGAAGAGAGAAGAAGCTATTCCTATGGAAGAGCTTATTTCAATGAATTATTAAGGAGGGGGCTATGCAATATCAGATAGGACAGATTATCTTTGCTGATGACCCCATCGTCATCAATGAGAATAGAGAAACGATCGAACTGATCGTTGATAATACAGGTGACAGACCGATACAGGTTTGTTCACATTATCATTTTTTTGAAACAAATATAGCATTAAGATTTGATAGAGAAAAAGCATTCGGATACCATCTGGATGTACCGGCAGGAAATGCAGTGCGTTTTGAACCGGGAGAACAAAAAAAGGTAACGCTGGTACCATATAAGGGCGAACAGAATTTATATGGTTTTATGGGAATGACCATGGGCAATGTGAATGATCCCGAAGTTAAAAAAGCCGCTATCGAAAAGATGGCCGCCAAGTTAAAGGAGTGTGAGTAATATGGCAGTAAAGATATCCAGACAGGAATATTGCGATATGTACGGACCAACAGTTGGAGATAAGATCCATCTTGCGGACACAGGCCTTGTTGCAGAAATCGAAAAGGATTTCGCAGCTACTTGCTACGGTGATGAAATTCTTTTTGGCGGAGGAAAAACACATAGAGATGGAATGGGTAATATCTCCGGCAAAACAACTGAAGAAGGAGTTTTAGATACAGTATTTGCTAATGCTATAGTAATAGATCCTATGATAGGTGTCGTAAAAGGAGATGTCTGCATAAGGGATGGCAAGATTGTTGGTATTGGTAAGGCAGGAAATCCTGATACTATGGACATTACACCGGGTCTTATAATCGGTGCTGCTACAGAAGTTATTTCTGCGGAAGGCATGATCTTGACTCCCGGAGGGATAGACGTTCACGTGCATTTCGAATCTCCTGCACAGTGCTGGGAAGCGCTGAGTAACGGTATCACAACAATGATTGGCGGAGGATCCGGATCACAGACAACAAGTGTTGAAACACCGGGACCAAGTCACCTGCATTATATGATCAAGTCTCATGAAGAACTTCCGATAAATGCAGGCTTCTGGGCAAGAGGAAACTCAAGTAAACCTGAAGCGATCCGTGAGCAGGCACTCAACGGAGCTATCGGAATGAAGATTCATGAAGATTTTGCAGCAACTCCTGAAGTAATCAGATGTTGTCTTAATGTAGCTGATGAGATGGATTTCCAGGTACAGCTCCATACAGACACATTGAATGAAAGCGGATTCGTTGAAGAAACGCTAAATGCTATCGGTGGAAAGACTATTCATGCTTATCACGTAGAAGGTGCGGGTGGTGGTCATGCTCCTGACCTGTTAAGAGTTTGCGGTGAAGAAAACATCATACCTTCATCCACAAACTGTACAAATCCATATACTATAAATACAGTTGCAGAACATTTGGATATGATCATGGCAGTTCACCATCTCAATCCTAAGGTTCCTGAAGATGTTGCCTTTGCTGACTCCAGAATCAGAGCAGAAACTATCGCAGCAGAAGACGTTCTTCACGATATGGGTGCTATTTCTATCCATGGTTCTGACTCGCAAGGTATGGGTCGTGTAGGTGAAACAGTATTGCGAACTTGGCAGATGGCATCTAAGATGAAGAAGCAGAGAGGGCCTCTCCCTGAAGAAACGGGCGACAATGATAACGAAAGAATACTGCGTTACATGGCTAAATATACAGTAAATGCAGCAATAGTATTCGGTATCGATGAATATGTAGGATCGCTTCTTCCTGGAAGAATCGCCGACATCGCTTGCTGGTCACCTGAATTCTTTGGTGCAAAGCCTGCATGGGTATTCAAGGGCGGAGAAATAGTATACTCCGTATCTGGTGATGTAAATGCATGTATCGAAGTCGCGGAACCAATGATGTACAGAAAACAGTATGCTGCGTGCGGAAGTGCTATCCAGCAGTATAACAAGATTTTTGTTACACAGGCGGCTATCGATGCAGGTCTTGGTGACAAGGTTCCGGCATCAGCAGGAAAACTGCTCCCTGTAAAGAACACAAGAAACCTTACAAAAGCAGATATGGTAAGAAACAGTTATTCGCCTAAAATCAAGGTGGACCCTGAAACTTATAAGGTATATATCGACGGTGAACATATAACATGTGATCCGATAGAAGAAGTATGCCTTGGTCAGAGATATTTCTTCAGATAAGGACAGACATATGATTATAATCGAAAAACTTCTAGGAAAAGTCGAAGACTTTACATTAGAAAATCTTCGCATTGACAAGGTGATGCTTGACCGACACGATATGGCTAAGTCACATCAAAAATTAAAAACAGAAAGTGGGGAAGTTATTGCAGTTTCACTTGAACATGGTGATCATATGTTTTGCGGAGCAATTCTACATAAGGATGATGAGAGGATTGTTGTCGTAGATCTAGTTCCGGAAGATGCTCTGGAAATCTTCCCTAAAGGAAATCTCCAGTGGGCAAAGACTGCATTTAATATTGGTAATATGCACCACCCTGCGTACCTGCACGAGGATCATATAATCATACCTTATGATCCGATCGTAGAATCGCTGATGAAGGGTATAGGCGTTGAATACGTTCGTTGTCAAAAAAAATTGACAGGTGAGAAGGCAGGCATCGTGGTTGGCGGACACGGCCATAGCCATAGTCACAGTCATGACCACAGCCACGGAAGCCACTATCATCACCATCATGACTAGGAGAATTTTATATGTCTAAAAGCAATCAATTATATCATTTGATGCAGCTAGCCGGAGGGACGTTTCCCTCCGGCGGCTTTAGCCAATCCTGGGGTTTGGAAACATACACTTCAGGAAACACAATAAAATCTGGAGGGGCCTTCAAAGAATTTGCAACAAGTTACCTCAAAACTACCATTTCAAGGTGTGAAGGCCCGATTTTATGTGAAGCCTATAGGCTTTCCGAATCATGGGATATGGAAGAAATCGAGGCGCTTGAAGAACTGAGCTGTGCATGTAAGGTGACAAAAGAAAGCAGAGAATCTTCACTACGAATGGGCAAAGCATTTCTTAGAATAATATCAGATGTTTTTGAAGATGAGAGAGTAGACATTCTTAAAAATAGATTCAGAACTAATGGTATGACGTATCCTGTAGTGTTTGGACTTGCCTGCGGATTTTTGGAAGTGGAAAAAGACGAGGCTTTGAGGGCATTCGTATTCAGTACAGTGAACGGTCTTGTGCAAAGTGCAGTAAAGCTTATTCCTTTAGGGAATACGGAAGCACAAAAAATCCTCATGGAACTTCAGAATGAAATGGAAGCAAGCACACAAGAGGCCCTCGTTTGGCCGATCGATAATATATCAAACTTCTGTCCGGGGTTTGATATAGCTAGCATACAGCATGAAACGTTATCGGTGAGATTATATATGTCTTGATAGAAGGAGAATGACTAAATGAGAAGACCAGTAAAAATAGGAGTAGGCGGACCTGTCGGATCCGGCAAAACTGCTTTGATAGAAAAACTATGTAAGAGCCTTAGAGAAGACTATGAGATCGCCGTAGTAACTAACGATATTTTCACTAAGGAAGATGCGCTTATCTTAACAAGAGCTAAGGCACTTCCGGAGGAAAGAATCTTGGGAGTAGAGACAGGGGGCTGTCCTCATACAGCAGTTAGAGAAGATATTTCAATGAATCTTGATGCCATAGATATCTTAATGGATAGATTCGATAACCTAGACATCATATTTGTAGAAAGTGGTGGCGATAATTTAGCTGCTACATTTAGTCCGGAACTGGTAGATGGTTTGATTTTCGTGATCGATGTAGGTGAAGGAGAGAAGATACCGCGTAAAGGTGGTCCGGGAATCACTAAATCGGACCTTCTTGTAATAAACAAGATAGATATTGCACCATATGTGCATTGCAGCCTTGAAGTTATGGAGAAAGATACTAAAGTACAGAGAGGCGATAAGCCATACGTATTTACGAATCTGTTCGATGGAACAGGTTTAGACGAGGTGATCCGTTGGGTCAAGGAAGATATGTTGTTCGAGGGATAGGGAGATATCGAATGAAGCAGACTACAGGTGAATTAACTCTTACATTCCGTAAAAAGAAGAATGGACAGACATATCTTGCCGAACAGTATTTCAAATTGCCTTTACAAGTTTTAGCGCCACACTATCAAGACGATGATGGGACAGCGTTTATATATCTGCTCAATCCAAGCGGGGGAATCCTGCAGCATGACAGACTGTATACGGAAATAACAGTAGAAGAAAACGCAAAAGTCGTTGTGACAACACCGTCTACGACTAAGTTCTACAAGATGGATGACGGCTACGCCAAGATCGTAAATCGTATCAATGTTAAGGCTGGAGGAGTGATGGAATATCTTCCGGAGCACAATGTGCCTTTTGCGGAAAGTAAAGCGTATCAGGAAAACGACTTTTATTTAGATAAAAATTCTGTGCTTATAGCAGTAGACATGGTTACAGCAGGGCGTGCTTCAATGGGAGAGACCTTCAAATATGATATATATTCATCGAAGACTAGAGTATATGTAGATGGCAAGTTGAAGGTATATGACAATACCTTTATCGAACCTGCAAAGATGGAACTTCAGACTGTTGGATTGATGGAAGGGCATCTTTCTAACGGAGTTATCTACGCATATTCACCGAATCTTAATAAAGAGATCATAGATAAGTTAAATCAGTTGCAGCATCCTGAAGGCATAACCTTTGCGGCAGGAATCATAGAAGATAATCTTATGATAATAAGATTTCTTGGAGACAACATGATAAATTTGCAGGAAACCATACAGAATGCCTGGGCATGTCTTAGAGAAGGCATTCTTGGGAAGCCTGCCGTAAAGATAAGAAAGTATTGATAATGAAAGGAGAAATCGCTATGAGTAAATTACCGTTCTGTACATGTAATGATGAAAGTTGTCAGTTCAATCCGGTAAATCATGATCAAGGATGTAACCTTTGCGTTGAAGACAGCTTGAAGTGCGGTGAAATTCCTAAATGCTTCTTTCTTAAAGTTGTAGACAGCGTGGAAGGATTTGAAGATTGGAGTTTTGAGCATTTCGCAAAACTCGTGCTTAAAGTATAAATCAGGTGCACAGGAAAGGGAAAAGTATGTTTAGAGAAGTCAGAAGAAATAAAAAGCAAATCCTGTCGGAGAATGACTGCCTGGATATAATCGGAAAGGCTACTAACGGAGTGATGTGCCTTTTGGGAGACGATGATTATCCATATGGGGTGCCGTTAAGCTATGCTTTTGAAGACGGTGTTTTCTATTTTCACGGCATGCCTGTAGGACATAAGATGGATGCTATCAGAAAGCATGATAAGGCTTCATTCACGATCGTTGAGACGGATAAGATCGTACCGGAAGAATATACTACATATTATAGAAGTGTTATAGTTTTCGGCAGAGCGTATGAGATAACTGATCCAGCAGAAAAAATGCAGGTCCTTATGCGTCTCGTGAAGAAGTATTCATCGGCGCATATGGATGGCGGTAAGGTGGAAGCTGAAAACAAGCTGGATGCCGTATGTATCTTCGCGCTGAAAGCTGAGCATATTTCTGGCAAAGAAGCTATAGAATTCGCAGAAGCAAGATAATATATAACGGTGTGATCAGTCAAGGTGTTGCTATAAGGAGGTGCTGCTGATGTTTAGCAATATATTAGTATTTCTGCCTATCATAGTGCTTGTCGTAACTGCACTGCTGACGAAAAAGATGGCAGAATCCATGATTGCAGCGGCCTTGCTAGCAATACTTATATGTTATAAAGAACACTTCCTGACGGGTATAGTCGAGTCATTTTATAATACTCTGGCTGATTCGTCATATCAGTTCGCACTGCTCATGTTGATAGGTTTTGGCGGAATGATAAAGCTATTTCAAGAATCCGGAGCCTTAGTGAGTTTTGCTGACTGGGCGGCAAAACATGCATCGGGCAAGAAGAAACCTTTGGTGCTGGGATGGCTCATATCTCTAGCGTTGTTTGTGGATGACTACCTGAATGTTTTGACAGTAACATTTTCATTGAGAGACATATCGGATAGGAATGGGATTCCGAGAGAACATTTGGCGTTTCAGGCTAATGCAGTAGCAAGCTGTCTTTGTGTCCTGGTACCAGTGTCAAGTTGGTCAGCGTTCATGATAGGAATGTTGGCTACACAGGATCTTGGGTTCGAGAATTATGCGAAAGCTATTCCGTACATGTTCTATGCAATAATAACGGTAATAATGTGCTTTCTGATCGCAGTTGGTGTTATCCCTAAATTCGGAACTCTTAAAAATTCTTATGAGCGTGTAGAGGCGGGCGGACCGACTCTTTTGGTAGAAGAAGGATCCAAATCTATAGTAACCATCGAAAGTAGCGATGATATAGCAGCATCATCAATATTTAACATCATAATCCCTATTGCAGTACTTGTTGCAGGGGTTATGATATTCGATCATGATCTTATTATGGGAATTGTGATTGCGTTGATATCACAGTTTTTACTGTATACATTACAGAAAGTGATGACAGTGGGAGAGTTCTTTGATAACTTCTTTGAAGGTGCTAAATCTATGTGTACGTTGGCAATTGTCATCTTCTTTGGATTTATATTGAACTCTATAAACCGTGAGTTGGGATTCTTTGACATACTTGTCAGTGGAATAAACCAGTCAGTGCCATCATGGATGCTTCCTGCTATGACATTTATAATTGTAGGGTTTGCTACATTTGCAACAGCAGGGTGCCTTATAATGCAGCTCATATCTATACCTATTTTTATCCCGGTTGCAGTAGCATTAGGATTCCCAGTAGAACCGATTATCGCAGCTATTATGTGCGGTATCAATATGGGATATGGATGCTGTTTCTATTCTGATTCAGTATTTATGACTGCTGCAGGAACTGAAGTATCAAACATCCGTATAATCAGGACAACATTACCATATTGTATATCCGCAATAGTGTTGACCATAGTGGCATTTTTGATAGTAGGGATAATTATAATATAAAATTTATGTACCGGCTCATATAATTTTATAAAAGACGCATTGATATATAATACAATTCAATGCGTCTTTTGCTTTATTGAAAAACTCATACCTCGTATTTTGCTTGCGATTGCAAGCAAAATTACGTATAATATGGGTGAAAGGATGGTGATATGTATGGCAAATACAACCGCAGTATACGCACGAATTGATACAGGATTAAAAAATGATGCTGAAAGAATACTTTCACAGTTGGGAATCTCTCCATCAAGTGCGATTCAAATGTTATATAGTCAGATAATCCTTTGCAAAGGAATGCCATTTGATTTACGATTGCCTGAATCAAAGCCGGTTGCTGCCGGAAGTTTGTCTCGAAATGAGATTGATGCTGAACTTATGAAAGGAATTGCATCACTGAACAATAATAAGGGATTAACAGTTGCAGAAGTTGATGTTGAATTAAAAAAGGAATTTGGGATATGACAGCTTCGAAAACATACGACACTCACATCGTGCACATAAATGCATGGAACCTCATGGGTGACCGCACAGAAATAAACTTGCCGGTCAAGGCGGTAAGAAAACTCACAGAAGCAGTTTCAAGGCTCCCTATTCCTATGGACGGCATCAACAATAAGGATCTTGCTATGCTGATGGATGCCCTGGCAGATTGTTTCGATGCAGGGATGACAGGCGATATCATCGGAATGACTACAGCTGAAGGCATGAACGTCCGCGTGTTCATAGATCAGAGGTGAGCTATGAAGATAGTGATAAAATCAGACAAGACGAACCTGTCCATGCCGGTACCTATGAATATGGCGGCATTTGCCATAAAGAAGATACCGGATACTGTTCTTGAACGTTTTCGTGCAAAGCTCCCGGCCGAGTATGCTAAGGCGCTTTGCAAAGAAAACCTTATCTTTATTTTTGAGACATGCAGACCGGAGCTGGAAAAATTCAAAGGACTGGAAGTAGTTAACGCGAGAAAAGAAGACGGTACATTAGTATCGATAGTTTTATAAGAAAAGGGGAAATCATATCAATGGTAATCAATAAGAAAAAATTGATAGCAGTATGTTTTATCATGGTATTTTCGATGATATTTGCTGCATGTTCGGGAGCAGAAGAAGGAAGCAGCACAGCACTTCCTGCAGATGGGGAGATGGCTGCACATTTCATAGATGTGGGGCAGGCTGACTGCACATTAGTGATATCTGAGGGAGAGGCAATGCTCATAGATGCCGGAAACCAGCCTGATGATGATCTTATAATAAGCTATCTTGAGAGCCTTGGGATCGATGAGCTTAAATATATAGTGTTCACACATCCTCATGAAGATCACATAGGATCAGGTGAAGCTATAATAAACGCATTCGATGTTGATAAGATATTCATGCTGGATGAATACGATGACGGTATCGAAGGATATTTGAGAGAAGAAATAGAGTATCTTGATATCGAGACGGAAGCTCCATATCCGGGCGATACGGCACAGCTGGGTGAATGCAGGATAGAATTCCTCGGACCTATATATGACTACGATGATGCTAACGACGATTCGATCTGTCTCAAAATCACTCACGGAGAAAACAGCATGCTGTTCACAGGCGATGCGGGAAGCAGACCTGAACGCGATATGATAGATGAGGGTATGGATCTTGAAGCAGATCTTTTCCATGCGGGCCATCACGGCAGCAGCACATCCAACAGTTACTATTTTCTCAGAGAGTCGAATCCGAGATATGCAGTAATTTCATGCGAGAAAGACAACATGTACGGACATCCGCATGAAGAAACACTCAGCAGATTCAATGACCTGGGGGCTGAAGTGTTCAGAACAGATGCGCAGGGAACTATAATAGCTGTCAGCGACGGTAAAGCATTCACATTCAATGAAGAAGGGAAGAAGGCGGACAGACCATATACCGAAGATCCGGAAGAAGCTAAATATATAGGAAATGTCAATTCCAAGAAATATCATGAGCCGTCATGCAGCGGTCTTCCTCAGGAAGAGAATCGCTCATACTTCATGACGAAAGATGCAGCCGAAAAAGCAGGATACGATCCTTGCGGCAACTGCAGACCGTAATTAAGATATCAATATGGCTTAAGAATAAACAAAAAGAACTGTTTCAAATATGGAACAGTTCTTTTAATTATCATTTGTTTTTAAATTGTCGGTTATTGCAGATCTTCGATCAGCTGATCAATATCTTCATACTGCTGAGATTCTGTAACGCCGGGACCTGCATCAGTAGGTGCGTTGCTTGTACCGAATACAAAATAATATATGACGGAAAGGGCGATGATAACAGCAATAACGATACCGAAGATCGCCAGTGATTTCTTGAGTTTTGCCTTCTTTTCAGGGTCGACAGGAAGTGGTTCCTCGGAACCGACTTCTTTGCTGTCTTCTTTTGTGAATTCTTCCGGGATAGGAGTGCCGTTTTTCTTAGCTTCCTTGATGGCTTTTTTTCTGGCTTTTTTCGCAGCTTTTTCTGCTTCTTTTTTCGCTCTCTCTTCGTTGAGGGCGATGGTTGCCTTGACCATCTCGTCCATTTCATCAGAGGCTTCGGCAGTCTCGGTTTTTGCCGGTTCTTCGACATTCGCATTTGCCGGCTCTTCAGCAGCTGCAGGAGCTTCAGCATCGGCAGGCTGCTCAGCCTTAACAGGTTCCTCAGCTTTTACAGGTTCTTCGACCTTTGCAGGAGTTTCAGCTGCAGGCTTTTCAGCGGCCTTTGCCTTTTTCAACTCTATCATCTTATGTACTTGGCTAAATATAACGGTTAAGACTTTAGCGTCTTTCTTTTCGTATCTGAGAAGTTTCTCTTCACCGTCACATTCCATTTTGTATGTAAGAACGATAGGGGAATGATCCAGCTGTGTGATCTTTGAATAGAAATACTCTTTGCCTTCGATAGTTACTGATTTAGTGGTGAATTGGGCCGGCTGGCCGTTTATCATTAATTCTATAGTCTTCATATATTTAACCTCAAATCGTAGATTTTGTCGTGACTGAATACTGTTTTTTAATAAACATTATAAGTTATGTTAACTCCATAACCCTGTAAAAGTCAACAAAAAACTGACTAAATTACAAATTTAGGAAGACAAACCGAGTCCAAAGTGTTATAATCGTGATATCTATATGATGTTGGAATGAACAATATTAGAAAAAAGAGGTTGATAAAATGAACAGAAATGCGTTAACAGAACAGAGACGTGAAACAGTGATAGGCCTTCTTAAAGGTATGAATATCAAGAAGAGTGCAGGAGAAGGCTTTGACAAGGATGATGTTTATGACTGCATGCAGCAGCTCTGTGATTTATATGAAAAGAGTATAGAAGATCTGCAGAATTCTTATGAAGCTGAGCTGGGCCAGCTCAGAGACAGATATCAGAAATATGATGAAAACAACGAGCTTTATGTAAGCCTTATCATGGAAGCTAAGAAAAGCAGCAACGATATAATCGCTCAGGCGAAGACAGAAGTTGAAACGATCCTGGCTGAAGGTAAAGAACAGATCGCTCAGCAGGAAAAGGATCTGGAACAGCTGAGAGTTGATATAGAAGTTGAAAAGCAGGCGATGATCGCTGAACTCAACGCTTCAAGAGAAGCTGTAGAAGCTGAAAAGGCTGCTATGAAGGCAGAAGTTGAAGCTGAGAGAGAAAAGACTAGTGCGACTAAGAACAAGTACACTCAGCAGCTTAATGCTATGGAAGAAGAATTTGAAGAAATCAAGACTAATATTCTGAGAACAGCAGGTAAGATCGACAGTCTCAAGAGCAAGCTGCCTAACGACGAGGAAGCTGAATGGAAGATGATGAACGATCTGGAAGCTGTTGATTTCCCTGCAGCTGAGATCGAAATCGAAAGCATCGTAGAAACTCCTGCAACATATGAAGCCGTTGCAGTGGAAGAAGTTGTTGTTGAACCTATCGCAGAAGAACCTGTATTAGAAGAAGAAACTTTCACACTGGAAGACCTGACTGCTCCTGAAGGATTTGCAGGTATTCCTGATGCTGAACCTGTAGAAGAATTCAGTCTGGAAGATATCGAGATCGAACTCCCTGAACTGGAAGAAGCGACAGAAGCAGCAGAAGAAGCTCCTGTTGAAGAACTGGATTTAGAAGAAATATCATTTGAAGGTCTCGAAGAACTGTTCAAGGAAGAAAACTAAAGGACAACATAGATGAAAGCACTTAAAGAAAAGATTCTCAAAGAAGGAGTTGCCATAGGCACGGAAATAGTTAAGGTAGATCACTTCCTCAATCACAGACTAGATGTGAAATTCCTCGAAGAGATAGGTGAGGAGTTCAAGAAGAGATTCGAAGGGGAAGAGATAAACAAGATACTTACTGTAGAAGCAAGCGGTATCGCAGTAGCATGCCTTGCTGCACCGTACTTTGATTATGCCCCTGTAGTATTTGCTAAGAAAGCAGCGCCAAACACTATGACAGAAGGGTTTTATGTAGCTGAAGCTAAGTCTTTTACAAAGGGCACAGTGTCCCTTCTCAGAGTTTCTGAAAGATTCCTGGAAAAGGATGATAAGGTGCTCATAATAGATGACTTTCTTGCTCATGGGCAGGCATCACTGGCTCTTGCCGATCTTGTAGGACAGGCAGGCGGTGAAGTCGTTGGAGTTGGAGCAGTTATCGAAAAAGGCTTCCAGGGCGGAAGCGAAAGACTTCGCGCCAAGGGATACAAAGTTGAATCTTTGGCAGTGATAGATCAGATAATCGATGGACGAATAATATTTAAATAGCTAATAAAGAAAGTTCGCTTTTTAGCGGACTTTTTTTTATTTGGGGCAAACTATTTAATTGACAGTAAGACTTTAAAAGAGTAAACTCAAAGTAAGGTAAGAACAGGTAGAAACCTGTCTTTTCTTGTTTAACAAACAAGGTTTCATTTAAGGAGGAAAAAGCAAAATGAAGAAAAAAGTATTAGCTATAGTACTTGCACTCGTGATGGTCTTCGGATTATCAGTAACACTTACAGGCTGTGGCTCCGACGGCGGAGACGGCTACAAGGTTGGATTCATCTGCCTGCATGATGAAAACTCAACTTATGACAAGAACTTCCTCGATGCTGCAAACGCTGCATGTGAAGAACTGGGCGTACAGGCAGTTATCAAGACTAACATCCCTGAAGGACAGGAATGCTACGATGCAGCTGCAGAACTGGTTGACGCAGGCTGCGGAATCGTTTTTGCCAACTCATTCGGACATGAAGATTTCATGATCCAGGCAGCTAAGGACTTCCCTGAAGTTCAGTTCTGCCACTCAACAGGAACTAAGGCTCACACTGAAGGCCTTGACAACTATCACAATGCATTCGCTTCAATCTACGAAGGCAGATACCTGGCTGGCGTTGCTGCTGGTATGAAGCTTAACGAAATGATCGAAGCAGGCGACATCACTGCTGATGAAGCTAAGATGGGATATGTTGGTGCGTTCACTTATGCAGAAGTAGTATCAGGATACACTTCATTCTACCTGGGCGCTAAGTCAGTTTGTGAATCAGTTACTATGGACGTATCATTCACAGGTTCATGGTATGATGAAGCTCTCGAAAAAGAAGCTGCTAACAAGCTGATCAACGGTGGATGCGTTCTTATTTCACAGCACGCTGACTCCATGGGAGCTCCTACTGCATGCGAAAACGCAGGCGTTCCTAACGTATCATACAACGGAAGCACAGTAGACGCTTGCCCTAATACATTCATCGTTTCATCAAGAATCGACTGGGCACCTTACTATGTATATGCTATTACAGCTGCACAGAACGGCGAAGCTATCGATGCTGACTGGACAGGAACTCTGGAAACAGGTTCAGTAGTTCTGACAGACGTTAACGAAGCTGTAGCTGCTGAAGGAACAGTTGCTAAGTTAGAAGAAGTTAAGGCTGCACTGCAGGACGGATCAGTTCAGGTATTCGATACAGCTGCGTTCACAGTTGAAGGCAAGACCCTCAGCTCATACATGGCTGACGTAGATACAGATGCTGCTTATGAAAAGGATACAGAAGTAATCGAAGACGGAGCATTCAAAGAATCCAAGTTCAGATCAGCTCCTTACTTTGATCTCCAGATCGACGGAATCAACCTGCTCGATACTGCGTTCTAAATAATGAATAATCAAGAGAAAGCCCCGGCTTGTCCGGGGTTTTCCTAGTTTTGAAAGAAAGGTGTTGATCTGTTTGGCCAATAGAGAAGTTGCGGTGTCCATGAGAGACATCACGAAAGTATTTGGTACAGTAAAAGCAAACAACAAAGTTAACCTCGATATATACAGAGGCGAAATACTTTCACTGCTCGGAGAAAACGGCAGTGGTAAAACTACACTGATGAATATGCTCTCCGGCATCTATTATCCTGACGGCGGAGAAGTATACATCAACGGTGAGCTTGCAGCTATCCATTCACCTAAAGAAGCCTTCGGTTACGGTATAGGCATGATACATCAGCATTTCAAGCTGGTCGACGTGTTCACAGCTACAGAAAATATCATCTTGGGACTGAAGGAAGAAGGCAAACTGGATCTTAAGAAGGCTGCAGAAAAGATCCGTCAGATATGTGATACTTACGGATTTGATATCGATCCCGATCAGAAGATATATAACATGTCGGTTTCACAGAAGCAGACTGTAGAAATAGTCAAAGTGCTTTATCGTGGAGCTGACATCCTTATCCTGGACGAGCCTACAGCAGTACTCACTCCTCAGGAAACAGAAAAATTATTTGCAGTTCTCAGAAACATGAAGGCTGCAGGTAAAACTGTAGTTATCATAACTCATAAGCTGCACGAAGTAATGGCTATATCTGACCGTGTAGCAGTTCTGAGAAAGGGAGAATTCGTAGGTGAAATGATCACTGCCGAAACTAATGAACAGGAAATGACGAATATGATGGTTGGACGTGTAGTCAGCCTGAATATCGACAGACCTGAACCGGTAGATCCTAAACCTCGTATCAAGATAGAAAACCTTACAGTAAAGAGTCAGGACGGCATATTAAAGCTGGATGATGTGTCCTTTACTGCTAATTCCGGCGAGATCCTCGGCATAGCCGGAATATCAGGCTGCGGACAGAAAGAACTGCTGGAAGCTATAGCAGGGCTTCAGCCTGTTGAAAATGGAACCATAAAATATATTGATAATGACGGTGAAGCAGACGAACTCATCGGCAAAGATCCTCTCCAGATCGCAGCTATGGGCGTAGCTTTATCCTTCGTACCTGAAGACAGACTGGGTATGGGTCTTGTAGGAAATATGGACCTGACAGACAATATGATGCTCAGATCTTTCAGAAAGGGCAAGTCTGTCTTCACAGACAGAAAAACTCCGAAAGCACTTGCGGAAAGAGTTGTAGATGAACTGGAAGTAAGCACATCCAGCTTATCCACACCTGTAAGAAAGCTTTCGGGAGGTAATGTTCAGAAAGTACTGGTAGGAAGAGAAATAGCTTCCGCACCTACAGTCCTGTTATCAGCATATGCAGTTAGAGGACTGGATATCAACTCATCATATACTATCTACGATCTTCTCAATCAGCAGAAGAAAAAAGGCGTTGCCGTAGTATACGTTGGCGAAGACCTGGACGTACTCATGGAGCTGAGTGACAGGATCTTGGTCCTCTGCGGCGGCAAGGTAAGCGGCATCGTAGACGGAAGGACTGCTGATAAGAATCAGATCGGTCTGATGATGACTAAACTTGGAGGAGGTGCAGACAATGAGTAAAGTTAATAAAGAACCGCTGCTGCACATCACCAAGCGTAAGGAACTGCCGATGAAGCAGACTTGGATGATCAGAATAGGTGCAATAATCGCAGCTCTCATAGTATGTGCCATAGTTACTATGCTGCTGACAGGTCTCGATCCGTTCAGCGTATTCGGAACTATGATATACGGCGCACTGGGAACTGAAAGAAAGGCGATCATTCTTTTCAAAGAACTGGCAATGCTGCTTTCTGTAGCTCTTGCTCTTACTCCGGCATTCAAGATGAAATTCTGGAACCTGGGAGGCGAAGGCCAGATCCTCATGGGCGCATGGGCGACTGCACTTTGCATGATCTATATGGGAGATAAGATCCCGGGATTCCTGCTCATCATCATATGTCTGGTAGCAGCTATCATTTGCGGAGCTATCTGGGCAATGATACCTGCATTCTTCAAGGCTAAGTGGAATACTAACGAAACGCTGTTCACTCTGATGATGAACTATGTAGCGATCCAGCTGGTAGCATACTTTATCATCCTTTGGGAAGTTCCTAAGGGATCAGGTAAAGTAGGAATCATCAACCAGACTACTCAGGCAGGATGGCTCCCATATATCGGAACAAACAGCTATATCCTCGTTATCATATTCGTAGCCATCATTACTGCAGGTATGTATATATACCTCAAGTACAGTAAGCATGGATATGAAATTTCAGTAGTAGGTGAAAGCCAGAGAACAGCCAGCTATGTCGGCATCAAAGTAGACAAGGTTATTATCAGAACTCTGCTGCTGTCAGGCGCTATATGCGGATTCACAGGCTGGATGATGGTATCAGGTGTCGACCATACTATCACTACTACACTGGCAGGCGGAAGAGGATTCCTTGGCATCATGGTTTCATGGCTTGCACAGTTCAATGTCATCGCTATGGTATTCGCCAGCTTATTGATAGTTTTCCTGGGACAAGGTGCGGGAGAAATATCCACAAACTTCGGACTTAACGAATCATTCGCAGATATCATTACAGGCATAATCCTGTTCTTCATCATAGGATGCGAATTCTTTATAAATTATAAGGTGCATGTTAGAAAGAAATCAGGAAAGGAGGAAGCGTAAATGTTTGATTTAGTTGCGTTCATTCCTCGTGCTGTAATGCAGGGCATGCCGCTGCTGTTCGGTTGTACAGGTGAAACTATTTCGGAAAAGGCCGGAAGTCTTAACCTGGGTATCCCGGGCGTAATGTATGTTGGCGGTATATGCGGAGTTATCGGCTCATTCCTTTATGAGCAGGCTTGCGAAGGACCTCTCAATCCTTTCCTGGCAATATTTATTCCGATGGCATCATGTCTGATGGGTTCGCTCCTTATGGGACTTCTGTTCAGCGTATTGACAGTAACACTGAGAGCTAATCAGAACGTAGTCGGCCTTGCTATGACTACATTCGGTGTAGGCTTCGGTAACTTCTTCGGAGGCTCACTGATCAAGCTGACAGGCGGAGCTGTTCCGTCGATCGCACTTTCGGAAACAAGCAGATTCTTCAGTAAGCATCTTGCTATAGCAGATAGCCTGGGCTGGTTCGGTAAGATATTCCTTTCTTACGGCTTCCTCACATATCTGGCTATAGCCATAGCTATAATCACTGCTTACGTTCTGAAGAAGACAAGAACAGGCCTTCAGCTTCGTGCAGTAGGTGAAAACCCTGCAACAGCAGATGCTGCAGGCATCAATGTAAATAAGTATAAGTACTGTGCTATCTGTATCGGTTGTATGATCGCAGGTCTCGGCGGACTGTTCTACGTAATGGATTACGCCAGCGGCGTTTGGTCAAACGATGCATTTGGTGACAGAGGATGGCTTGCTATCGCATTGGTTATCTTCACATTGTGGAAGCCTAACTTCGCGATCTTCGGTGCTATCATCTTCGGCGGTCTTTATATCCTTCATCTGTTCCTGCCTTCAGGCAACATGGCTGTCAAGGAACTGTACAAGATGCTGCCGTACATCGTAACTATCATCGTACTGATCTTCACAAGCGTTCGTAAGAGAAGAGAAGACCAGCCGCCTGAAAGCCTGGGACTTCCGTACTTCCGAGAGGATCGATGATAAAACGGTCAAAAATAAAAATAAAGCGGAGCGCATATCGCGTTCCGCTTTTTGTATATATCTATTTATATCCCATCATAAGCTATGATAGTCTCTACATCCAGTCCTTCCAAAGCAGCTCGACCATTGAGCCCCTTAAGTTCTAGCAGACATACGATCTTCACAACAGGTGCATCCATCTTGCCAAACAGTTTAGCGGCAGCTTCCAGTGTACCTCCTGTAGCGATCAGATCGTCGATCAGCACGATCTTCATTCCCGGCTTCACATCCTCTTTATGGATCTCGATCTCAGCAGTGCCGTACTCCAGCTCATAAGATTGGCTTACAGTTTCTCTAGGCAGCTTGCCCTTCTTTCTTACAGGGATAAAAGGTTTGCCGAGGTTATATGCGATGGGCATGCCGAAGATGAAGCCTCTTGATTCGAGGCCGGCGATAGCATCGAATTCAACGCCTTCAAGTTTTGCCTGCATCTGATCGATAGCGAGCTTTAGACCGTCTGCATCTCCCACTACTGTAGTTATGTCTCTGAATATGATACCCGGTTCAGGAAAATCCGGAATACTTGTGATATAATCTTCTATCTTTTTCATTTTGTTACATTCTCCGTTCTGAGCTGTGTTATAATATATCCGTATCTAGTATACCATATATGAAGCGAGGAGTGAATTAAAATGATTTATGTATATTTAGCTGAAGGTTTCGAAGAAGTCGAGGCTCTGACTGTTGTCGATGTGATGAGAAGAGCAGGGATCGAAGTACAGACTGTATCTATCACAGGCTCGAAGACAGTAAAAGGCACTCATGATATAAAAGTTGAGGCAGATATCGTTTATGAAGAAGCAGACCATGAAAAGTGCGAGATGATCGTTCTTCCGGGAGGACTTCCGGGTGCAGACTATCTCAATGAACATGAAGGCCTTGCAAAGCACATCGCGTGCTTTGCAAAGGATGATGGCAAGAAGCTGGCTGCGATCTGTGCTGCTCCGCAGGTATTCGGTACATGCGGTATCCTCGACGGTAAAAAAGCAACGATCTATCCAAGCATGGAAGAATGTCTCAAGGGCGGACAGGCTACAGGTGAAAACGTTACTGTAGACGGCAGTATCATCACAGGTATGGGTCCGGCGCTTGCCATGGAATTCGCACTGAAGCTGGTAGAAGAAATCAAGGGTAAGGAAGCGGCAGAGGAAGTAGCGGCAGGGCTGCTGTTTGACAGACGATAGAGAAGTTATAACAACGACCGGGAGAAAAATAATGGACGCATATAAAGTAGATTTTCATATCCATACCAATTATTCTGACGGACAGGCAACTCCTGTGGAAATCGTCAAGAAAGCTAAGGAACTGGATTATGACATGATAGCAATAACAGACCATGATGGAGTAGATGGGGTGAAGGAAGCACTGATCGCGGGAGAAGCAGCAGAGATCAAAGTGATCCCCGGCATCGAACTGGCGACAGAAACAGAAGAAGGTATCGGCCTTCATATCCTGGGTTATTATTTCGATCATGAAGATCCGAAGCTTAAGGCCGTATTGGCAGATCTGAGAGAAAGGCGAGATGCGAGAAACCATAAGCTGGTGGCAGTGTTAAACGACATGGGCTGTGATATAACTATGGAGGAATTATTGGAACGCCAGCCGAACGGATTCATAGGAAAGCCTGTAATGGCAAGGCTTCTGGCTGAAAAGGGATATATATCACATCATAAAGAGGCATACAAGAAAGGTCAATTTTTCGGAAGCGATGAAGCGAAAAAAGTAAAAAAGGAAAAGATACTCGCAAGTGAAGCTATCGAGCTTATAAACGGCGCAGGTGGTATCGCAGTGCTGGCTCATCCGATACAGACAAGAGGAGTAGGTGAGACAGGAAGCGAAGAGTTCTATAAGAACATGGATACCATAATAAGAAGACTTAAGCTCCAGGGACTGAAGGGCCTTGAATGTTACCATCCCGATCAGGGCCACGAACAGACCATGAGATTCATAGAACTTGCAGAGAAATATCATCTTCATATAACACGCGGATCAGATTTCCACGGCAAAGACTTTGCCGAAGCAGATCCGACAGCATAGAGAAATATCAAGAACCGGACATGTTCCGGTTCTTTTTGTTTAATAAATCCATTCTTTGGGAACAATATGTAAGGAAACTTTTCTCAAGAAAAGAAATCTATTCCCGGGAGGGATAAAATCTTAGAGGGTAAAGATGAAAACAAGGATTTCCGTGGAAAAGGCGGAGCCCGTCCCCACGAGGGGAGAGAGTGCTAAGAGGGAAAATACGAATCGTACGATCTGCATAAAGAAATGTATTACTGGTATCGTTGCAGTTACCGCATTCTTAGCTTTAACAGTTGGATCAGTGTATGTGGGCATGAAGCTGGCTCCTCATACAGACATCCCGGTGGCACTGGCTGACGGCAGTGTCATCACTCCTCCATACTACATTACTGTAGATGGAAAGCGCACGGCTTTAGTCGAATCAAAAGAAGCAGCTGAAGAAGCTGTTCAAAAGGTCATAGAAGAGTATGAAGGTGATCCTGAAAGTGTGATCGATGTTCAGGTCGAAGAAAGCACAGGTGCAGAAAAGATGGATATAAAAACGGGCGATGAGCCTCCGGATATATTGACGGTGGATGAGGCGAAGGAAGTACTGCTCGGAGAAAAAGATGAATTGCAGGATGGTACGACCATTACTGTCGTAGTCACAAGAGAAGAACAGGAAATCGATATAGTGCAGTGTAATGAAGAACGCAGAACCACGTCTGATATGTATGTCGGAGAAACCAAGATCGAGAGCGAAGGTTCCAATGGAGTCAAAAAAACAATAAAGGAAATAGTTTGCGAAAACGGGAAAACGATCAATGAAAAGATCGTTGAAGAGGAAATGATAAAAGAACCGGTCGATGAAGTCATATTAGCCGGCACTAAAAGCTATGATGGTTATGGCGGCGGCGACGGAACAGCCGATCCCGGTGTATCGTATGATGAAGGCGCTGCTTATGACATGTTGAAAACTCCTGTTCCACATGTGAATATATCATCACCTTTCGGTCCGAGATGGGGAAGATTTCATAGCGGAGTGGATTTCGCACTGGCCCAGGGACAGCCTATATATGCGGCAGACAGCGGTACCGTATATTACTCCGGATACTCAGGGGGATACGGTAAACTTATCAAAATAGATCATGGTAACGGAATGCAGACATATTATGCTCATTGCAGCAGTATTCTTGTTTCGTCCGGGCAGCATGTTGAAGAAGGTGAAACTATAGGTCTTATCGGATCTACAGGCAACTCTACAGGACCACATCTTCACTTCGAAGTGATAATAAACGGTAATAGGGTCGACCCGGTGGATTTCCTTGCGAATAACTAGTGAATATGATATTATAAAGAACGGGTATGCCTACCCGTTCTTTTGATATGCAAAAATTCATAGAATACAAAAGCTTGGAGGAAAAGAATGGCGTTTTTTAAAGATATCAAAGATAATATCAATGCAGTTATAGAGAAGGACCCGGCAGCAAGAAATGGTTTCGAAGTACTGCTGTGCTATCCCGGTGTATGGGCGCTCATATTCCATAAACCTGCTCACTGGCTGTATTTGCATAACATGAAATTGCTGGCAAGAATGATTTCCCAGATGTCCAGATGGTTCACAGGCATAGAAATACATCCCGGTGCGACTATAGGTAAAAGATGCGTTATCGACCATGGTATGGCAGTAGTTATAGGAGAAACATCAGAAGTCGGAGATGACGTTATCATCTATCAGGGCGTTACCCTTGGAGGTACAGGTAAAGATGTCGGCAAGAGACATCCTACCATTGGAGACAGAGTGGTGATAGCAAGTGGTGCCAAGATACTGGGGCCGTTCAAAGTGGGCAATGATGTCAAGGTTGGTTCCGGATCGGTAGTGCTTAAGGAAGTGCCGGACGGATGTACCGTAGTAGGTATCCCCGGAACTATCGTAAGACAGCACGGCAAACCGACGTCAGAGCTTGACCAGGTAGATATGCCTGACCCTATCGCGGTAGAACTGGAATGCTTACGAAGACGTATCGTAGAGCTGGAAAAGATACTCTGTGAAAGAGAACTGGTGGAAGAAGGTCATCATATGTGTGTCTCATGCAGAGAAGACTGTATGTTTGAGACTATCATCGAAGAGATGGCGACAGGTAAGCTGAACACCATTTACGGTGAGCGAGCCATGAGAATAAAAGAAAAGCAGGAAGAACTCCTGAAAGAAATAAGAGAAGCCGGAGAAAAAACAGAAGAGAAAGAGGAGGAATAAAGATGAAGATCTATAATACACTGACAAGAAAAAAGGAAGAATTCGTACCTATCGAAGAAGGCAAAGTTAAGATGTATGTCTGCGGACCTACAGTATATAACTTTTTCCATATTGGTAATGCCAGACCGTTCGTAGTATTCGACACTATGAGAAAGTATCTGGAATACAGAGGATATAAAGTAAAGTTCGTACAGAACTTCACAGATGTTGACGACAAGATCATCAACAGAGCAAAGGAAGAAGGAATCACAGCAAGTGAAGTAAGCGAAAAGTACATCGAAGAATACTACAAGGATGCAGCGGCTCTCAACGTAAAGAAGGCTAACGTACATCCTAAGGTAACTGAAACTATGCAGGATATCATTAATTTCGTACAGGAACTGATCGATAAGGGATATGCTTATGAAGTTGACGGAGATGTTTATTACAGAACAAGAATGTTCGACGGATACGGTAAGCTTAGCGGCAAGAACATCGATGATTTGATCGCAGGAGCAAGGATCGCCGTAGGAGAAGATAAGGAAGATCCGCTGGATTTTGCGCTTTGGAAGAAGAGAAAAGAAGAAAGCGAGATCGCCTGGGAATCTCCATGGGGAATGGGAAGACCTGGCTGGCATATAGAATGTTCGGCTATGTCAAAAAAATACCTTGGTAAAACTATCGATATCCACGCAGGTGGAGAAGACCTCCAGTTCCCACACCATGAAAATGAGATCGCTCAGTCAGAAGCATGCAACTGCCAGACATTTGCCAACTACTGGATGCATAACGGATATATCAACATTGACGGAACTAAGATGTCAAAGTCACTGGGCAACTTCAAGACAGTAAGAGACCTGCTGGAAAACTACGACGGAGAAACTCTCAGATTCCTGATCTTAAGCGGTCACTACAGAGGTCCTATCGACTTCAGCCCTGAGATCCTGACTCAGTCAGAAAACGGACTGAAGAGAATGAGAAACTCCAAGAGCAATCTGAAGCACTTGATCGCATCAGGCGAAGGTTCAATGACAGATGCAGAAAAAGAAACTCTGGCAGGATTCGATACTTTCAGAGATAAGTTCATCGAAGCAATGGACGATGACCTCAACACTGCAGATGCTATCTCAGTAGTATTCGAACTGATCACAGCGATCAACACTGCAGTTAAAGACGGTGCTTCCAAGGAATTTGCACAGAAAGCACTCGACTTCCTCCACGAACTGACAGCAGTTCTGGGACTGCTCCAGCAGGAAGTTGAAGAAAAGGTTGAGATCGAACCTGAGATCCAGGCGCTCATCGATGAAAGACAGGCAGCAAGAAAAGCTAAGGATTTCGCAAGAGCAGATGAGATCAGAGACATCCTTAAGGCTCAGGGAATCACGCTGAAGGATACTCCACAGGGCGTACAGGTTATCAGAGACTAGCAGCCGGCCTCACGGAGGACCATATGAACATAGAAGAATTGAAACAACTCAATACGACAGCTCTGGCATACATGGGAGACGCTGTATATGAGCAGTTCATCAGAGAGCGTATCCTCACAAAAGGAGGCACTGATGTCAACAAACTGCATCGTATATCAACGATGTATGTCAGCGCGCCTGCTCAGGCTAAAATAATCAAATCGCTCTTTGACGATTTGACTGAAGAAGAGCAGAAACTGGTGAAAAGGGCACGTAACCGTAAGTATCACACTAAGGCAAAGAATGCCGATCCCGTGACTTACAAGTGGGCGACGGCGCTTGAAGCCTTGATAGGATATCTGTATTTATCAGGAGATAAGCAAAGGCTCGCGGAGATATGTGAAAAGGCTGTCGAAATCATAGAAAGGCAAGGCTGAAGCCGATGCCGGGGGTAAGGATACGAAAGGGACAAGGAAATGGCTAAGAAAGAGAAGAAAAAGCAATACAGAAATAAGACCGGCGAAATGCTCTTCGACTATATCAAGACAAATCAGCAATATACCGATGAGAACAGGCGAAGACAGGAAGAAGAGGGCGTCAAGACAGAAGGCTTGAAGAACCTCAACACTATGGAAAAGACATGTGTCATCATCATAGTACTTGGAGTCATCGGTCTCGTAATAAAGTATTTAGTTTTATAGTATCAGATCCTGTGCCGCTGCGGTACAGATGAGGAGAAACAAAATGAGTAAAGCAGACGTATTATTCGTGAGTATGTGTCAGGATATTTTGGATAACGGTTTTTCCAGCGAAGGTCAGCAGGTAAGACCGAGATGGGAAGACGGGGCTCCTGCCCATACTATCAAGAGATTCGGTGTTGTCAACAGATACGACCTGCAGGAAGAATTCCCTGCATTGACACTCAGACCTACTGCTATCAAGACTGCAGTAGATGAAATGCTTTGGATATGGCAGAAGAAGTCAAACAATATCAAAGATCTGAGAGGTAAGATCTGGGATTCATGGGCAGACGAAAACGGATCCATAGGTAAGGCGTACGGATATCAGCTGGGAGTGAAGTACAAGTTCCCTCACGGCGAGATGGACCAGGTGGACAATGTCCTCTGGCAGCTGAAAAACACACCTTATTCAAGAAGAATAATGACAAACATATATAACTTCGCAGATCTGACTGAAATGGGACTGGAACCATGTGCTTACAGCATGACGTTCAATGTTACGGGAAATAAGCTGAACGCCATCCTCAATCAGCGTTCTCAGGACATATTGGCAGCAAACAACTGGAATGTAGTGCAGTATGCTGTGCTTGTTCATATGATGGCGCAGGTGTCGGGACTTGTACCGGGAGAACTGGTTCACGTGATCGCAGACGCACACATCTACGACAGACACGTTGATATCATCAAGGAACTGATCGCAAGACCTCAGTTTCCTGCACCGAAGTTCAGCCTCAATCCTGAGATCAAGAATTTCTATGACTTCACTATCGATGATATCAAGATCGAAGATTATCAGAAGAATCCGCAGATCCTCGATATTCCGGTAGCTGTATAAAAGATGAGCAAAGCGCATCATTGTGAGTTGGATGAAAGGAAGACAGATGAACGCGATAGTAGCCGTAGACAAAAATTGGGCCATCGGCAAGGATGGAGATCTTCT
>JAFQBD010000041.1 GCA_017416795.1 Bacillota bacterium | reverse complement strand
CTTATGCAGTAGAGTATTCGGTATGCAGTGATAAACGAGTTGAGGAATTCAGAGACAAAAAATTAGATATGATAAGGGATTCCTTCAAAAGAGCTTATGCAGATATAGATAATAACGGGGAAGATGATGGTATTAGTAAGGCTTTGCTTTTGAGGGCAAGTGTTTATGAGTCTGACAATGGTGTCATAAATCTCGTGATATACAGATCTGATGCTCTTGAGAATGAGAGACAGATGGATATAGTAGATGAAGAAATCTATACATATAATTTTTCAAAAAAGACAGGGGATACTCTCGTACCGCCTCAGGTCTTTCTTGAAGATTACAGATATTACTGCTCAGATTATTTCGTAGAGTATTTTGCTACTAATTACGAGAAGGATGAGCTTGTAGAAGGCTGGTCAGAGAACCTGTCTCCGTCTGAAGAGAACTTCAACAAGTTCATTGCAACCGATAAGGGAGTGACATTCTTCTTTGAAGATGGTGAGATCTTGGTAGATGAGACTGGTTTTGCTTTTGCAGGCATCGCGGCAATGCAAGCTGAACCTATACTTAGAGATAAGATCATCGAGAGATATATAGATCCGGATAAACCTATGGTTGCCTTGACTTACGATGATGGTCCGGGACTGAGATCTGAGGACAGGATACTCGATTGTCTTCAGCAGAACAATGTTGTAGCTACTTTCTTCTATCAAGGTGCATTTATAGAAGGAAGGGAAGAAAAAATCGATAGAGCGCGCAAGATGGGCTGTGAGATAGGTCATCATACGTGGAGTCATCCTGTACTTACAGATCTTGAAACTAAAGATCTCAAGAGACAGTTTGATAAGACTAATAAGGCGATATACGATGCCTGCGGAGCATATCCGACAGTTTTCAGACCAAGCTACGGAGAAACAGATAAGAAGGTCAACAAGATGTCTAAGCTGCCTGTCATCATGTGGTCTGTAGATACTCTTGACTGGGAAAGCAGGAACGGTAAGAAGGTTTTCAATCTGGTAAAGAAGAGCGGCAATCTTGATGGAGATGTCATATTGCTCCATTCCATACATGATTCTACTGCGGATGCTACAGAAATGCTTATCCCTTGGCTCAAGGAAAAAGGCTATCAGCTCGTAACAGTTTCTGAGCTTATAAAGTACAAGACAGGCAAAGATCCTGTGCCGGGAAAAGTATATTGGTCGCTCTATTAAATAATGCTGGCATTTCCTAGACTTTTATGGTATAGTTAAAGAAATCAATTCTAAAAACACCCCCGGAAGGAGGACAATATGCTGATAACAAGAAGAAGCGACTATGCCATGAGGATCTGCAGAGTTCTTAGAGACGGCAAAGTACACAATGTAAGAGAAATCTGTGAAAAAGAAGATATCCCGAAGGCTTTTGCATATAAAATATTAAGAGAGCTTGAAATGGCTGACCTGGTAAAGTCCGAGAGAGGAAACCAGGGCGGGTATTATCTTGAGAAATCCCTTGATGAGCTGACACTCTATGATGTGGTTAGCATCACGGAAGGAGATCTGGCTATACTTCACTGTATGAAGGAAGGCTGTGAAAGAAATCCGGCAGACATGCCTTGTAAGGTGCATATGGAGATCGAAAGGATACAGGATATCCTTATTAATGAAATGAAGAAAAAAACAATAGCAGATATCATGGAGTAGTGATATCTGCTATCGCTTTTTTGATGTCTTCCGGTATAGGTGCCTCGAAAGTCATTCTTTTCTTAGTCATGGGATGTGTAAAGGTCAGTCTAGCTGCATGCAGCGCCTGTCTGTCTATGAGCAAAGGGTTGAGCCCTTCGTAGAGCCAGTCGCCTAAAACAGGATGACCTATATGAGACATATGTACTCTTATCTGATGAGTCCTGCCTGTTTCCAGCAAGAGTTCTACAAGGCTGTAGCCATTGTAACGATCCAGAACTTTATAATGAGTGACTGATGGGGCTCCGTCTTCCATAACACCACGTCTGACATGGTCCGGGTCAGGTCTTCCAATAGGAAGGTCTATAGTACCTTCGTCTGATTCAACGATCCCTTTGACAACAGCAATGTATCTTTTTTCTACAGTGTTTTCTTTCATTTGTTTAGTGTAGTCGTTCTGAGTATATGAGTTCTTCGCAACTACGAGAAGTCCTGAAGTATCCATATCGAGACGATTGATGAAACGGATCTTGAAAGGTTTGCCTGTCTGTTCCATGTAATACATGAGGGCGTTGGCAACTGTTCCCGTAGGATGTCCTTTAGTAGGATGGACGATGAGACCCGGCTGTTTATTTATGATCATAAGGTCATCGTCTTCATAGACGATATCAAGGGGTATATTCTGTGGTTCAAATCCACTAGTCTCATCGGGAAGAGTGATCCTTATCTCAGCTCCAACAACTGGTTTCTTCCAGCCGGGAGTAGAAACGCCGTCTACCTTGACAAGTTTTTCTCGCTTGATCCTGTTTCTAAGCCTTGAAGAAAAATCAAAATGCTCGCGCATTATCTCCCTGAGTTCTTTGCCTTCATCTTCAGTTGTAACTTTATGATAAAATTCAGTCATTATCTTTAATGCCTTTCAAAAACCTAATATATTGATGGACTACAGGAATTTAGTCTTTACCTTGTTCCAGAAGTCATAATCTTTTAATCTCAGCAGTTTCACGGAAGTGTCGGACATCTTTACTTTGATATCAGTCACATCTGTATATATCGTTTCTATACCGTCATTGATTATTGCCATTCTGTTTTCATACTGCTTCTCAGGCACTACTCCCAGTGAAAGTTCAGCAGGGAGCAAGAGGCTCGATGTGAAAGAACGGTAGGCAGTAGTGTTCATAGGTGCTATAGGAGTCACCTGAAGCAGCTTGATCCTCGGATCGACTATGGAGCCGCCGAGAGAATAGTTATAAGCAGTACTTCCGGCAGGTGTTGCTATCAGTATACCGTCACCGCTGAATTTCTCGATAGGCATATCATCGATAGAGATATACAGGTGAACAGTATATGATGGACGACCTTGGATCACTATCTCATTCAATCCCACATGGTTATATTCGTGTCCGTCTTTAGTAGTTATAGTAGCCATAACAGTATTAAGTTCCTGGATACTGTACTGATTATTTTCATAATCACTTATGAATCTGTCAAGATCCTCAGGTCTTACTTCCTGGAAGAAACCGAGATGACCTGTGTTGACACCGATAACAGGACATTCAGGAAAATCGCAGGAATGGATAGTTTTCAAAAGGGCGCCGTCTCCGCCGATGCAGATGATAAGCTCTGCATCTTTGGAAAACTCTCCGGTCACGGCATAGCCTTTATCGATCAGCTTTTTTGTAAGTTCTGTCTTAGTATCAAGCGATATATTAGTATTGTTAGTGAATATATTGACTAATTTCTTTTTCATCGTTTACTCCGTAAGAAGAATGTTGCTTTATCCAACCAGTTTTTCGAATTCGTCAAGAAGTGCATTGAAAGTTTCCATAGCCTTTTCGATAGGTTCAGGTGTGCTCATATCTACACCTGCGATTTTGAGAAGTTCGATAGGGTAGTCGCTTTCTCCTGTCTTGAGGAATTCAATGTATTTATCTGCTGCAGGTTTGCCTTCTGACAATATCTTATTTGAGATAGCGGTCGCAGCGGAATATCCTGTAGCATATTTGTAAACATAAAATGCATTGTAGAAGTGAGGGATACGAGCCCATTCATACTTGATGGTATCATCCTTTTCTACTGCAGGGCCGTAGTACTTGGCATTGAGTGCTTCATACTGTTCGCACATCCATTCGGCAGTGAGTACCTGACCTGCTTCAATGGCTTTATGAGTGATATCTTCGAATTCTGCGAACATAGTCTGTCTGAAGAGGGTAGTCCTGAATTCTTCAAGATGGAGATTCAGCAGGTACTTTCTCATTTCAATATCGTTATCCTTGCTGAGAAGGTGTTGCATGAGCAGGCTTTCATTCACTGTTGATGCGACTTCAGCCGTGAATATGGAATGACTTCCGTAGATATAAGGCTGTTCATCTCTCGTATATCTTGAGTGCATGGAATGACCCATTTCGTGGACGATGGTGAATACATCCTTCAATGTATCTGTATAGTTGAGCAGGATGTAAGGGAAGCTGTCGTAACTTCCGAAACTGTAAGCGCCGCTTGTCTTACCTTTGTTTTCATATACATCTATCCATCCTTCTGCAAGACCTGCATTCATCTTGGCGATGTATTCTTCACCGAGGGGAGCAAGACCTTCTCTCATCATGTCCAGAGCTTCTTCATAAGAGACAACTGTCTTAGGAAGCTCAATGAGAGGTACATACATATCGTACATGTACATCTTGTCTACACCCAGCATCTTCTTTCTCAGCTCAACGTATCTATGCATAGCAGGGAGGTTATCGTTGACTACAGAAACCAGATTATCGTAAACTTCTCCCGGGATATTGTCGCCGGACAGAGCAGCAGCTCTAGCAGAGTCGTATTTCCTTATTCTGGCACCTACGACATCTGTCTTAGTGTTGTAGTTATATGTTGTTGCAATAGTATTGATCAGTTCTTTGTATGAATCATACATCGCGTTATATGCAGCTTCTCTGACTTTTCGATCATGACTCTCCATGAATTTGATATAGTTGCCGTGAGTAACTTCAACTTCATCACCATCTTCGTCTTTAATAGAAGCAAATTTTATGTCTGCGTTGTTGAGCATAGTGAATATGTCATTAGTAGCTTTAGTCACTTCACTCATCTGAGCAAGAAGATTTTCCTCTGCTTCTGTGAGGATGTGTTCCTTTTGTCGAAGGGTATCTTTGATAGCAAATTCATATTCTTTGAGTCCTTCGTTTTCTTCGATATACCTGAGAATGATATCGTCTGATGCTGCCAGCAGTTCAGGTGTGAAAAAAGACATCGATGCAGATACAGCGGCTATAACAGCACCGCACTTGTCACTCATGGCCTGATATTTGCTTTCGGCATTGTTTTCATCTCTTCTCATACGTGAGTATACATAGATGTTTTCAAGCTTACGCCAAATGGAATCTCTGTCTTTATATGCCTTGAGAAGAAAATTTGAGCTTTGAGTGAGCTTGCCTGAGAATTCCTCTGCATAGGCGGAAGCCTGAGCCTTTACATCTTCAAGATCTTTATCTATGGTAGATTCGTCAGCTATCATAGCTTCGATGTTCCACTTATATTTCTTATCGATCTGATCCCTTGTTTTTAAATCTTTTGACCCCATTATTTTACCTCCTGATAATTTACTTTAAGCTGTTCTTATTGTATAATATTTAAGTTGCATTGCGCAATGGATATATACTGATAATAGTATAACATAAAAATGAAAGGATTATCGGATAATATAATGGACTTTTATGAATTACTTGAATACCTGGATCTTGAAGATGCCGGACAGTTCGAATATTTTGAGGCTATGGCAGATCTTATCGAGAGTGAAGAATATATCGAGCAGGAAGCTATGTATCAGCTTTTTGAAGGTGCTGATAACACTATGATAGAAGAACTGCTGCAGGATTATTTCGAAGACATTCTGGATGGTCTTCCTGAAAATTCAGGAGAGATATTCTCTCTGCTGCACCAGATCAAGCTGACTCTGATCGGAATGATCTCTCATGCTGAAGACGATTCTGATATGAGAAGATTTACCGATGAGTTCTACAGATTCCAGACTTGGTATTCCCATGAATCTGAAGTTGAGCTCCAGCCGGAAGCAGGTGGTACGCCTATATATAACAACGTCAGAGATGCTATAACTGCGGCAAGATTAGAAAATCTTGGCGGAGATAAATACAGATATGACTTCGAGAACGCGCTCGACTATCAGCTGGACAGCTACACTATGTCATTCGCTGAGCTGATGGAAGCAGAAAATGACAATGACGGAACTATAGTATTTTCACCGGAGGATGAAGGCGGTTACGATGAGTAAGACTTATAAAATAGGGCTGATTTGTGCCATCGGATGCGCTGTTCTTTGGGGTGTGCTCCCGATATATTGGCAGGCTTTAAAGCCTATAGATTCTTTCGTGATCATTTTCTACAGAATATTTTTAGTAGGTTTGGTTTCAGGAATAGCTTCACTGAAATTATATGGCAAGAAAGAAGTCAAGAAATATACAGGACCGGGTAGTTCAAGCTTCAAATTCTTTATGGCAGGTCTCCTTATAACTGCCAACTGGAGCATATATATATGGGCCGTAAATGCAGATCATGTTATACAGACTTGCATAGGTTATTATATTGAACCTTTGATGGTATGTGTATTCGGTATTATTTTCTTCAAAGAAAAGCTCACAAAACATAAGCTGATAGCTTTGATATTCGCATCGATCGGGGTCGTCGTAATACTTCTCCATTTTATGCAGGTTCCGCTCATCGCGTTGAGTTTAGCCATAACATTCGCTACTTATGCTGCACTAAAAAAGAGCTTCAGCATACCTTCAGTATTATCTCTCTTCCTTGAAACAAGACATCTGATGCTGCCTGCGTTAGCTGTAGTGATTTATCTTGAATGCACAGGTAGAGGAGCATTGGCTGTTGCTGAACCTTATCAGTATGCGTTACTTTTCTTATGCGGTCCGCTCACAGCATTGCCATTAGGGCTTTTTGCCGAAGCTGCCAATAAGATATCGCTAGTTACACTTGGCGTCACAGAATATATCTCGCCATCGATTTCGCTGGTCATAGGTATATTCCTGTTTAAAGAACCATTTGATCTCGTTCAGTTCATAGCATTCGTCATAGTTTGGATAGGACTTGTATTCTTCACAGTAGGGGAAGCTAAAGAAAGTATGAAAGATAAGCCAACAATAAATGATTGTGTATTGTTTGATGTGTTCGGTGAGGACTTCGACAGATTCGATTTTCCTATCGACGCACATAGAGTGACTTCCGGAAGCGGCGGTGAAACGATATTGATATTCGGCAGTGATAAAACTCTGCTTTATGATTGCGGTATGGCGTATTGCGGCAAGTTCACCGTTGAAAATATCAAGAATAAGCTGGCTGAAAAGGGAAGAGATACACTTGACTATATAATCCTGAGCCATTCTCATTATGATCATATGGGAGCGCTGCCATATATAAAGCAGGCTTTCCCTAATGTTAAGGTCCATGCAGGCGAAAAAGCTGCACGCATCTTTGAAAAGCCGAGTGCAAAGGAGCTGATGAAGGAACTGGGGACATCTGCCAGAGATCTTTTCATGCCGGGAAGTAATGAAGAAATACTTGTTGAGGGCATCGCAGTTGACGTTATATTGAAAGACGGGGACGAGATAGATCTGGGAGATATCAAAGTCAAGGCTATGGAGACTAAAGGTCATACTGATTGTTCTATGAGCTATGCGTTTGAACCTGCTAAACTGCTGTTTGCAAGTGAAAGTACAGGTATCATCGAAGGAAAGAACTTCGTACATACTCCGTTTCTCAAGGATTGTAACGATGCCATAGCTTCAAGAGAAAAGTGCAAAGCTTATGATCCCGAATATATCAGTTTGCCGCATTTCGGCATGATCCCTAAGGATTACATAGAAACATATTGGAAGAGATTAGAAGAAGAAACTGATATCAAGATAGATTTTATAAGAGAAATGAAAGAAGAGGGATTAGACGCTGAATCTATGCTGGACAGATACTGCGACAAGTATTGGGATCCGGATATGGAAGAAGTTCAGCCAAAGGATGCATTCATCATCAATTCGAGAGCAATAATCAAAGCGTTCTTAAAAGCGATATAGAACTATAGAGATGACGATCCATATGAAAAAACGACCCTAACGAGGGTCGCGTATGAGATATGTATTAGTGAATCCGAATTCATCAGAAGAAACTATATCGATGATATGGAATCCCAGGCTTTGATAAAATGCTACATCTTCATCAGTATTGGTGAAGAGCATTATCGGTAAATGTACGCTGTCTGCAAATCCGCAGATCTTGTTCATAAGCCTGCGGCCGCGGCCCTGATGCTGGTATTCCTCTTTAGTGCCAAGAAAATCAAGATATATATGAGGTCTTGGTATATCGATGGTTGCTTCAAGTCTGTCGAGTTCATCGAAAAGACGAAGACGTTTAGTTCTGTCAGCCTTGTTCAACTTTTTCATGGCGTGACGATATGAACTGCTATAGCTGCCCGAAAGAAGATGTCTCAAAAATGTATACTTCATATCGTCTGAGTGGACGATGACACATGCTTCATTGATATCGCTATCAAGGCTAAAAGCTGAACCATATCGAAGATCATATGCGCCATAATATCTTATAGTCGCTTCAATAGCAGGGATACGAGTTTCATCATCAGGAAAAGCATTCAGCATTTTAGGATATTTCCTGAATGCACTAATGAGTGTTTTATAAAATTTTTCATAGTCGGATCTATTAAGTTTGTATAGACCGTCGATTCGTGTATTTTTAATATTCATCATGGAAACATATTATCATAAGAATTCTACTAAAACAACGGCTAAGAAGGCCTTCATAAACAGCTTGCCTGTAATGGCAGGTTATATATGTCTCTGCATAGGCTTCGGTGTACTTCTGGAAAGCAATGGTTACAGCTTCTTATGGGCTATCCTCATGAGTTTGACGATATATGCAGGATCTATGCAGTATGTGGCTGTCGATCTTCTCAGTGGAGGAGCTACATTGATAGCTACTGCGCTTATGACACTTATGGTAAATGCCAGACATCTTTTTTACAGCATATCGATGCTTGAAAACTATAAGAATATGGGTAAATTGAAGCCTCTTCTGGCTGCAACTCTCACTGATGAGACATATTCTCTCGTATGTTCTAAGGAACTTCTGCCTGAAGACATAGATGAGAAGAAGTATTATCTCTTCATTTCACTGATGAATCAGTGCTATTGGGTGGCCGGCAGTGCCATAGGAGGACTTGTCGGAGCGGCAATAACATTCAACACTACCGGAATCGAATTTGCTATGACTTCACTCTTTGTTTTGATATTCGTAGAGCAGTGGGAAAGTACAAAAAGTCATATACCTGCTATCCTGGGTGTTGTGTGCTCTTTAGGATGTCTGGTTGTTTTCGGGTCGGGAAGCTTCTTGATACCATCTATGATATGTATAACCATAGCCCTTCTTATATTCAGAAAGGGGGCTGAGAAGAATGACTGATATCCAGGCATTATTGATGGTCGTGATCATGGCAGGCATAACTTTTATATTGAGATATCTGCCTTTTGCCGTTTTTCCTGCTGATAAGAAAACTCCTGCAGTAATTACATATCTCAGCAATGCGCTTCCTTGTGCCATAATGGGTATGCTGGTAGTATACTGCCTTAAAGATGTCACTTTCTTTTCAGGCAATCATGGTATACCTGAAGCTATATGTGTTATACTTGTCGTGATATTACATAAATGGAAACATAATTCACTGCTCAGTATTTTCGTTGGGACGGTAGTGTATATGCTGCTTGTACAGATGGTGTTTTAAGGAGGTTATTTTATGAAAGCATTGATCGTAGTAGATATGCAGAATGATTTCATTGATGGAGCCCTTGGCACGCCGGAGGCGGAAGCCATCGTGGATAATGTGAAAACCAAGATAGAAGCATATCGTAAGAACAGCGACGCTGTGATCTTTACGAGAGATACTCATTCAGAAAATTATATGGAAACACAGGAAGGCAGTAAGCTTCCTGTGCCGCATTGTATAGAAGGAAGCGACGGATGGCAGATTAGAACTGAACTTGATCCCGCTGACTGCCTGGTCATAGATAAGCCGACTTTTGGATCATATGAACTTATAGACAGTTTGAGAGAGCTTGATGAAGAGTCACCCCTTGAATCTATCGAGCTCATTGGGCTATGTACAGATATATGCGTTATTTCAAATGCAATGATGATAAAGGCTGCGTTCCTGGAGATTCCTGTGATCGTCGATGCATCATGTTGTGCGGGTGTAACACCGGCAAGTCATGATAATGCACTTGATGCGATGGGAATGTGCCAGATAGAAGTGACCGGGAGGTAAATATGTATAAATTTGATGCTGGTAAAGTTAAAAACGATGTTGTGAAATGGATACGTGACTGGTTTGAAGTCAACGGTAAAGGCTGCAAGGCAGTTATCGGCATTTCAGGTGGTAAAGACAGTTCAGTAGTTGCTGCGCTATGTGTAGAAGCGCTCGGTAAGGAAAACGTATTCGGTGTTCTGATGCCAAATGGTGAACAGTTCGATATTGATGTTTCACTGAAGCTTGTCGAACATTTGGGAATAGAACACGTAGTGATAAATATCAAGGATGCTTACGAAGGAATGGTTGGTCAGCTGGTGAAAAACTTTGATTCATTCGAAGGACAGGCTAAGGTAAACCTTCCTCCGAGACTTCGTATGGCTGCGCTTTATGCTGTTTCACAGACTGTCAACGGAAGAGTTGCCAACACTTGTAACTTATCAGAGGATTGGGTAGGATATTCAACTCGTTACGGTGATATGGCTGGAGATTTCAGCCCTCTGTCACATTTGACTGTACAGGAAGTAAAGGCTGTAGGTCGCGAGTGCGGTCTGCCGTCTATGTTCGTTGATAAAGTGCCTATCGATGGTTTATGTGGATATACAGATGAAGATAATCTGGGATTCACATATGCTGTTTTAGATAGATATATCAGAGAAGGTATCTGCGAGGATGAAGAGACAAAGGCCAAGATAGACAGAAAGCATGAAATGAATCTTTTCAAGCTGCAGCCTATGCCTGCATTTGAGTACGAACCGGAGGAATAAATAATGAAGAGAAAAAATGCTGTTGTTTCGTTATTGATAGCATTTGCCATGCTGTTCACAGTGTTTGCCGTAAATGTTCCCGAAGCGGAAGCGGCTGTCAATAAGAACACATACTGGATCAAGGTGAATACCCAGTGTAATGTAGTGACTGTATATAAAAAGTCAGGCTCTAAGTATAAGCCTATCAGGGCAATGGTATGTTCTTGTGGAAAAAAGGGCAGTTCTACGCCAACAGGCACATACAGGATGGGAACTAAGATCGGCTGGTGCTATCTTGTTGGTAACGTATGGGGAAGATACAGCATGGTCATAAAGGGAAATTATCTTTTCCATTCAGTGCCATACGCTAAGAAATCCATCAATAGTATGAAGTACAAGGAATACAATAAGCTGGGAACTAACTGTTCTCATGGTTGTGTCAGACTAGCACTTATGGATGCTAAGTGGATATGGAACAAGTGTCCTAAGGGAACGAAGATAACTGTTTATAAAAGTAAGAATCCGGGGCCTTTGGGAAAGCCTACTCCTATAAAGATGAAGAGCAGCTGGAAGTATGATCCTACAGATCCAAGTAAAAAGAACCCTAACTTCAAGCTTAAGAAACCTGTTATAACTATATCGAGTACGAAGCCTAAGACTGTAGAACAGGGAAGCTCTTATTCACTTAAGTCCGGAGTTACAGGCAAAAATCCAAATGCAAACCAAAACCTTACTTCATATGTGAAGGTACATAAGACTTATAAATACAGTACATCTAAGAAAAAATATGTACAGGCAGACTTTACTACCAAGAAGACCGGAAAATACAAGATCACATATAAGCTGTACAGTTATTACTGCGGAGGGACTACATATAAATCGTTCTATGTGAATGTTGTAAAACCTGAACCTGTGATTCCTGAAGAACCGGAGCTTCCTGTTGAGCCTGAAGAACCTGAAATTCCGATTCAGCCTGAAGAGCCGACAGAGCCTGAACAACCTGAGCAGCCGATCATACTTAAAGAGGATGATATGGTTTCGGAAGGATGATGTCAGACAAGAGTATTAACAATACGATAACAAAAAATAAATATTGGATAAAAGACGCGAAATTCGCGTCTTTTTTTTACATACATTTAACCTGAGTGAGATTTTGGTTTTAACAATAGATATCTATAATACAAATCGTAAACAAGAGAAAACTAATCTTAAATAAACGAATCAAGTTAAAGGAGGAAACAAAATGAAAAAGAATACGATGACAAAAATTATTACTCTTACTTTGGCCGCAGTAATGGCATTAGGTCTTGCAGGATGCGGCGGCGGTAACAGCGCATCAGAAGGCGGAGATATCACTGTTATTTCAAGAGAAGAAGGTTCAGGTACCAGAGATGCGTTCGTTGAACTGACAGGAGTAATGGCAGATGATATCGACAGAACAGTAGATACAGCAGAAATATCAAACAGTACTTCTGTAGTAACACAGTCTGTAGTCGGTAATGAAGCAGCTATTGGTTACATTTCAATGGGGTCAATGACTGAAGATGTGAAAGCGTTGAAAATCGAAGGTGCAGAAGCTACAACAGAGAATGTCAAGAACGGCACTTATGCCCTTCAAAGACCATTTAATATCGTAACTAAAGGCGAACTTGATGAACTGCCGCAGGATTTTATAGATTTCATAATGAGTTCTGACGGCCAGGCTATCGTTGAAGAAGAAGGATATATAGCCGTAGGTGAAGGCGCTGCTTCCTATGAATCAAAAGGTCTTACAGGAACGATCACTTTAGCAGGCTCAACATCTGTTTCACCTGTTATGGAAGTACTTGCTGATGAATACAAGAAAGTAAATGAGGGAGTGACAGTAGAGATCCAGCAGACCGGTTCAGGAGCCGGCATTCAGAGTACCATCGAAGGAGTTTGCGATATAGGTATGGCATCAAGAGCACTTGAAGACGACGAATTATCTCAGGGAGTAGAAAGTCTTGAAATAGCACTGGATGGTATCTCAGTTATCGTAAATAACGCGAATCCGGTTGAAGATATCACAATGGAACAGATCATGCAGATCTTTATAGGTGAAATCATTAGCTGGACTGAACTTCAGTAGTATATTCGTCAATAAATCGTGGAAGGACTTGAAAAATGAGAAGTCACAGTGAAAGAGTAATGAAAGCTGTCTTTCTCCTGACAGCATGCGTATCCATAATAGCGGTAATACTCATATGTGTATTCCTTTTCGCAAGCGGCATTCCGGCCATTAAGGAAATCGGTCTTACCGATTTCCTTTTCGGCATGTCATGGAAGCCCGGGCAGGGAATGTATGGAATATTCCCAATGATAGTAGGCAGCATATATGTTACGGCCGGTGCGATCATAATAGGGGTGCCTATAGGACTATTATGTGCCGTATTTATGGCAAGATACTGTCCGAACAAATTATACAAAGTATTAAAGCCTGCAGTAGATCTGCTCGCAGGGATCCCATCCATCGTATATGGATTCTTTGGATTGATGGTGATTGTACCGATGGTACAGCAGAATTTTGGGGGAAGCGGTAAAAGTTTATTAACATCTGCGATATTGCTGGGAATAATGATATTGCCGACGATAATAAATGTGTCAGAATCAAATATCAGGGCAGTTCCTGAGCACTATTATGAAGGATCCCTTGCACTTGGTGCAACGAGAGAAAGAAGCATATTTAAAGCAGTGCTTCCTGCTGCTAAGATGGGTATCCTGGCAGGAATCATCTTAGGGATAGGCAGAGCTATAGGTGAAACGATGGCAGTAGTTATGGTTTGCGGCAATCAGGCTGTCATGCCTGCAGGTGTAACTTCAGGTGTAAGGACCCTTACCGCAAACATCGTGCTTGAGATGGGGTATGCTTCCGGTCTTCATAGAGATGCACTCATAGCAACTGCAGTAGTACTCTTCGTATTCATACTTCTGATTAATCTGTCATTTACGGCATTAAAAAGGAGGACTGACTGATGGACATGAGAAGATTCATTGAAACATACAAGAAGAGACCGGGATCACTTGCAGTATTATTTTTAGTGATATTATCGGCAGTATTAACGGTGGGCGTCTTGTTTGCTCTTATAATATATATACTTATTAATGGTGTGGCAAATCTTACGCCTGAGCTTTTCGCGTGGGAATTCAATACGGATAATATGTCAATGATGCCGGCCATAGTAAGTACTATATACATGGTCATATTGTCTCTTGTGATGGCAGTTCCTATAGGTGTTCTCTCTGCGGTGTACCTTGTTGAATACGCGAAGCGTGGCAGTAAACTAGTCAAAGTGATGAGGACCACTACAGAAACACTTCAGGGAATACCTTCAATAGTTTATGGTTTATTTGGCTATATCTTATTTGTAATAACTTTAGGATGGAGCTATTCATTAATTGCCGGAGCAGTAACACTGGCAATAATGATACTGCCGCTGATAATCAGAACGACAGAAGAAGCATTGATGTCAGTGCCTGATTCATATAGAGAAGGAAGCTTTGGACTGGGAGCAGGCAAATTATATACTGTTTTTAAACTCATATTGCCCAGTGCAGTACCCGGGATATTGGCAGGAGTGATCCTGGCAATAGGAAGGATAGTAGGCGAAAGTGCTGCATTGATATTCACTGCAGGAACTGTGGCGCAAGTTCCCGGAAGTATATTTGATTCCGCAAGGACACTATCAGTACACATGTATGCATTGCTTAGTGAAGGACTGTATACTGATGAAGCTTACGCAACAGCAGTAGTACTATTAATACTTGTCATTATGATCAATGCACTTTCAGGTATGATAGCTAAGAAACTTGTTACGAGGTAAGAATATGGAAAAATTCGAAGTAAAAGATCTGGACTTATATTACAGTGATTTTAAAGCATTAAAGAATATAAATCTTCAGATCGCCGAAAAAGAGATAACTGCATTTATCGGCCCGTCAGGATGTGGGAAATCCACATTACTTAAAACGTTGAACAGAATGAATGACCTTGTTGAAGGATGTAGGATCGAAGGTCAAGTTCTGTTAGACAGTGAAGACATTTATGGAAAGATAGATGTAAATGATTTAAGAAAAAAAGTAGGTATGGTGTTCCAAAAACCGAATCCTTTTCCTATGAGCATTTATGATAATATTGCTTATGGACCAAGGACACACGGAATAAAATCAAAAGCAAAACTTGATGAAATAGTAGAAAAAAGTTTACGAGATGTAGCAATCTGGGATGAAGTAAAAGACAGGTTGAAGAAAAGCGCACTTGGACTTTCAGGCGGCCAACAGCAGAGATTATGTATAGCAAGGGCACTTGCTGTTGAACCTGAAGTTATACTTATGGATGAACCTACATCTGCATTAGATCCTATATCAACTTCTAAAATAGAAGATCTTGCAATGGAACTGAAAAAAGACTATACGATAATTATGGTAACTCATAACATGCAGCAAGCAGCGAGAATATCAGACAAAACAGCTTTTTTCTTACTTGGTGAAATGGTGGAATTTGATGAAACAGAAAAGCTGTTTTCAATGCCGAGCGATAAGAGAACAGAAGATTATATTACCGGGAGGTTTGGTTAATGAGAGCAAAATTCGATCAGCAACTTGACACACTTAATGTCATGCTCATAGAAATGGGTGCACTTTGTGAAGAGGCTATAACATACGCAGTCAGGGCACTTAATGAGAATAGTGATGAAATGAGAAGACTGACGTTTGAAACAGATAGCATTATCGATGAAATGGAAAGGGAAATAGAAGCTCTTTGTCTTAAACTTTTGCTTCAGCAGCAGCCGGTAGCAAGGGATTTAAGACAGATATCAGCCGCACTTAAAATGATATCCGATATGGAGAGAATAGGTGACCAGGCTTATGATATAGCTGAAATAACAGAAACGATAAAAGATGAGGAAAACAATCTTTCTAAAGAGAATATCAATCGCATGGCAGATGCGTCCATTAAAATGGTAACTAAAAGTATAGATTCATTCGTAAATAAAGACATGGATTTAGCAAATGATGTTGTAATTATGGATGATATAGTTGATAAGATGTTCGATGATATCAAAGCTGAGCTGATCAATGCAGTTGCGGCAGATAAAAGAATTGGAGAACTGCTCGTTGATAATCTCATGATCGCTAAATATCTTGAAAGGATTTGTGATCATGCTGTCAATATCGCAGAATGGGTAATCTTTTCAATAACAGGTGAACATGTAGCCGATAAGCATATTGGTGAGAAAGAAGGGTTATAATGATTTATTTTCTTGAAGATGATAGTAATATCAGGAATTTTGTTATATATGCATTAAATAATTCCGGGTTTGATGTATGTGGATTTGATCATCCTTCGAAATTTTGGAAAGCCGTAAATGATGAGCTGCCTGAACTTATAATACTTGATATAATGCTTCCTGAAGAAGATGGTATCCAGATACTAAATAAGTTACGAAACGATCCTGTTACATCACAGCTTCCGGTAATGATGCTTACAGCTAAAAGTACAGAATATGATAAAGTTATCGGATTGGACAGTGGTGCTGATGATTATATGACTAAACCGTTCGGAACGATGGAACTTTTGTCAAGGATCAAAGCTCTTTTAAGAAGAAGCAAGTTGAAGGCAGAAGATGAAACAGAATACAGGATCAAAGACTTTTATCTTAATCCGTCAAAGCACATAGTAAAAGTTGGCGGCGAAGAAATAAAGCTTACGTATAAAGAATTTCAACTCCTCTGTCTGTTATTTGAAAGCAAAGAAAAAGTGTTCAGTAGAGATGAGATCCTCTCAAGAATTTGGGGGTATGATTTCACCGGAGAATCCAGGACAGTCGATGTACATATCAGAACTCTTCGTGCCAAATTAAAGAGTGCGGGAGATATGATCCAAACAGTTCGTGGTATAGGATATAAAGTCGGAGGTGGCAATGACTAAAAAAATTTTTAACAGCATGCTTGCTGTTTCAACGGCAGTATTGCTGGTATGTGTTGTTAGTATTACGTTCCTTCTTTACAGCTATTTCACAAATATAGTTAAAAGCGAAATAAAAGCTGAAGCTATCAAGATAGCACAGCATGTCGATGATCTTGAAGAATATCGCATACACATGGACGTTATGACTTATAGGGTTACTCTCATAGACAGTGATGGCTCTGTACTTTTTGATACTGACATTGATGAAAATAAAATGGAGAATCATGCTGACAGAGAAGAAATCATTGAAGCATCGAGAGAGGGCGAAGCATATTCAGAAAGATTCTCGGATACCCTGGACACTAAAACCATATATTATGCTGTGGCACTTGAGGATGGCAAGATCTTAAGAGTAGCTCAAGAACAAAGCACCGTAGTGCGTTTATTCAGAGGTATTTTTGCTCCTGTACTCCTCATTTTCCTTGTTGTAGTATTGATAGCGTCTTTGATATCTAAATTTGTTGCACGAAGACTTGTAGAGCCTATAAACGAAATTGACTTGAGCAGTGATGAAGCAGAAGAACCATATCCTGAGTTGGCCCCGTTCATGAAAAAAATAAGGGTCCAGAACAAACATATCGCATCTCAAATAGAAGAGCTCAGAAAAAAACAAAAAGAGTTTTCAGCTATTACAGAGCATATGAATGAGGGATTTCTTCTCCTTGACAAAAATACTGAAATATTGTCTTACAACAAAGCAGCTATACAACTTTTAAATCATATAAGTGAAGCTGTTCCAGTTAAAGCATTTGAACTTAACAGGTCAAAAAATTTCAGAATTGCTGTTGAAGGTGCAATATCCGGCAGACACACAGAGATTCCTTTTGAAACAGAAAATGGGGTTTATAATATTATAGCAAATCCTGTTACTTCCGATGCAGGTGTAGAAGGCGTAGTTATATTGATCGTCGACGAAACTGAAAAAGAACAGAGAGAGAAACTCAGAAGGGAGTTCACTTCTAACGTTTCTCATGAACTTAAAACGCCGCTTACTACGATATACGGAGTTTCTGATATGATAACCGAAGGTATAGTAAAGCCTGAAGATATAGCAGGATTCGCACTCAATATACGTGAAGAGTCCGGTCGAATGATAACGCTGATAGATGATATAATCAAATTGTCAAAACTTGACGAATCTCCTATGATAGAGGATCTTGTCGAGCTGGATCTGATGAAAATTGCGGAAGAAGTATTGTCAAGGCTCGCTTTTAAAGCTCAAAACAAAAATGTGAAGACAAGCCTTACAGGAGAAAGTGTTGTCATTAGAGGAAACAGTATACTCTGTAACGAGATCATATATAATCTTTGTGAAAACGGTATCAAATACAATAAAGATAATGGACGACTGGATGTTCATATAACACAAAAGGATGAAATTGCTGTCATAACAGTCAATGACACCGGTATCGGCATCCCTTACGAACACAGAGAAAGAATATTTGAACGCTTTTTCCGTGGCGATAAAAGCAGAAGTCAGAAAATAGATGGAACAGGTTTGGGATTGAGTATAGTTAAACATGCAGTTCAACAGATGAATGGTTCCGTAGAAGTTAACAGCGTTGTAAGCAAAGGGACGAAAATGATCGTAAAACTTCCTTTATAGATCCTACGACTTGACATTACAATATCCATTAGGTATTATAATCCAAGCTGATAAATTGAAATATGGATCTATGATATACGGAGGAAATCATGCTGGAAAAAAGCAGACTTGACAGAATAAATGAATTAGCAAAGAAGGCGAAGACTGAAGGCCTGACAGAAGAAGAAAAGAAAGAGCAGGAACAGCTGAGAAAAGAATATATCGCGAAGTTCAGAGAAAACTTCACAGGTCAGCTGAAGAAGATCAAATTCGTCGAAGATCTTTCTGAAGAAGAATTGAAAGAAATCGCTAAGGAAAAGATGCAACAAAACTAGTATTATTACGACAGCGGGAAACACTAAGTTTCTCGCTGTTTTTATTTTATCATATATTAAATATCATTTTAGATATTATGTTCACAGGGGGAAAAGGGGCAATGAAAGATAAGTATTTAAGGATAGCATGTGTTTCTGTTTTAGCATGTATCGTTTTAGTTACATTGCTGGGAGCATCGGGAGATACTGAGAAAGCATCGGTGGAACAACTTCTCATTAAAAGGACAGATATAATGGAAAGCGTTTTGTCCGGTGAAATAACTATTGAAGAGGGGAAAAACAAATTACGCGAAATCGAAGAAGGAAAACTTTATAGCAATGATATAAAAAGACTTGCAGATAATATGAATTGTGAGCATAATAAGGTGATAGATATGAAGATCAATGAATTGAACAGGACAAGCAGCGTATCGGACTTAATGACATATCGCGGATGCATTACTTGGAAATGCTCAGGGATAAACGGGATATATGTTCAAAAATGCGATTATACCATAGGGGCTGTCAACGCTTTAAACGGCATAAAATTAGTCTCTTTTGAAATAGACGAATAAAAGGATTGCAATCTTCACTAAAATGGTGTAATATAAAAATATCAAAATAGGATATACATAATTTAACATATAAAGGAGACAGAAAATGAAGCAGATTTACTTAGACTACTCAGCAACGACTCCTGTAAAAGAAGATGTAGTAAAGGAAATGATCCCTTATTATACAGAAGTTTACGGAAATCCTTCAAGCTTATACTCTGTAGGACTTGAGGCCAAGCAGGGACTTGAGCTGGCAAGAGAAAGAGTTGCTAAATTGATAAATGCGCAGCCTGCTGAAATCAGATTCACTTCATGCGGTACAGAAGCTGATAACTGGGTTCTGGAAGGCGTAGCTGATGCATTGAAGAACAAAGGAAACCACATCATCACAAGCAAGATCGAACATCATGCGATCCTTCACACATGCGAACATCTTGAGAAGAACGGATTTGAAGTTACTTATCTTGATGTTGACAGCGAAGGATTCGTTAGTCCTGAAGCCCTTGAAGCAGCTATCAAGGATACGACTATCCTGGTAAGCATTATGATGGTAAATAACGAGATAGGTACTATCCAGCCTATCAAGGAGCTTGCTGCTGTTGCAAAGGCACACGGAGTGCTTTTCCATACGGATGCTGTTCAAGCTCTTGGCAACGTTCCTATAGACGTAAAAGATCTGGGGGTAGACTTCATCAGCATGTCAGCTCATAAGATCTACGGACCGAAGGGAGTAGGCGCCCTTTACATCAGAAAGGGAGCAAGGATCAATAATTATATGCACGGCGGCGGACAGGAAGCCAGAAAGCGTGCAGGTACCGAAAACATGGCAGGTATCGTAGGTTTCGGTAAAGCAGCCGAACTCTCCATGAATAACCTCGATGCTCATATCGAACACTGCAGTACACTCAGAAATAAACTGTGGGAAAAGATCCAGGCTGAGATTCCTCATGTACAGGTGAACGGCTCTATGGATAAGAGACATCCCGGCAACCTGAATGTGTCATTTGACTATATCGAGGGCGAAGCGATCCTGCTTCTGCTGGATGCTCATGGCATATGCGTATCAACAGGATCAGCATGTTCATCAGGTTCACTGGCACCTTCACAAGTGCTTGAAGCGCTGGGCGTTCCCGTAACTAAGATGAATGGAACCATCAGATTCACCGTAGGTGATTTCACAACTGATGAAGACATAGATAATGTTGTAGAAGTATTATCAAAAGTGGTAGCAAGACTTAGAGAAATGTCCCCTGTAACAGGGAAGGAAGGATGGTAAAAATGGCTTTATATAATGAAACAGTAATGGAACATTTCATGAATCCGCATAACGTAGGAGAAATCGAAAATCCTGACGGTAAGGGCACTTACGGAAGCCCTGTCTGCGGCGACATGATGCAGATAACTATCAAGGTAGATGAAGAAGAGAAGATCGTTGATGCCAAGTTCAAGACATTTGGATGCGGCAGTGCTATCGCATCTTCAAGCATGGCGACTGATATGATCATCGGAATGAGCGTTGAAGAAGCTCTCGATCTTTCAAACAAGAAGATCGTAGATGAGCTGGGAGGACTTCCTCCTGCAAAGATTCACTGCTCAGTTCTGGCAGAACATGCTATCAAATCAGCCATCTATGATTATGCTACTAAGTACGGCAAGACTTATGCAGGTCTTGAAGGCTTCGATCCTGACGCGGAAGAGGATCATCACCATGATGACATTGAAGAAGAATAAAGTAGTATTAGGCCTGAGCGGCGGAGTGGACAGCACTGCCGCCGCTTTATTATTACAGGAAAAAGGCTACGAAGTAGTGGGGCTGTACTTTGATATAGAGGCTGAATGCAGCTCATGCAAAGGTTCAGATGGCGGACTATCAGGGCGTGAGCGCGCTGAAAAGGTGGCATCACAGCTCGGCATAGAGTTTATTTATAAGAATGTTGCTGACTTGTTCGATGAGATCGTTATCGGCAATTTCTGCAGTGAGTATGCATGTGCCAGAACACCTAATCCATGTATAATATGTAATCCTGCAGTCAAGTTCCAAACTCTGCTTGATGCTGCTGATGAAGTAGGTGCGTACTATATAGCCACAGGCCATTATGCAGACACTTATCACGATGAAGAGAATGATCTGTGGTTTATCAAACGTGCAGCCAACGAGAAGAAAGACCAGTCTTATATGCTCTATCGACTTGGACAAGATGTTACTTCAAGACTAATATTGCCGTTAAATGAGATCGATGATAAAGAAAAGGTGAGAGAACTTGCCCGCGATAATGCTCTTATCAATGCCGATGCTAAAGACAGCCAGGAAATCTGTTTTATCGATGCAGACGATAATTATAAGGATTTCCTCAGAAGACGTGGAATAACTGCGCGAGAAGGCGATTTCGTCGATCCTGAGGGCAATGTGCTTGGCAGACATAATGGCATCCTCGATTATACGATAGGACAGAGAAAAGGGCTCGGTATAGCACTCGGTAAACCTGCATTCGTAACTGAGATAGACGCTGACAACAACAGAGTCGTGTTAGGAGATAATGCGGATCTTTTCAAGACTGAAGTTGTTTCTTCGGACAATATCTTTTTCGGCGGATGCGGTGCAGACAAGAATTATCTCGAAAGCCTTGATATCACAGCTAAGATCCGATACGCAGCCAAGCCTGCACAGGCGAAACTCTGCTTTTTGGAAGACGGCAGGGTAAAGACCATCTTCAAGGATGCTCAGAGAGCTCCGACACCGGGACAATCAATAGTATTTTATGACGGCGATCTTGTGATCGGCGGAGGGTTTATAGACTAGAATCAATAAGGAGGAAATGATATGACACTTAAGAAGATCCACACAGAAAAAGCACCTGCAGCAGTAGGTCCGTATTCACAGGCAATAGAAGTTAACGGTATGGTATTCACTTCGGGACAGATCCCGCTGGATCCAGCAACAGGAGAACTGGTTGAAGGTGATGTTCAGGCACAGGCACATCAGGTATTCAAGAACCTGACAGCTGTTCTGGAAGAAGCAGGAACATCAATGGAAAAGGCAGTTAAGACACTCTGTTTCCTGGATGATATGGCTGACTTCGCTGCATTCAACGAAGTATATGCACAGTACTTCACAGAAAAACCTGCTAGATCATGTTTCGCAGTAAAAGCACTTCCAAAGGGCGCGCTCTGCGAAGTAGAAGTTATCGCTGTTAAATAAGTTTAAGCAAGTAAAAAGCCGCCAATTCGGCGGCTTTAGTATTTTTTGTATTATTACCACATTATGATCGCTCTTACAGGACATACAGGAGCGCAGTATCCGCATGTGAGGCAGATGTCGTGATTCACGACTGCTATATCTTCACCATTGATCTTATCCATAAAGATAGCCTTGTTAGGGCATCTTTCGATACATGTTCCGCATCCTTCGCAGTCGCCTGTATCGATGTGGATCTTCTTTTTGCTCACATCTGGCTGGAAGTCTTCAGGAAGTTCGCCGTTGGCATAAGCTACGAGAGTATCTATTTCTTTAGTCTTACCTATACCTACCATGATTGAGTCGATTCCCGGAAGGTCTCTGACGAAGTTGAGAGATTTCATATATGTTCCTGTGAGATTGCCGCCGCCGAAAGCCTTCATTGCGAATACTCCTTTGCCTGCTTCAGCGCATTTCTTGATGGCAGCTGACATTTCCTCAGGAGTGCCGTGATCTGCACCTTTGCGGATGCCAAGACCTGCGTAGTTGATAAGAGGGAAGACTACATCGCATTCAGGGACTTCTGCCATTCTTTCGGTAACATCTACGTGATGAGTGGATACTCCTATATATCTTATAACGCCTTTAGCCTTGTAGTCCTGAAGACATTGCCATGCAGCTGCTTTATCATCCCAGTCAGGATCTTGTCTTACTTCGTGGAGCAGGAAAATGTCTATCACTTCGATGTCCATTTCTCGGAGAGCTTCTTCTATGGCAAATTCCATCTCTTTATATGTATAGTCAAGTGACTTGGTGCATATGATCGGTCTGTCAGGATTATCTGCAGACATATCGATATCTTTCAGTGCTTCCTTGAGATAAGGATATGTTTCATAATACTGAGCTGTATCAAAGAAATTTATTCCTTTATCGATAGCATATTTGATCAGTTCAGCGCCTTCGGATACAGGTAAGTTGAGCTGTGTATTTCCAACGGTAAGAACACCGAATGCTACAGGTGAAACGTATAGATCTGTATTTCCCAATCTGTTTTTCTTCATAAAAAATCCTCCTGTGATGGAACATCAAATCGATAAAATATCGTTGATAAAATTCTACCACAGAAGGTTATTTAATACAATTATACTATTTACAAATACAGCCTCAATTCTTCAGTCAGATCTTCCTCAAGTTTTATAAGTTTTTTAGCTGTATCAGCCGCAGCGGGATCTGCACCGGCGTATTGATTGATATATTTATGAAGATTTTTTGAACCCATATCGCAGCCTTTAGTTATGATGTCAGCGATGACTCTGTCGCTGTTTTCCATGCTCATTTTCCAGTTAGTCTCCATCCATGCCATACCCTTGGCCATCATAGGCGGTTCGTCTTCATAGCTTCCCATAGCTTTCAAAAGATCGCCTGTTTCATTCTTAAGCCTCTTATGATCATTCCTGGAATCTGTCAATATCTTCTTTAGTGCAGGATCATGGACATCTTCCAGCAGCTGATCGAATGAGAAAATAGCCATCTGAACGCCTTTATCGGTTTCCTTTAATAATTCTATAGAGTCTTTATTAGTCATTTCTTTTATCTCCTCATATATGATTTTATAATTATTATGCCCAATTAAGAGTTTCATAAAACCCTAAAATGTACTATAATGTAAATGTAATTTGCACTCCACTAATGCTTTACTATAATAAATAGATTTGAGGTGAAATCGTGAAAAAAATATTAGTATTAGGAGTTGGAGCACAAGGCAGCGCAGCAGCGAAAAGATTAGATAAAGAACCTAACGTTAAAGAAATCATTTGTGCAGATTACGATATGAAAGCGGTAGAAAGTGTAGTGGCTTCTATCACTAAAGGGCGCGGAATGTTCGTAGATGCCCACGATAGACAGAGCATTATAGATGCGGCACAAGGTGTCGATCTTATTCTCAACGGACTTCCTCTGGAATGTACTGAAAATGTTCTGGAAGCGGCCCTTGCAGTAAAGGCCAACTATCAGGATTATGCCGGAACGACCGAATTATATGATATGTGGTTTGAAAGTGATCTGGCTAAAGTCCCTGAAGAAAACCCACCGCATTTTGGCGACAAATACACGACACAGTGGTATTACAGCGTCAAAGCCATGTACGAGATCTACGGACCTAAATTCGAAGCCATCGACAGACTTGCATTATTTGGCACGGGATCAGCCCCCGGCCTCATATGCGCGGCAACGAGAAAGTCTATGGAATATCTTGATACATGTGAAACCATATATAATATAGTTTGGGAAGGAGTTTATGCTAAACGATTTCTTCCATTCTGGTGGTCACCTATCACAGCTCTTACAGATATGAGCGAAATGGCACTTGCTTATGAAAACGGTATGTTCATAAGTACTCCTGCCTTCGGACTTCCGATGCAGAGACAGTACGAATATATGGATGAGCCGGTGACTTTCTATGAACATTGTCATGATGAACCGCTGCAGTACGGCATGAATGCCGAGAAGTATTTCAAAGGCTGTAAGAACGCATATTTCAAATATGCGGGAGCAGGTATGGATTTTGCCAAGTCATTTTATCAGACAGGGATGCTGAGTCATGATCCAGTAATTTATGACGGTAAAGAAATCGTACCGTTCGACTTCGTACTTAGTTTCGTTCCTCCTGCACCTAAATATAAGGAAGAAATACAGGAGATAATAGATGAAGGACTTGTATCAGACTCCGGATGCATGGTGATCGAAGCTTACGGTAAGAAAGACGGTAAAGATGTTCTTGTGGAAACACATGTATTCGCACCGGGACTTGTCGAATCATTCGAGAAAGCCGGTATCACTGCTGAGATGTATCTGACAGGTCAGGGCGGTTATCTGTTCTCTAAGCTTTTTGTCAACGATCAGCTTGATCAGAAAGGTGTTATTTCATCTGATATGCTGACTTTCGAACAGGTAGATACTTACTTCAAGTACGCTGCAGAACTCGACATCACCCTCGAGACAAAAATCAAAGAATTATAAATATAACAAATATTGAATTCAATTATTTTTTTGTTGACACGACATAATCGTTATGGTATAAAAGTAAGGATGTCAAATTCAAGGCATCCTTACAGTTAATTTGATGATTATTAATATGGAGAAAATAATGAGAAGAGTTGTTACTGATTTTGTGAAGATAAAGGACCTGAACGAGACTGAGAGGGGACGTATTTCTTCATTTGGTATTGATGTTTCTATTTTTTCTGATTATTATATTTTGCCCGGTTTTGCAGATGTACACGTACATTTGAGAGAGCCGGGTTTTTTATATAAGGAAACAGTTGCTACAGGAACTGCATCTGCTGCAGCAGGCGGTTTTACTGATATCATGTCGATGCCTAATCTTTCACCATGTCCCGACAGCATCGATAATCTGCAGGTACAGATCGATGCTATCGAAAAAGATGCTCTCGTCAATGTATATCCCTACGGAGCTATAACTGTAGGTGAAATGGGAGAGAAGATGGCTGACCTGGAAGGTATCGCCGATAAAGTCATAGCCTTCACAGATGATGGAAAGGGCGTAGCGTCTGAAGATATGATGCTTGATGCTATGCAAAGGGCAAAGGCTCTCGGCAAGCTGATCGTTGCTCACTGCGAAGATGAGTCTTATCCAAAGGATGCTCCCGAAGCTGAGTGGAAGCAGCTGGAAAGAGACCTGGAACTTGTAAGAAAGACAGGATGCAGCTACCATGTATGTCATATATCAACTAAAGAATCTGTTGAGCTGGTCAGAGCAGCCAAGGCGGAGGGACTCGATGTTACTTGTGAGACAGCTCCCCATTATCTGACTATATCAAACGATGAGATCGAAGACCACGGAAGGTTCAAGATGAATCCTCCGATCAAGACAGCTGAAGATAAGGCTGTCCTCATAGATGCACTTAAAGATGGTACTATCGATATGATAGCGACAGATCATGCGCCGCATAGCGTAGAAGAAAAGAGCAAGGGCTTTGCAGGAAGTGCATTCGGTATCATAGGCATGGAAACAGCATTTCCCGTGATGTATAAGAAATTGGTTGATACAGGTATCATTTCCCTGGAAAAGCTGGTTGAAACCCTTTATAAGAATCCAAGAGAGCGTTTCGGACTTACAGCCTGCTCTTTGGAAGAGGAATTGATGAAAGAAAAGCCTACCTTTGCTGTATGGGATCTTGAAGAAGAATATGTTATAGATCCGGAAAAATTCCTTTCCAAGGGAAGAAGTACGCCGTTTGACGGATGGGATGTAAAAGGCAGATGTGTGGCTACAGTTATAGATGGCAATTTGATTCAGGAGTATAAGGATGAAAGACATCATATTCACGATATTAAGTAATAAGAAGCTTGCGGATAGGACTTATGAGATAGTTCTTAGCTGTGAGAAAGGTGCTCACGGTGTTTTAAGACCGGGCCAGTTCGTAAATATCAGACTTGACGGTCTGTATTTAAGAAGACCGATCTCTGTTTGTGATTGGACTGAAGATACAGTGACTATCATATATAAGACTGTAGGTAAGGGAACTGAGCAGATGAGCCTTATGGCTGAAGGAGAGACTCTTGATGTTCTGACTCCACTCGGCAACGGCTATGATACTGCCAAGACAGGTGACAGACCTGTTCTCATAGGCGGCGGCGCAGGTGTACCGCCAATGTATGGACTTTGCAAAGCGCTGCTGGCTGAAGGCAAAAAGCCGATGGTAGTTCTCGGCTTCAATAAGGAAAATGAGATCTTCTATGTTGAAAAGTTCGAAGAGCTGGGTGCAGAAGTATATGTTGCGACGGCTGATGGAAGTGCAGGTACTAAAGGATTTGTTACAGACGTGGTAAAAACGTTGGAATTCAGCCATTTCTGTACATGTGGACCTGAGCCTATGCTGAAGGCACTTGATAATGTGATAGATAAAAATGCAGATGGACAGCTCAGTTTCGAAGAACGTATGGGATGCGGCTTCGGAGCATGTATGGGATGTTCATGTGAGACAAAGTACGGACATAAGAGGATATGCAAGGATGGTCCTGTAATGGAAAGAGGTGAGATCATATGGTAAAAGAAATGAACACTAAGGTGGAGCTGTGTGGTATCACTATGGACAATCCTGTGATGGCTGCCAGCGGAACGTTCGGTTATGGATATGAGTTCGCTGAGCTTTATGATATCAATGTGCTGGGAAGCTTCTCTTTTAAGGGTACTACACTGGAACCTAGATTCGGTAATCCTCTTCCTAGGATAGCAGAATGCAATGAAGGACTTATCAATTCTATCGGACTTCAGAATCCGGGAGTTGACAAAGTCATTTCAGATGAATTACCTAAACTTGCTGAATGTTTACATAAAAAAGTTATGGCAAACGTGGGCGGCTTTTCTATAGAGGAGTATGCTGAAGTCAGCAGAAGACTGGATGGATGTGAGCAGGTGGGCTGGATCGAAGTAAATGTATCATGTCCTAATGTTCATGATGGAGGTATAGCTTTCGGCACTGATCCTGAGGCAGCATCTTCAGTTGTGAGAGCTGTCAAAGCTGTAGTAACTAAGCCTGTGATCGTTAAATTATCACCGAATGTGACGGACATAGTTGCTATCGCTAAGGCTTGTGAGGAAGCGGGAGCTGACGGTATAGCACTTATCAACACAATGCTGGGAATGAGGATAGATCTGAAGACTAAGAAGCCTGTTATCGCCAATAAAATGGGCGGATTCTCCGGTCCTGCAGTCTTCCCTGTAGCTGTGAGAATGGTATATCAAGTATATGAGGCAGTAGATATCCCTGTGATCGGAATAGGCGGCATATCAACTGCTGAAGATGTTATAGAAATGATGCTGGCAGGAGCTACTGCTATAGAAGTAGGCGCTGCTAATCTGGTAGATCCATATGTATGTAAAAAGATCGTAGAGGATCTGCCTAGAGTAATGGATAAATACGGGATAACTGATCTGAAAGATATTATAGGAGGTGCACATAATGGGTAGAGACGTTATAATCGCTTGTGATTTTGACAGCAAAGAACAGACACTGGATTTTCTCGATAAGCTGGGTGATCATAAGCCTTATGTGAAGATCGGAATGGAGCTGTATTATGCAGAAGGACCGTCCATCGTTAAGGCGCTTAAAGAACGTGGATATAAGATATTCCTGGATCTGAAGCTGCACGATATCCCTAATACTGTTAAAAAGGCTATGAAAGTCTTATCTAATCTTGATGTAGACATGTGTAATCTCCACGCTGCAGGAACTTGCAAGATGATGGAAGCCGCTCTTGAAGGTCTGACAAGAGAAGACGGCTCAAGACCTCTGCTTATCGCAGTAACTCAACTGACATCTACTACTCAGGAAAGAATGGAAGCTGACATGCTCATCTATGAGCCGATGGAAAAAGTAGTTTCGCATTACGCATCAAACGCTAAGAACAGCGGACTTGACGGAGTCGTTTGCTCCCCTCTGGAATCAGGCAGAGTACACGAAGTATGCGGCGAAGGATTCCTGACGGTCACACCGGGAGTGCGCTTTGCAGATGATGACAAGGGAGATCAGGCAAGAGTTACTACTCCTGCCAAAGCTAAGGAACTTGGTTCAGACTACATCGTAGTAGGCAGAAGCATCACTGCAGCAGCAGATCCTAAGGCTGCATATGAAAGATGCATTGCAGAATTCGTAGGTTAAATAGTTATAAACTTTTTATATAGATTTGATGAAGAGGAGAAAAAGATGAAGAAAGAAATCGCTAAAGGACTTCTGGATATCGAAGCAGTATTTTTAAGACCTGATGATCCGTTCACATGGGCAAGCGGGATCAAGAGTCCGATCTACTGTGACAACAGACTGATACTGACTGCACCTGAAATGAGAACAAAGGTAGAAAACGCTATCGCCGATACAGTGAAAGAACATTATCCGGATGCTGAAGTACTGATGGGAACAAGCACTGCAGGTATCGCACATGCAGCTATCGCAGGTCATATCCTTGACATCCCTATGGGATATGTTCGCTCAGGAGCTAAAGATCACGGAAGAAATAACCGTATCGAAGGAAGACTTGAAAAAGGCCAGAAAGTCGTTGTGATCGAAGATCTGATCTCTACAGGCGGAAGTGTTATCGAAGTAGTTGAAGCTCTGAGAGAAGCAGGCGCTGATGTCCTTGGCGTAGTG
>JAFQBD010000040.1 GCA_017416795.1 Bacillota bacterium | reverse complement strand
TCAGCGATATAGACAGTGAAACTAAAGATTATGATATCATATTGATCGGTCTTACGAGAGATCGTGCAGAACTTTATGATCGTGTCAACAGAAGAGTTGACATCCTTATGAATGAAGGATTGCTCGATGAGGTCAAAGGGCTTATGGATATGGGGCTGACTCAGGAAAACATATCTATGAAGGGCATAGGTTATAAGGAACTGATGGATCATCTTGACGGCAGATGTACTGTCGATGATGCAGTAGATACCGTCAAGAAAAACACGAGACATTATGCGAAAAAACAGCTTACATGGTTCCGCCGATATGAGAAAATGAAATGGTTCGATATCTCAGGATACGATAATGATGAAGATGCATTTGAGGATATGAAAGAATGGCTTCTGAAAAACAAATAAGGGTACACAATAAAAGTAATAAGCCTGATAATATCGTGCTCAAAGAGCAGGAGATAGTTTTGAAGTGCGAGGAAATACAGGATCAGCTGCCTAAATTCTTAAGAGGCTTCTTTGCATATTTGAGAGGTAATGTACTTCCTATGACAAGGCTTGCTTATCTCAATGACATCAAGTTTTTCTGCAATTATCTAGTAGATGAGACGGATCTTACTGATGCCGATGATATATCTGACATAAAACTTAAGGATTTTAATAATATTAAAGCGATAGATGTCAATATTTATATTGATTACTGTCGAAGATATAAGGTGGAAAAAGAACACGAGATCGTCGTATATGAAAACAGTAACAAGACGCTGGCAAGGAAGAAATCATCGCTTTCCGTCATGTTCAAACAGCTTTATAGAGATGAGCTGATCGATAAGAACATAACGGATGGTTTCGATCCTATAAGAGTTCCCAAGGCAAGTGAGCGTGAGATAAAAGCTCTGCAGGATGATGAAGTCATGGTGATGCTGGATGCCGTATCTACAGGCTCACATCTTACTCCTAAGGAACGTCAGTACTGGGAAAAGACTAAGCGGCGTGACAAGGCTATATTGATGCTCTTTCTTACATATGGATTGAGACTATTCGAGCTTCAGCAACTCAATGTCTCATCGTTCAATTTTTCAAGAGGAGAATTCAAGATATATCGCAAGCGAGATAAAGAAGCTGTGATGCCGCTGAACAAGTCGGTGACTGAAGCTGTTTATGATTATCTCGAAAGCGAGAGAGCATCAGATGATACACTGGATCCGATCCACAGGGATGCATTATTTCTGTCATTACAGGGAAAGAGGATGACAGAAAGACAAATTAGGGAATTAGTAAAAAAATACACTTCGATAGGATTGGCGACTTCGAGAAAAGCAGGTTACAGCCCGCATAAATTAAGGGCTACAGCTGCTACAAGCCTTATAGGCAGAGGTAATTCTATCTTTGATGTCCAGGCTTTGCTGGACCACGAACAAGTGACTACGACGCAGCTTTATGCAAGCCATAAGATGAATGTAAAGCGCGACCTTGTCAGCGACATGGAGTGGGAACTTGAAAGAAAGGGACAAAAGGGGAAATAAGGGAAGGAAGTGAGGTTGATGAGGCGTGCGCTCATTTTTGCTGTCATATTAGCAATGATATGGACCACAACTGCGCCTGTTTCATTGGCGGGGACAGTCGTTAAAGACACCACATGGTTTGATCCGAATAATATACAAGAACATTATGATATATCAACAGAAAATCAGCTTCTGGGGTTATGCAGCCTTGTCAACGAAGAACAGACAGACCGATGGAAACCTTCAAGAGTCGAACACTTTGAAGGAGTAACTTTCACATTGACTCGTGATATCAAGCTGACTGAGCCCTGGATACCCATCGGCATCGATAATACAGCATATTTCGCAGGAGTATTCGATGGTAATGGCCATACCATAAGCGGCCTTGATATAATCACTTCGTATGGCGGAAGCGGACTATTCGGATACTTATCCGGAGAAGTGCGAGATCTCAAGGTAAAAGGAAAAAACATATCATATGACAGCAATAGCGGAGGGATTGCAGGTACATTATCAGAAACAGGCAGAGTCATAGACTGTACCAACGAAGTGACAGTCAAGGGGCTTGATAAATGCGGAGGTATCATCGGCAACAATGAAGGCGGCACCATAGAAGGCTGCACAAATATTGCTGATATTTCAGGGACATATAAAATAGGCGGCATTGTCGGAGAAAACAGAAGCGGGATGATCACTAACTCCTGCAATGAAGGTAAGATCAAGTCTACGAGACGCGGCGTAGCCACTTACGGTACAGGCGGTATAGCCGGACGTTCAGTATCTAATGATTCCGAAGTAACCGAATGCAGCAATACAGGAGAAATTCATTCAAACACAGAGGCGACAGGCGGTGTTGTCGGATATATGAATGGCTCGGGAACGGTAATAAACAAGTGCTCTAATACGGGAACCATAAATATAGACATAAAGAGCTCCGATAAAGAAATATCACCTGTGTATGCCGGAGGTATCGTTGGTATATCGGGAACTAACGGTATTATGATACGTAATTGTTATAATATCGGTATGATAAATAATCCGGACATTTCGGGAGGCATCATCGGCAGATACAGAAATGATGCAGAATATAAGAGAGAAAGTGACTATATATCTAACAATTATTATTTATCAAGGGCTTTCTCATCAGGCATAGGTCTGGTAGACAACATAAAAGATAACGATCTAGATAAGGCGACAAAAGGTGTTTCTGCTACTAAAATGAATAATATCAGCAATTCCGGAAGCAGAATATACGGACAGGTGATATTAGACCTTATGTCTTTAAAAGAATTGACATCAAATGCTTTCGAACTATATATGGAAGCTCAAGATAAAATAGAAGAACTAAAGGAAAAGGAAACAGGAAGAAATGAACAACAGCAAAACTAACAATCAACTTATTGAAAAGTTCGGGATCTCACCAAAAGTAATGGAACTCATCGATAAGAGTGAAGAAGCAGTATCCGGCTTATTCTCTCAGCTCGATGATATTATGGCATATAACCAGTATAAAGTATTGGATGCTTTCCAAAACAATACTATCAGAGATATGCACTTCGCTTGGAATACCGGATATGGATACGACGATGCCGGAAGAGATGCTACAGAACGCGTTTTCGCAGACATTTTCCATACAGAAGCGGCTCTCGTAAGGCCTATAATCGTTAACGGAACACATGCGCTTTCCCTGACTCTTATGGGTATATTAAGACCGGGAGATGAGCTGATCTACTGCACAGGATCACCTTATGATACTCTCGAAGAAGTTATCGGTATCAGAGGAGAAGGAAAAGGCTCCCTTAAGGAATACGGCGTAACATATAAACAAGTCGAACTTACTGCTGACGGCAGGATCGATCTGGAAGCTCTCGGCAAGGCTATAAGTCCTGCAACCAGAATGATAACAGTTCAGCGCGCTACAGGATATGGCTGGAGAAAAGCGATCTCTATCGAAGAAATCGAAGAATGGGTAAAATTCGTCAAAGGAATAAATCCGGAAATCATCTGTATGACAGATAACTGCTACGGTGAATTCCTCCACGAAAAAGAACCTACAGATGTAGGTGTCGATGTTATCGCCGGCTCACTTATCAAGAATCCGGGCGGCGGTCTTGCACTGACAGGCGGATATATCGCCGGCAGGGCTGATCTCATCGAAAAGATATCCTACAGAATGACTTCACCGGGGATCGGCGGCGAATGCGGACTGACATTTGGACAGACACGAACTATGCTTCAGGGGCTGTTCATCGCTCCAAAGACCGTAAACGGAGCTGTAAAGGGTGCTATCCTGTGTGCTAAGGCATTCGAACTTCTCGGCTACGACGTATGTCCTAAGCCTGAAGATACAAGAAGCGATATAATCCAGGCAGTTAAGCTGGGAAGCCCTGAAGGCGTTATAGCATTCTGTAAGGGTATCCAGGCAGCTGCACCTGTAGATTCACATGTATCACCTGAACCATGGGCTATGCCGGGATATGAAGATCCGGTTATCATGGCAGCAGGCGCATTCGTGCAGGGATCATCGATCGAACTTTCTGCAGATGCACCTATAAGAGAACCTTATGTAGTATATTTCCAGGGCGGGCTTACATATGAACATTCTAAGTTCGGCGTTATCAAAGCCCTTCAAGAACTGTATGACAAGGAGCTTATACAACTGTAAACCACAGTGGATGTGTTCGGTAATACTGTAGTTGTTTGGAGATATCAATGCCTTTAACAAGAGAGAAGAAGGACAAGTTAAGAAAGAGATATAAGACCATCAGTGCGATACTAAAGCTATTGCTGCTGCTGTTTATTTTGGTCGGCCTTCCGTTATATATTTACTTTTTTAGGTATGATATCATCGAACAATTCTCGACAATAGAACAGATAGAAGCTTTCTTCGCTGAATATAAAACTCAAAGTATCATCTATTATCTGGCATTACAGATCATACAGATAATAATATGTGTAATACCCGGACAAGGCTTACAATTTGCAGCCGGCTATATGTATGGTTTCTGGATGGGATATGTATGGTCACTGATAGGAGCGTTTTTAGGAACTGTGATATCCTATTATTTAGCTAAGGTCTTAGGGCACGATGCAATGCACATGATATTCGGTGAAGAGAGGATACAGGAGCTGCTTACTACATTCAACAGTAAGAAAGCCATGATACTGGTATTCTTATTTTATCTGATACCGGGACTGCCAAAAGATCTGTGCAGTTACGTTGCCGGACTTTCTGAAATGAAATTAAAAGCTTTTCTCATAATATCGCTGGTAGGACGAAGTCCTGCTATGATGGGTAGTCTGATAATCGGCCGACTCGTCAATTTAGGCGGATATACAGGCGCAATAATCATCGCATCAGCAGCAGTCATTCTGTTTATTGCCGGTGTTATTTTGAGAAAACGTATCCTTGTTTGGATAGATGTGGCTTATGACAAACTTATGAAATTATAATATTGGGAGGAAGATAATGTTAACATTAGATAAAATATACCACGCAAGATTCGTACTTAAAAACGTAGCAAGAAATACCGACTTGATCAAGGCAACTAAGCTTTCCGACAAGTGCGACCTTTACTTAAAAACTGAAAATCTTCAGGAGACAGGAAGCTTTAAGCTGAGAGGCGCTTATTATAAGATAAGCCAGCTGAGTGAAGAGGAAAAAGCACATGGTATCGTAGCCAGCAGCGCGGGAAATCATGCTCAGGGCGTTGCTATGGCAGCATCACAGAGCGGCATCAAATCAACTATCTGCATGCCGGACGGCGCTCCGCTCAGCAAAGTGGAAGCGACTAAACAGCTTGGCGCAGAAGTATGCCTTGTCAACGGCGTATATGATGATGCATATGCGAAGGCTGTACAAATATGTGAAGAAACAGGTGCTACATTTATTCATCCGTTCGATGATGAAGAAGTTATTGCAGGGCAGGGAACTATCGGCCTTGAGATCCTCGATCAGCTGGAAGATGTAGATGCTGTGGTTGTTCCTATCGGCGGCGGCGGACTTATTTCAGGAGTCGCTTATGCTATAAAACAGCTCAATCCTAAGATCAAAGTTTACGGCGTTCAGGCAGCAGGTGCGGCAGGAATGTTCGAAAGCCATAAAGCCGGCAAGCTTATCACATTAGATTCAGCAGCTACATTTGCCGACGGTATCGCTGTAAAACATCCGGGCGACTTGACATTTGAACTGGTAGAAAAGTATGTAGATGACATCGTTACAGTAACGGAAGATGAGATCGCTGCATCAATACTGGCACTGATCGAAAAGCAGAAAGTGATCGCTGAAGGTGCAGGCGCAGTGGCAGTTACAGCTGTTCTGTTCGATAAATTGCCTGTAACCGGCAAGAAAGTCGTATGTATAGTTTCAGGCGGTAATATCGACGTAAACATCCTCAGCAGAGTTATCCAGAGAGGTCTCGTTACAAGTGGAAGAAGTTTCAATATCACTATAGCGCTGACAGATAAACCGGGTCAGCTGCAGGAAGTATCAGAAATCATCGCAAGATGTGGTGGAAACGTAGTTGCAGTTCATCATGACAGAGCAGATGTAAATATGGCCATAACAAGCTGCTTCCTTAAGCTTGCACTGGAAACAAGAGATAGGGAACAGATAGAACAGATAAAGAAAGAACTTACTGAAGCAGGATTCGATCTGGTGACAGAGAGGGTGTAAGACGCCTATATATAATGAAGAGTACCTATCAAGAGAACATTTCATTGAATGTTCTCTTTTTTTTAAACAAATACGCGAACATTCGTTTTTTATTGTTGACAGCGAACATACATTCTGTTAAACTATGATTACAAGAAAAGAACAAATGTTTGAAGAGGGGCAGGAAAGAGAGGTCCGACATGAGAACAGAGAATAATACACAGAGCAGAAATCCACAGATAAGAACAAGAAAAAAATACAGGATCAAATCAAAGTTCAGATTCATAACATCAATGATCATTATGATCGGATTACTGGTTGGCGGGATCAGCTTGATTACAGGCATGAATAAATCATTTGCATTGACTCAGCCTCAGTTCACAGAAGTTGAAGTTTGCTATGGTGATACATTATGGGACATCGCAAATACATATAAGTCAGATGATACAGATACAAGACGTGCCGTATACGAGATCTGTAAGGCAAATGATATCGAAGCATCTGATCTGGAGCCCGGCATGGTGATCCGGGTGCCTGAGAAGCTGTAAAATCGCCAAAACAATGCTGGCGCGAAAATCGTCGATTTAAGCCGTTTTTTAAGAGGTAACAAGTATCGATGACAAGAAATAAAATCGCTTAAATCGAAAATTAGAGCCTCGTTTTTTCGGGTAAAATTAGGGGAATCTGATATATATTAAAAGAAGACTACAATACATAATCTTAATTAAAAATACTCCGTATATTAATTGAAATATAATTATTACGGAGTATTTTAATTATTGATAATAAATTGTATGGGTCCTGAAACTATTGAAAACAAGCCATATCAGGCTATTCTTCTGGCAAGTGTTACGAACATTTCCCAAAATTATGATTATAGGAATAGTTGCCTTTCTTCCCTACGGTCTGTATAAAGGTTCATTGAATATATCTTCTCTGATATATCCGCGCTGGATATCATACATTCTCCATCTGTTATTTGATCTAACAGTACCAAGCAGCATGAATATAAATATGATTATGCTTCCTACAGCCGGTATCAGCGATATCAGATAAAACCATCCTGACATGTTGTGGTCATGTAACCTTCTCACACTTATGGATATACTTGGTATGAGCATGGCTAAGGTGTAAAGTCCGGAAATGATATCTACTGCTCCCCCTTCATCACCGTCTGTAAAAATTAGCATACAGAAGCCTATGATAAATAAAACTATAGCATTGAATAATACAGCCAGCCAATACTGTTTTCTGTTTGCTACACCTTTGAAGTCGAACGCACGTTTCCAGAACTCGATATAATATTTCATATTAGAAGCCTCCTCTGTCAAGATATCCCTGTAAGATCAATACTGCTGCCTGCTTATCTATGACTTTCTTACGTCCTTTACGGCTCACATCAGCCTCTATAAGGACCTTTTCCGCCATAACTGTAGTTAGTCGTTCATCGTAGAATTCAACTTTGATATGAGCCATTCCTGTGCTTCTCATCTTATTCTCAAGCATAGTCTTGAACTCGTATACTTTCTCTGTCTGAGGACTGTCAGTTCCATCAAGTCTCTTAGGAAGTCCTATGACTACTGTATCACAGTCGAATTCCTTGATATAGTCCATTACCTTGTCGGCATCCTTACGTATGCCTACTCTCTCGATCGTGGTTACTCCTTGAGCAGTGATGTTAAGAGCATCACTTACTGCTACTCCTATGGTCTTGTCCCCTACGTCTAATGCTATTTTTTTCATCTTTACTCCTATATAAAAATTGGCGGACATCTCTGCCCGCCCCTTTGAAATTTCAATTATTTACGCAGATAAGCTCTGATAAGTTCTTCTACCAGGTCATCTCTTTCGATCCTGCCGATAACGTTTCTAGCGTTATTGTGGCTTGTGATATATGACGGATCTCCGGACAGGATATAACCTACCATCTGATCGATAGCGTTGTACCCTCTTTCTTCCAGTGAATCATATACTATGTTCAAGATATCTTCAATAGTTCTCTGTTCAATTCTATCAAAGTTATCGTACATTCTTGTCTGTCTATCCATAACTGCACCTCCTAACAAATTTATTATATATTCTTTTCCAGTTTATTACAAGAGGAAAAGAATAACTACACAAAAGTTTCACAAGCGAGAAAAACCATATAAGTTAACATAATATAGTTATCATTAACCAATAAGTTCTTCAGCTTTAGCAAATGCATCGCCGACCTTGCTTGGATCCTTAGCGCCGGCCTGAGCCATGTCAGCCTTACCGCCGCCGCCACCGCCTGCAGCTGCTGCTATTTCCTTGATCATCTTACCTGCATGCAGACCCTTTTCAACAAGGTCATCAGTCAGGGATACGAGGAACGTCACCTTTCCGCCTGAAACTGTCGCGAATACCATTGCAACGCCCTTGTTTTCAGCCTTTATCTGGTCAGAAAGTCCTCTCAGATCGTTGATATTATAGTCTTCGAACTGCTGAGTTATCAGCTTTACACCATTGATTTCTTTAGCTCCATCAACCAGTGAACCCAGACCCTTACTCATTTCAGCCTTCTTCAGTTCTTCGATTTCTTTCTTGAGAGCCTTCACTTCTTCAACGAGTGCAGCTGATCTGTCTGCCATATTGTCTCTGTTTGACTTGAGAGCACCTGAAGTCTTTGCTATGAGTTCTTCGTCTTCGTTATATTTAGCAAGAACACCGAGGCCTGTAACGGCTTCAATTCTTCTTACACCTGATGCTACGCCGGCTTCGCTTAAGATCTTGAATGCACCGATCTGTCCTGAGTTCTTAACGTGAGTACCGCCGCACAGCTCCTTGCTGTAGCTTCCAACTGATACGACTCTTACTACATCGCCGTATTTTTCACCGAACAGTGCAGTAACACCTTCAGCGAATGCTTCTTTGATAGGCATTTCCTTAGTTTCTACATCCAGGAAGTGGCTGATCTTATCGTTGACGATCTCTTCTACCCTCTTCACTTCTTCAGCAGTCATTGCTTCAAAATGATTGAAGTCAAAACGCAGAGCATCCTTAGTTACAGATGAACCAGCCTGCTTAACATGTTCACCAAGGACTTCCTTAAGTGCCTTGTGAAGCAGATGTGTTGCAGTATGATTAGCTGAGATCCTGTTTCTTGTAGGAGCATGAGGCATAGCATTGACTTCTGCACCCAGCTTGATAGTTCCCTGTTTTACAGTGATCTTATGTGCGAAAACATTCTGGAACTTAACTACTTCTTCAACAGTTGCCATGAAATCATCATTGTAGATCACACCTGTATCATAAGTCTGTCCGCCGCTTTCTGCGTAGAAAGGAGTCTTATCGAGAACTACTCTGCATACATCGCCTTCGGAAACTTCTTCAAGCGGCTTCTGGTCCCAGAAGAGAGCCTTTACGATACCTGTATCTACAAGTGTTTCGTATCCTGTAAATACTGTTTCACCTTCTATTGCAAAGTCTGCAGATGCTTCCTTCCAGCCTGCACCTTCCATTTCCTGTTCAACCTGTGAACGCTTCTTCTGCTCTTCCATAGCAGCCTTGAATCCGTCCAGATCAACTGTATATCCTGATTCTTCTAAGATTTCTCTAGTCAGGTCGATCGGGAATCCGTAAGTATCGTGAAGCTTGAACGCCTTTTCACCTTCAAGAACTGTTTCACCTGCTGCCTTCAGATCGTCGATATGACCATTGATGATCTTCATGCCCTGGTCGATAGTTGCAGCAAATTTCTGCTCTTCAACACCTACTACCTTCTTGATCGCTACACGACGTTCTTCCAGTTCAGGATAAGCCTTACCGGAGATGTCGATAACTCTGTCGCAAAGGTCAGCCAGGAACGGTCCTTCAATTCCCAGAACCTTACCGTGTCTTGCCGCACGACGGATGATTCTTCTCAGAACGTATCCCCTGCCTTCATTGCTAGGCAGAATAGTATCACCGATCATGAATGTCATTGATCTCAGGTGGTCTGTGATGATCCTGATAGATATATCTTCAGGTGCTTCACCGTTCTTATATTCAACGCCTGACTTCTTAACAACACCATCCAGAACATACTGGATAGTATCGATATCGAAGATAGATTCTACGCCCTGCATAACGCATGCAAGTCTTTCAAGTCCCATACCTGTATCGATGTTAGGATGAGCCAGGTCTGTATAGTTTCCTTCGTCGTCTCTGTTGAACTGTGTGAATACGTGGTTCCAGAATTCTACATATCTGTCGCAATCACATCCAGGTTTACAATCAGGATTGTCACATCCATATTTTTCGCCTCTGTCGAAGTAGATTTCAGAACATGGACCACATGGACCTGTACCGATTTCCCAGAAGTTATCGTCTTTACCGAGACGAACTATTCTATCTTCAGACATACCGATCTCATTTTTCCAGATGTTATATGCCTGATCATCATCTTCATATACTGTTGCCCACAGTTTATCGGTAGGCATCTGCAGAACCTCTGTGATGAATTCCCATCCCCAGTTCAGTGATTCATGCTTGAAGTAATCTCCGAATGAGAAGCTTCCCAGCATTTCAAAGAATGTACCGTGTCTTGAAGTGAAACCAACGTTTTCGATATCGCCTGTTCTGATGCACTTCTGGCAAGTAGTCATTCTCTTGCTAGGAGGAGTTTCCAGTCCTGCGAAGTATGGCTTCAGCGGTGCCATACCTGAATTTATGATAAGCAAGCTCTTATCCTTTTCAGGAATAAGAGAGAAGCTCTGTCTTCTGTAATGTTCCTTTGATTCATAGAAGCTTAAAAACTTTTCACGTAATTCGTTTAAGCCCATCTTTTTCATAGTCTTTTCTCCTCTTGATTTATTCAATACCTAATTAAACATTTTAACAGAAAAAGCCCGCCATTTCAACAATGACGAGCACATTTCTTCTTAAGTATATTCAGTTTATACAGCGTTTATTTCGCCTTACTTTCACAATACAGACATCTGTAAACTCTGTTTTCCTTATCAGTAAGTTTGAATACGTGTGGCAGTTCCTGTTCTGTAGTAGTGATGCATCTAGGGTTCTTGCACTTGATGATATCTACCACTTCATCAGGGAGTTCGATATGAGCAACCTTTTCTCTTTCGCCGTTTCTGATGATGTTAACAGTGATTTCAGGATCTACGTATCCGATGATATCCAGATTCAGGTCGATCATCTGGTCGATCTTGATGATGTCCTTTCTTCCCATCTTACCGGATTCAGCGTTTTTGATGATAGCAACCTGACAGTCCAGCTTTTCAAGACCAAGCATCTTGTATAATTCCATAGCCTGTCCTGATTTGATGTGGTCGATAACGATTCCGTTTTCTATTTTGTCGATTCTCATTATTTCACCTCCAAAAGTTTAAGGATAAGAGCCATTCTTATATATTTACCGTTAAGTACCTGTTCGAAGTAAACTGCTCTAGGGTCATCATCAACAGCAGTTGAGATTTCGTTTACTCTTGGCAGCGGATGAAGGATGCTCAGATCTTCTTTGGCATTTACCAGCTTGTCAGGAGTCAGGATGTAGCTGTCCTTCAGTCTTAAGTAATCCTGTTCATTGAAGAATCTTTCTCTCTGTACTCTTGTCATATACAGAACGTCGAGCTGAGGCATTGCTTCTTCAAGATCAGCAGTTTCAACGAATTCGATATTGTTCTTGATAAGAACTTCTTCCTTCAGATATTCAGGGATCTTCAGTTCATCAGGTGAAATGAGGACGAATTTAACGTTTTCATATCTTGACATGGCACTGATTAGTGAGTGAACAGTTCTGCCGAACTTCAGGTCTCCGCAAAGTCCGATAGTAAGATCGTTGAATCTGCCCTTTTCTCTGCTGATAGTCAGCAGGTCTGTCAGAGTCTGTGTAGGATGGTTATGTCCGCCGTCTCCTGCATTGATGATAGGAACGATAGTCTTTCTTGATGCTACCAGCGGCGCACCTTCCTTAGGATGTCTCATTGCGATGATATCTGCATAAGCACCTACTGTTCTGATAGTATCTGCTACGCTTTCGCCCTTAGCTGCTGATGAACTCTGAGCTTCGGAGAAACCTATAACGTTTCCGCCCAGTTCATACATAGCTGCTTCAAAGCTCAGTCTTGTTCTTGTTGAAGGCTCGAAGAACAATGTAGCCAGCTTCTTTCTCTTGCACTTTTCTGCGTATTTGTCGGGATCTGCTATGATGTCTTTTGCGACAGCGATCATTTCATCGATCTCTTCCACTGTCAGTTCCATAATGTCGATAAGATGTTTCATTACTTCCTCCTAAATCTATATATATTTTAATTATTAACCGATCCAGCTTTCATCCTGCGGATTATCTCTGAATGCCATGAGTCTGGCGATGTCTTCCTGCTTGATATAGCCTGTTTCAGCAGCTACTTCAGCAACTGCATCAAAGTCTGACAGGCTTACGTTTTTAACATCAGCAGCCGCCAGCCTTTCAAGGCCCTTCTTCATTCCGTAAGTAAAGATGCTCACTACGCCAAGGACATCAGCGCCTGCTTCTCTCAGAGCTTCAACTACTTCGATAACACTTCCGCCTGTAGAGATCAGATCTTCGATCACAACGACTTTCTGGCCTTTTTCAAGTCTTCCTTCGATACGGTTATTTCTTCC
>JAFQBD010000039.1 GCA_017416795.1 Bacillota bacterium | reverse complement strand
GTATTCGGTTTTCTTAACCTTGTGAGCATAATATACCATTTTGGTACAGATTAGTCAATACCCTTTTTTAATTTTTTTCTGCATGCTTAAAACATCTACAAATACCTTTCACTTTACTTATATATAATAACCATGTTAAAATAATCGTTAGAGTTTATTCAGATAAAAAGGTGATCAACGTGAAGATAAATAAAAAGCATATTTCAATAGTTTTAATATCTATTATGGTGCTGGCATCTATGACAGGATGTACGACCCTCGATAATTTTATTACCGGCTTCATAGATAAGCCTCAGAATGACACTGCCACTATACAGATCGGCGTGTACCAGCCTATGACAGGAACGGACAGCGAAGAGGCAGAACTTGAGATAAAGGGTATAGAGCTTGCTCACGAGATGTATCCAAGTGTTGGCGGCAAGATGGTAGAGCTCGTATATGCTGACAATGCTTCAGATATATATGCTGCAGAAACGGCCATAAAAGAGCTGATTTTCAAAGAGCCTCTCGCCATACTTGGAAGCTATGGCAGCGTATATTCGATGGTAGCGGGAGAATATGTCAATGAGGCGAAGATCCCGGCCATAGCAATAACCAATACCAACCCGCTGGTTACAAGAAATAACGACTATTACTATAGAGTATGTTATGTCGACTCAAACCAGGGTGATATATTGGCTAAGTATGTCCTCAATGAGAAAAAGCAAAAAACTGCAGGTGTGCTTCTTCCTACAGGCAATGATGCGGCGATGGCCATGGCATCTGCTTTTACAGACAGGATCAAGGCAGAGACAAACAACAAAGATGCTATCAAAGTTTATGAAGAATATACACCGGGCGATACAGACTTCACTAAGCAGCTCGAGATCATAAAAAAAGAAAAGGTCAAGAGTGTTCTTCTGCCGGGGGATCTTGCAGATTCTGCCAACATCATCAAACAGGCAGACGAGATGGGACTGGACGTAGTATTCTTAGGCGACTATAGCTGGGCAGATTATGAATTCAATAGAGCTACAGATGGGCTTGTTTCAGAAAAGAACACAGCATTCGTAAACTTTTATTCTGTGGATGCAGAGTCAAGTGAAGAGTCCGGTAAATTCCTCAAGGCATATCAGGAAAAATACGGACAGGGAGCAGTACCGGCTGACAGTGTTGCCCTCGGATACGATGCATATGTCATAGCCCTCGATGCTATCCACAAGGCTGGAGAAGGGGCTTCAGGAGAAGATGTCAATGCGATAATGAGCGGCGGACAGTACCATTTCCACGGTGCTTCAGGTGTAATAACATTCAGCAGCACGGGTGATCCGATCAAGACTGCATATATCAGTACATGGGAAAATGGCGGAGTCAAGACTCTGAAGACAATAGAGCCTGAACGCAAGTAATAAGTCCGGTCCGCATAATAAAACAGTTAATAATTGATAATAATTATATATATAAAAGGAGAACTAAAATGGAACAGAAAATCAAAGACGCATTAGATCAGATCAGACCTTTCTTACAGAGAGACGGCGGAGACCTGGAATTCGTAGAATACACTGAAGACAACATCGTTAAAGTAAGACTTAAGGGACACTGCGCAGGATGTCCGGGAGCTCAGATGACTATCAAGGGCGTAGTAGAAAAGATCCTGAAGGAAAGCTATCCTGAAATCAAAGCAGTAGAATCAGTACTGTAAATCAAGAAAAAGTAAGCTGAGGCTGAAAGAATGGAATTACTGACAAGAGTAAACAAACGAATAGAAGAGAACAAGGCAGAGATGATTTCATCTCTGTCTAAACTTATATCCATACCTAGCGTGGTTTCCGATGCAAAAGGCAATATGCCATTCGGTGAAGAGGTCCATAAGGCGTACCTTTTCATGATGCAAAAAGCAGAAGAAGAGGGATTCGACTTTTTTGATGCCGATAATTACGGCGGACATATAGACTTCACAGGAACTGAAGACGGTATCGTAGGCGTCGTAGGTCATCTCGACGTGGTGCCTGAAGGCAGTGGCTGGGATTTCGAACCTTACGGCGGTGAGATCATAGACGGTAATATCTGCGGCAGAGGGACTACTGATGACAAAGGTCCCGTGATCGCTTCTTTTTATGCCATGAAGGCCCTGAAAGAATGCGGATACGAACCTAAGAGGACCATCCGTCTCATCCTGGGCCTTGATGAAGAGACTAACTGGCACGGTATGAGATACTACCTTGAACGCGTAGGCGACAAGCCTGACCTGGGCTTTACGCCTGACGGAGACTTTCCGGCTATCCATGGAGAAAAGGGCATCCTCATATTTGATATGGTGAAGAAGTTCAATCACGGCACTATCAAAGGCCTTGAGCTGAGCTCCGTCAAAGGCGGTACTGCTGCCAACTCCGTAGCAGACTATGCCAGATGCGTACTTCACGAAAGCGCAGGCGCAGGCTACGAACATGTAAAGGAGCAGGTGGCGGCTTTTCGAAGTGAAAAGGGATGCAAGATCAACTGCAAAGGAATCGGAAAGAGCTTCGAGATCACAGTACAGGGCGTATCTGCTCACGGTGCTAAACCGGAGCAGGGACTCAATGCCATAACTATGCTGATGGAATTCCTGGGAAGACTCAATTTCGCCAGCGAAGATACTAACGACTTTATCAGTTTCTACAACGAACGTATCGGATACAGACTCCATGGCGAAGAGATGGGCTGTGCTTTTGAAGACGAGCCTTCAGGCAAGCTGGTGTTCAACGTGGGAATGATTGAGCTGGACAAGAAAACAGCGAAGCTGACAATCAACGTCAGATATCCTGTTACCATGGATGATGAGCAGGTTTACTCCGGCATCATGACAGTGTTGGACAAGTATGACATCGGCATTGTCAAAGGTAAGCACGAAGCCCCTATCTATGTGGTAGAAGACGAACCGCTGGTGCAGACGCTCATGGACATATACAGGAAGCACACAGGAGACATGGAGAGCAAGCCTCTGGTCATAGGAGGAGGCACTTATGCCAGAGCGGTCGAAAACACTATCGCATTTGGCGCCAGATTCCCTGAAGATGAAGATGTGATGCATCAGAAGAACGAGTACATTTCCATCGACAATATGATGAAGCTGACTCGTATCTACGCCGAAGCCATTTATAGACTGGCGGAGTTGGATAAGTAATATATGAAGATTGATATAAGAGATATATTTGAAAGTGAAAAGAAAAGTTTAAAAGAGGCAGTTGAAGCGGAAGACGGTGCGGAGCAGGTCGAAGAGCAGATCGAAGAGAGCGCATCAGAGCAAGTTGCAGAGCCGGAAACGGAAGACGAGCCTGAGAAGAACGAAGAAGGTGTCGAACACGAAGAACCGGAAGATCAACTTGAGGAAGATGATTCTTCCGAGTCTGAAGAGGAACTTGTCGAGGAAGCCGAACCTGCCGATGAGCCGGAAGAGATATCCTGCTCTGATCCGGAGACGATCGATAAGCCCGGCTTTTGGAAGCTGTACGGCAGCCTGTTTATTATCGGTGCTGCATTCGTAGTACTTCTGGCAGGTATGTTCGCATATACGAACCTAATTCCGCGTCAGGTAAGTGCCATCATAGACGGGCAGCCGCAGAAGATCACTACATATGAGCATACTGTGGCAGGTTTCCTGACGGAACAGGGGATACCGTATTACGAAGAAGACTATCTGTCGACGCCGCCTACAGGATTCATCCATGACGGCATGGATTTCGAGATACTCCATGCTACAGATTTCGTAGTGACGGCAGACGGAGAGACCAAGGCGTATAAATCGCTTAAACCGACAGTGGAAGAAGCTGTCGTAGATGTAGGTATCAAGCTGAGAGACAGAGATATAGTCATCCCTAAGCGAGGAACGGAACTCAAACAAGATTCACAGATCGTAGTCAAGCGAGTTGAGATAGAGAAAAAGACTGTTACCGAGAAGGTGAAGTTCAAGACCATCGAAAAAGACGATACCACAATGGCTGAGGGCAAGACTAAGGTGCTCAAAGAAGGTAAGAACGGCAAGGATAAGGTGACATATGAGATCACCTACATCGATGGCAAAGAGGCAAAGCGAAAGGAACTCAAAAGAAAGGTCATCGAAAAACCTGTCAACAAAGTCGTTGCCAATGGTACCCAGATAGAATATAACGGCAAGTTGTACAGCCGTAAACTGGTGGTTAAGGCATATTCGTATACAGGAGGCGGAACCACGGCTATGGGAACTCGTGCCAGAGTAGGAGAGATAGCTGTCGATCCGCGTGTCATACCGCTCGGAACCAACGTATATATCGAAGGCGTAGGAGCCAGACGTGCCGAAGATACAGGGGGCAACATCAAGGGCAATACCATCGATATCTACATGAATACATTATCTGAATGCCGACAGTGGGGCGTAAGATATGTGACTATTTATATCGAATAAAAATGGAGGCGTGTGTTAAACACAGCCTCCTATTTTATTTATTTCAGATGTTTCTGGACAAGATCTGCGAACATCTCAGCGTCTTCTTTCGATGTGAATATGCCGCGGGCAGAAACTTTGTTGCCGCCGCCTTTTCCCTTGTAGAAGGAAGCATATTCTTTCACCAGCCCGCCGCAGTCGATGTTTCCGTCTGAAACTAGGATATATGATGTGTCTTTGATGGAGTAGAGCATGATCAGCCCTTTGCAGCTGCCCATATATCTCTTGGCCATGTTGAATACGTCGTCAAGACCAAGCTGTTCTACTTCATAGACAGTGACTTTCGAATCGTCACCGGCCTCGGCCATCAGCGCATCCAGTTTAGCACATTCGTTATCCGTAAAAGCTTTCTTTATCTGATGGAGCTCGCTCTTTGCATCAGCAAGCTTTTCTTCCTGGGCCCTGAGCTTTGAAGGAAAATCTTCGATAGAAGAAGAATACTTGTTGGAAAGCTCGGTCAGGATGTTATGCTTAGCTCTGTAATCATTGAGCGCGCGGGCGCCTGCTTCGAAGTATATCCTGAACATTCCCTTGTAATTTTCCACCTTGTAGATCTTGATGAGACCTACCTGTCCTGCAGTATTAGGATGAGTACCGCAGCACGCCACACAATCGGCCGCGTTTTCGATGGAGCCCACCGAAACGATAGTTATATCCTCATCGAATGCCAAAGCCTTTCTGAGAGGCATTTTCTCAGCTTCCTCGCGTGATTCGAAATGCATCACAGTGACAGGCTCATCTGCCCAGATGACCTTGTTAGCCTCCAGTTCCGCTCTCAGTGCATCTTCGTAAGTGATCTCTTTCACATCAGGATCTTCCTCGAGACTTATATCGACAGTCATATAATCCTGCCCCATATGGAAGCCACGGTTCACACCGCCGAACAGTGCGAAGAATATTCCTGAGAGGATATGCTCGCCGCAGTGACGCTGCATATTGTCGAATCGTCTGACCCAGTCGAGGACGCAATGGACAGCATCTCCTTCCTGCAAAGGTGCCGGCTTGCCGTCTGCAGAGTTTTCGCCTTCGGCAGGCTTCACTTTATGGTATACTTCTTCGTCTTTTTCCTGGACGTCGATGACTTCATAGTCGCCCATCATACCCAGGTCGCAGCTCTGACCGCCGCCCTCAGGGAAGAAAGCCGACTTATCGAGAGTCACGATGAGACTGCCGTTATCTTCCGTAACAGATGTGATCTGAGCATCCCACTCTTTGATGTATCTATCTTGTTGGTATAATCTTGTTGTTTTCATTTTCTATATATACTCCTGAATCTAAGATATTGTTGCTATATAAAATTTTAATACATGCAACAAAAAAGTCAAACAAAAACATAAAAAATACAAAATTATTGCGGTAAAAATTGTATTTATTTGTTTTTAATGCAAAATGATTGTGTTATAATTAACATAAATCATTCTATCTTAACTAATTTGCTGTTATACGGACATCTCTTTTGTGAATATATTCTAATAAATATATCGGCGGAGGAGTGCCATGAAGAGCAAATTGGTAGATGTAATAGTAATAGCAGTACTTGTCTGGGCGGTGCTCAGTATACCAAGTCATGTGGAGACTGTGCAGCAGGTATGGAAGGCGGCCGGAAGTCCGGTAGTCGTCCTTGATCCCGGCCACGGCGGAGTTGATGGAGGTGCGTCGGCCTCAGACGGTACTTGTGAGAAAGACATCAACCTGAATATAGCCCTTGACCTGAAGCAGCGTTTGAATGAAGAGGGCATCAGGGTGGTAATGACCCGAAGTAAAGACGAAAGCCTTGCTGCTGATGATGGCAGGGCTTCGATAAGAACTCTTAAGTCGGCAGACATGCGTGAGCGAAAGAGGATAATAGATGAGGCGGCTGCCGATCTTACGGTGAGCATCCATCTGAACAGCTTTACCCAGGATCCTTCAGTTCGCGGAGCGCAGGTATTCTATCCTTCGGCAGGAGATGACGAGATAACTTCAAAGAGCAAGCTTGCAGCAGAAATAATGCAGGCAGCGCTCAATGAAAAAGTCAATTCGGAGAAGAAGCGTACCGAGCTTGGAAAGAATGACGTATATCTTCTAAAAGACCCTTCTTCACCAATAGTTATAGCCGAATGTGGATTTTTATCCAACGGTGATGATTTAAAAAATCTCAAGACACCCGGACATCAAGAAATAATTTCCAAAACTCTGAAAGCCAGTATTTGCAAGTATTTCGACAGTTGCGAATAAGAAACGAACAACCTGTGGATAACTTGGTGCTAAAAAAAGAACTTGACATCTGAAAACGTTGAAATTTCAACAAAAAATTTTTTCAACTAATCCACAGGCAGTTTTGGATAAAATTGTATACAATCCGAAAAAAAGTGTGGATAACTTCCGAAAAGCTTAGAATTCAAAGCTTGTTCGGTTGTTGAAAGATGTCGACACAAAAAAGAACACAGGTTAACATAATATCAAATTTAACAGGAGAAGAAAAAATGTTGAAAGAGAAAATCGTTTACAAAGATGAGCTCCCTATCAATGTGATCACAGCCAGTATCGATGAATATCCTATTCACTTCCATGATGATATGGAAGTCGTTTATGTCCTCGAGGGCAGTGTAGTGCTTAGAAACGGATATTATACATACACTCTTAAGCAAGGAGACATATTCATACTCAATGACAGAGAAATGCATAGTTTCGAAAGCACAGGCGAAAGCAACATGGTCATGATGCTTCAAATGGATCTTACATACTTCTCCAGATATTATGATAATTTGAGAAACAACTTCTTCGTTACAGATATGGAAGATGACAGCGACGAAAGTCTTGAAGTCCTCAGGACTATTCTGGCAAGGATAATGATGGAAGTCCTTCAGAAAGGTTACGGGTACGAGCATAAGGTCATCGAAAGCACCCATAACCTGATAGCATGCCTCATGAGCGATTTTCAGTATTTCGTGATGGAAGACGGCAAGTTCAAGAATGAGTCGAAAAACAAGGGCAACAAGATACTTGCGGGAAGACTCAACAGGATCACAGATTATATGTATGAGAATTATGCCCGTAAGCTTACTTTAAGTGAGATAGCAGACAAAGAGCATCTCAGTATCTATTACTTGTCACATATCATCAAGGAGGCAACAGGACTCAGCTTCCAGGATCTTCTCAGCTATATCAGAGTAGAAGAATCAGAAAAGCTGCTGCTAGGCACCAATAAGAAGATCGGGGCCATCGCTGAAGAAACAGGCTTTTCTGCCGTAAGATACTATATCAAGCATTTTGAACAGTGGTTCGGTATGCACCCTCTCGAATACAGAAAAAAATATATCGGCAAGATAATCAGCAGAGAAATTGAAGCCAGATACAAGAGAGTAGAGCCTGCACGCATCGAAGAAGCCATAAGAAAACAAGTAAAAGGCGTATATGCAGACTATGCGGACAAGCTCAAGACAAAGCCTGTCATAGTCGATATCGATATATATGATGATTATGCAGCTCTTCAGAAAGAACCTCCTGAATTGAGCGAAATAATGGAAAGAGGTGTCAATAAGATCTTAGCGGAACCGTATATGAAGCTTATGGAGATGAACGAAGGTGTCATCACTTCCGGTGAGAATTATATGATCACTACAAGATGTAAATATCCCGGAAACCTGGACAGCCTCAGCATCCTCGTATATAACTTCGATGTTAATGTGAGCAGATCCCTCAAGAGGATAGCAGGTCATGAAGAACTGCGCAGGATCGTGAGGAATTATGATAATGAAATGGAATTCCTCGTAAGATGCACAGGTCTTTCGGGCGATTTCAGGATAATCAGATACAGGCTCGAAAAAGACAATATCATGGCGAGAGTCAATGAAGCGATAGATCCTGCCAAGATATCAGGTCCAAGAGAAATGTTCATAAACAACGTCATATCCGAAGCGAATATCACGACGGGAAGCTATATGAGTTCTGACGCTCTCAGCATCAGAACCATATTCAAGGGCATAGGTGCTGAACTTATACTTATTGACAAGATATAAAATAACAAACTAGTACACTAATTTAGCAAGGGTATAGTTGAAATAATCAAAAAAATAGGCTAGTATAAATTTAACTCAAATAGTTTAATCAATTGTTGAAAACAATTTATGGAGGTAACAAGATGAAATTACTTATCATTGGAGCAGGCGGAGTAGGTACTTCAGCTGCTAAGATTATCCAGTTAGCAGGAGCAGAAGGCGACTGGGCTGAAAAAGTTGTAGTTGCTGACTTCAACGAAGAAAGAGCTAAGGTTGTTGCAAACGAAATTTGCGGCGGCGGAAAGTTCGTTCCTGCATTTGTAAACGCTATGGATCCTGAAAGCATCAAAGCTGTAGTTGCTGAACACGGTATCGACTTCGCTATGAACTGCTGTGACCCTAGAATGAATGAAACTATCTTCGACACTTGTCTCGAAGCTAAGATCGGATACCTTGACTGTGCTATGACACTGGGTACTCCACATCCTGAAAAGCCTTACGAACTGGCTAACGTTAAGTTAGGTGACTACCAGTTTGCTAAGCAGCAGGAATGGATCGAATCAGGCAAGATCGCTATCTGCGGATCAGGTGTAGAACCTGGTATGGCTGACGTTTTCGCTAAGTATGCTCAGAAGCACCTGTTCGACAAGATCGACAGAGTTGACGTAAGAGACGGCGACAACTATGGAAACACTGATTCAGACTTCGGATTCTCCGTATGGACAACTATCGAAGAATGTCTGGCTCCTCCAGTAATCTGGGAAAAGAACGAAGAATTCCCTGAAGGACACTGGTTCTGTACAGAACAGTTCTCCGAACCTGAAATCTTCAACTTCCCTGGCGGAATCGGCGACGTAGAAGTAGTTAACGTAGAACACGAAGAAGTACTGCTCGTTCCAAGAGAAATCGATTGTAACAGAGTAACATTCAAGTACGGCGTTCCTGCAGAATTCAGAGCTAAGCTGATGGTTCTGCACGGATGGGGACTGGATGACAAGCACACTAAGATCAAGGTTGGCGACAGCGAAATCACTCCAAGAGACTTCGTATGTAAGGTTATCCCTAACCCAGTAAGCTCAACAGAAACTATGACTGGTAAGGGTTGTGCTGGTTCATGGGTAACTGGATGGAAAGATGGCAAGTACAGATCAGTTTACCTGTATCAGATCGCTGACAACCAGGAATGTATCGCTAAGTACACTACTAACTCAGTAGTTGCTCAGACTGCAGTAGGTCCTGTAATCATGATGGAACTGATCGCTAAGGGAATCTGGAACGATGCAGGTGCATGGGGTCCAGAACACTTCGATCCAGATCCATTCGTAGAAAGACTGGCTAAGTACGGATTCCCAGCTGGTATCAGAGAAATGGATTCCGAATATGCTGACGCTCTGAACGAACAGATGATGCTGGATATGCTGAAATAATTAGTTTTAACTGATTAGGTCACAGTATTAACAGACAAATAGGGTATAAAGATCGCCTCGAATATCGGGGCGATTTTTTATTTTTGTACGATAAATACCGTTTGCGGGAGGACAAAATTTTTCTCATTGAAAATGTCAAACAATTCTAATAATTTATTGACTTTAATATGCTAAAGGTGTAACATTAAAATATAGTATTTATTTCAAAGGAGGGTTGCATTTATGAAGAAAAAACATTTGATATTGACGCTGATCACAGCACTTATGATGGTGATGCTGTTGGCAGGATGTGGTGGCGGTGAATCAGCATCGGCACCTGAAAAACATGAAATAGCAGTTGCAGAAGGATATGAAACTGCACAGGATGATCTGGGCGCAGATGCATACGGCGGCTGGTGTGACAATCCTGACACTCAGTACTTCGCGATCAACGACTATTACAACATGGCAAGTGAAGGCTCACTGCATATCTTGTCCAATTTCGAAACATATCAGCAGACTACAGAATACACATGTGGCCCTGCTTCAGCACACATGGTGATCAACTGGTTTGATGGCGATATCGAAAAATACGATGAAATGACTATCGCTGATATCACAGGATGCAAACCTGATACAGGTGTTCTGGCAGAAGGTCTCGTTAAAGTATTCGATGAAATGGGATGGGACTATCAGGTAAACAAAGATGGTGACTACTACTATGAAACTCTTGAAGCATTCGAAGCAGATGTTATTAAGAATATAGATGCCGGCGTTCCTATGATGATCGCTTGGATGGACTGGTCAGGACACTGGGAAGTAATCATCGGTATTGACACTATGCAGGAAGATAATCCTAGTGACGACGTGCTGATCGTTGCAGATCCATATGACACAAGTGACCACTATCAGGATGGATATTATGTAGTGCCTGCAGAAAGATTCTACTACATGTGGAATTGCGTGTTCCCTGGTGATGACCTCGCACAGTCATTCATCGTAGCTCAGCCTGCAGAATAGTAGAATAAAGGTAACAAAAATAGTATCAAAATAATATTATCACATGATGAACCAAGGCCTGAAAAATCGATTTGATTCTTCAGGCCTTATTTAATAAAAGTGAGAATAAATCATAATAAAAGGAGAAGTCTATGAAGAAACGGTTATTATGTATCATTGCTGTACTGACACTTGTTATCATGACGTTCAGTGCATGCGGGCAGAAAGGCGTAGATTCAGACCTGTCAATGGCAGATGAAGTTCAGGCGTTCGCAGATG